>NZ_PTRD01000033.1:0-61171 GCF_002965005.1 Escherichia sp. MOD1-EC7011
CCAATCAACAACGGTGCCAATGGCCCACGCGGTACACCGTTACCATCGTCCGTGAGCGCCAGGATCAGCCCCATCAGAATAGCGGTAATCACCATTTCAACTGCGAAAGCCTGCACAAAATTGATATGAGGGTTAGGGTAAGTAGAGAATGTGCCCGCCAGATCAACACTTTCGACGCTGCCGCGAACAATATGATGGGTCTGTTCGAAGTCGAGGAATAAATTGTAGTAAAGTCCGTAAACTAATGCCGCAGCGCAGAAAGCACCAGCAACTTGTGAAACGATAAAAGGAATAACTTTTCGCTTGTCGAAACAGGCAAACAGCCACAACGCAATAGTGACAGCGGGATTAAGATGCGCGCCGGAAACCCCTGCGGTCAGGTAGATGGCCATTGCCACCCCTAGTCCCCAAATGACACTGATTTCCCACTGACCAAAAGACGCACCAGCGACTTTAAGTGCTGCAACGCAACCCACACCGAAAAAAATCAACAACCCGGTCCCTAGGAATTCGGCAATGCACTGGCCTTTCAAGGTTGATGTTTGACTCATAATCGGATCCTGAAGAGTTAATGTTTGTTGTAAGCGTGAAAGTCACTGACGTTCACGATGCTTGTAGGCATCCTGTGAATTTATCGTTAACGAGCAAAAACGAGAAATATCGAAATCAAAATGTGTGTGCCGCGTCATAAAATGAGCGTTATCGCGCCATTTGTTTCACATCTTCTTACATGATGCACGTTTGTTAAATCATTCTTGCAACAAATTTTTTAACATTTTCGATTCATGTGGGTTATGTCACCAGGAGAAGGATGAAAAGTGTGGCAAACCGGAATCTGCAAGGCGTGCTGCTGGACAGAGATGGCGCGGCTTCATACAATCGGAGCTAACGAAAACGTGCACGTATTTATTAAGGCGTCACCGATAATCGGGACGAGGATATATATCCATCAACGCCTTGCAATTCAGGAGAGGTATGACAATGTCATTAGAAGTGTTTGAGAAACTGGAAGCAAAAGTACAGCAGGCGATTGATACCATCACTTTGTTGCAGATGGAAATCGAAGAGCTGAAAGAAAAGAACAACTCACTGTCGCAGGAAGTTCAAAATGCCCAGCATCAGCGCGAAGAGCTGGAGCGTGAGAACAACCATCTGAAAGAACAGCAGAACGGCTGGCAGGAACGTCTGCAGGCCCTGCTGGGTCGCATGGAAGAGGTCTGATTACGCTTCATCTTTCGCGTAATTGCTTTACTGTGTAGGCAACAGGTAACGCAGAAAAAAGGCACCTTGCGGTGCCTTTTTTATCATTCGATATCCAGCGGATCTTCAGAAAGAATAATCCCGGTATTGTCGGCATAGAGATGGTCGCCGGAGAAGAAGGTGACGCCGCCAAAGTTGACGCGGACATCGCTTTCACCAATGCCTTCGCCAACAGCACCGACCGGAATTGCCGCCATCGCCTGGATGCCGATATCCAGCTCTTCCAGGTCATCTACCTGACGCACCGCGCCGTAAATGACCAGGCCTTCCCATTCATTTTGTACTGCCAGACGCGCCAGTTCAGCATCGACCAGTGCGCGACGAACAGAACCACCGCCATCGACGACAAGAACACGACCACGACCATTCTGTTCGAGCAGATCATACAGCAACCCGTTGTCCTCGAAACATTTTACCGTGATGATTTGTCCGCCAAACGACGCCCGTCCACCAAAGTTGGAGAACAGCGGTTCCACGACGTTGACATCTTCTTGATAGATGTCACAAAGCTCGGAAGTATCGTATTTCATAGGCTTAACATTCAGTTGCTGCGAGAATTTTCAGTATATCGCGCTATGTGGGTTGTTGGCAAAATCATCAATTGTTAATTGATATTTGTCAGTTATGCTGCCCACTGGCTTAGGAATATCCCTAAAACAAACAGCAAGTTAGTCAGTAATGCGCCCTTGACAGTGCGTTCCAGCATTGGTCGCATCGCTACCGGATCCATTTCACGCATCACATAACGAGCCTGTTTCACCAGTAACGGCGTTGCCAGCAGGAACAACCAGCCCCACAGGCTGTGCAGCGAAAAGAGATTAAACAGCGCCAGGCACACCAGTGAGCCGATCAGCAGGCAGGCATGGTAACGACGCGCGTTTACTGCACCTAAGCGCACCACCAGTGTATTTTTGCCATTCTCGCGGTCGCTATTGATATCACGCAGGTTATTAATATTCAGAACCGCTGTTGCCAGCAGGCCACAGGCGGTCGCCGGAAGGATCAATGCCGGAATCAACGTATGCGCCTGCAAATACCAGCTCCCCATCACGCTCAACCAGCCAAAGAAAACCAGTACGGAAATATCACCCAGACCGATATAACCATAAGGGCGATTGCCCACGGTGTAGGTGATTGCGGCGATGATCGACAACCCGCCCAGAATCAGGAAGCCGACAAAATCGGCCAGCGTATGGCACGCCACTGCGACCAGCGCCAGTCCGGAGAGACAGATGAGCACGACGGTAATGATGAGCGCCCGTTTCATCTCTTGCTGGGTAATAACCCCTTTTTGCATACCACGTAGTGGTCCGATACGGTCAGGTTTGTCGCTGCCTTTGACGGCATCGCCGTAATCATTGGCGAGGTTAGAAAGGATCTGTAATAGCCCGGCGGTAATCAGTGCCAGCAGGGCGACCAGCGGATCGAAGTGACCTTGCCACCATGCCAGCGCCGTCCCGACGATAATTGCAGCAAAGGCGAGGGGGAGGGTTTTAGGTCGTAAACTTTCCAGCCACGCCTGAGTTCGGCTAATTTGTTGTTCAGTCATAATACGCGCCAATAAAAATGGGGCCTTTCAGCCCCATCAAACAATGATGAAAATGATTGAACGCGATTATAGGATAAAACGGCTCAGATCTTCATCTGCCACCAACGCATCCAGATGTTTGCTCACATAATCTGCGTCAATGGTGATAGTTTGACCGCTTAAATCGCTGGCGTCGTAGGAAATCTCTTCCATTAAACGCTCCAGAACGGTATGTAAACGGCGTGCACCGATGTTTTCGGTAGATTCGTTCACCTGCCATGCCGCTTCCGCGATACGCTTAATACCGGAATCCGTAAATTCGATATTCACGCCTTCGGTCGCCATCAGTGCTTTGTACTGCACGGTGATAGAGGCATTCGGTTCGGTCAGAATGCGCTCGAAGTCGCTGGTGGTCAGCGCCTGGAGTTCGACGCGGATCGGCAGACGACCTTGCAGTTCCGGGATCAGGTCAGACGGTTTCGCTACCTGGAATGCGCCAGAAGCGATAAACAGAATGTGGTCAGTTTTGACCATCCCGTGTTTGGTAGAAACGGTGCAACCTTCTACCAGCGGCAGCAGGTCACGCTGAACACCTTCACGAGAAACATCCGGACCGGAAGACTCGCCGCGCTTACAGATTTTGTCGATTTCGTCGATAAACACGATCCCGTGCTGTTCAACGGCGTCGATAGCGTCTTGCTTCAGTTCTTCTGGGTTAACCAGTTTCGCCGCTTCTTCTTCAATCAGCAGCTTCATGGCGTCTTTGATTTTCAGCTTACGCGCTTTTTGTTTCTGACCGCCCAGGTTCTGGAACATGGATTGCAGCTGGCTGGTCATCTCTTCCATTCCCGGAGGCGCCATAATTTCAACACCCATCGGTGCTGCGGCAAGATCGATCTCGATTTCTTTGTCATCGAGCTGGCCTTCACGCAGTTTTTTGCGGAATGCCTGACGGGCAGCGGACGGCTCCTGCTGCTGTTCGGTCTGTCCCCAGTTGTTTTTGGCCGGTGGGATCAGCACGTCGAGAATACGTTCTTCTGCCAGTTCTTCAGCGCGATAACGGTTTTTCTCGATAGCTTGTACGCGCACCATTTTCACGGCGGCATCGGTCAGGTCGCGGATAATAGAATCGACTTCTTTACCCACATAACCGACTTCGGTGAATTTGGTCGCTTCAACTTTGATGAACGGCGCGTTAGCCAGTTTTGCCAGACGACGGGCGATTTCAGTTTTACCGACGCCGGTCGGGCCGATCATCAGGATATTTTTCGGGGTCACTTCATGGCGCAGCTCTTCGTTGAGCTGCATACGGCGCCAGCGGTTACGCAGAGCAATCGCCACAGAACGCTTGGCGTTGTCCTGGCCGATGATGTGCTTATCCAGCTCGCTGACGATTTCGCGTGGGGTCATTTCAGACATAGGAGATCCTTACGCTTTGTAGCTTAATTCTTCGATAGTGTGGAAATGGTTGGTATAGATGCAAATGTCGCCTGCAATATCCAACGCCTTTTCAGCAATTTCACGGGCGCTAAGTTCAGTGTTTTCTAACAGCGCGCGCGCCGCCGCCTGGGCGTAAGGGCCGCCGGAGCCGATAGCAATAAGATCGTTTTCTGGCTGCACCACGTCACCGTTACCGGTGATGATAAGCGATGCAGTTTCGTCTGCGACTGCCAGCAGTGCTTCAAGTTTGCGCAACATGCGATCGGTACGCCAGTCTTTTGCCAGTTCAACGGCCGCTTTAACCAGATGACCCTGATGCATTTCCAGCTTACGTTCAAACAGTTCGAACAGCGTAAAAGCATCCGCAGTACCGCCCGCAAAGCCCGCGATGACTTTGTCGTTGTACAGACGGCGGACCTTTTTCACGTTGCCTTTCATTACGGTATTGCCCAACGTGGCCTGACCATCACCAGCGATGACCACATGGCCGTTACGGCGTACGCTTACTATAGTTGTCACGAGCTGACCCCTTGGTTACGAATACAGAGTACAAACCCCGTACAAAAGTACGGGGCATAATGCAATTATAGATGGGGGGGATTTTGAGGGTTTCAACCCCCGGCGGCGAGCCGAATGCAGTTTGTATGACCCGCCATCTTCAACCGATTGAGGGTGCTGTCTGCGTTCTCTTTGCCTTTCACCGGGCCAATGACCACACGATTCCAGCCATTGTTGGTGGTAATTTTCGAGTCAAAGCCTTCGAACGCCAGCTGAGCACGTACTGTCTCTGCCTGTTCTGCCCCTCTGAACGAACCGCACTGTACCATCCAGCGGCGTTCATCTTTTTTCTCCGCCGTCGGTTTTGGCGCGTCAGCTGCACGAGCAACTGGCGCAGCTTGCTGCGGCTTCGACTGCGCGGTAGTGTGCGCAGGGGTTTGCAGCAGATCCTGGTACGGCTGCTGAGTAGAAGCCGGTTTTGACTGGCGCGGCTGCGACTGAACCGGCGCGGCTTGCGACGTACGCGTCTGTTGCTGCCAGCTTTGTTCGGTTGTACGTGACTGCTGAGCCAGGCGTTGCTGTTCCGCTAACTGCTGCGCCTGACGCTGGCGTTGCAGCGTTTGCTGGCGCTGTTCTGGCGTTTGCTCATTCCACGGAACTTCAACTAACTGCGTTGGCTGCTGGCGCATATCGGCCTGCATTTGTTCAAGAAGCTGGCGCTGTTCTGGTGTCAGTTGCTCCGGCGTTTTTACTTCACCACCGGCAGAAGGTTCTGTTGGCGCACGCACACCCGGCTGGCGACTTTCCAGCTCTTTAATGTAGCGCCAGCGTTCTTCCGGTTTCGGAGGTAGTCCGTTTCCGGTCACTTTCTGGCTTTGCAGCGTCTCGGACTCTTCTTTCTTGTGATGCGTAATGAAGTACAGACCACCGATAAAGGTCACAAGAACGGCGGCAGCAATAGCGACCATTGCGGGAGAAACCGCAGGCAGATTTCGTTGCTTTTTCCGTGAGGTACTCTTTTTTCGCCGCGAAGGTGCCGGTTGGCTGCGGCGTACATAATCTCGTTGTGCCACTATCGTTTCGCTGTATTTATTCGTTCGTCAGCCCGCCATGTTACTTAAGCGGCGGGCCTTTGACCAGTCACGGAAGCCTTAAAGGTTTACTTTAAGTCAATGTGCGTGTCGATCCCCGGATAATAAGCTCGCAGTCCATTAAACGTGAGCCACTGCCGACCGTTTGCCCTTGCATTTGGTCAAGCAATAGCAACATTGCCTCGCGACCAATTTCATAGCGCGGCTGTGCGATGGTTGTCAGTGGCGGATCACAAAATTGCGTCAGGTCGATGTTATCAAAACCGATTATGGAAAGGTCATCAGGAACTTTCAGCCCCTGACGTTTTGCCTGCGAAAGTGCGCCAAGTGCCATCACATCGCTATGACAGAAAACAGCAGTTGGCGGTTGCGGAAGGTCGAGCAACTGCTGCATGGCTTTGCTTCCGGCGTCGAAGGTGAAGTCGCCACGGGCGATGTATTGTGGATCAACCATAATTCCGCAGCGACGCAGAGCCTGAACGTAGCCTTGCAGGCGATAGTGACACAGCGGCATTTCTTCCGGCCCAGCAATACAGCCGATCAATTTATGCCCCTGTTCATACAGGTAATTTACCGCATCAAATGCAGCGGTCAGGTTGTCGATATGAACTGTAGGCAGTTCCAGCTCCGGTGCAAATTCGTTCGCCATCACCATCGGCGGCAGATTACGCTGTTCCTCAATGCTGGCATCAAACGGCAGCCTTGAACCGAGCAGCAACATGCCATCAATTTGCTTAGTGATTATCAAATCGATAAAGGTTTTTTCCTGCTGGTTTTGATGTGCACAGTCGCCAATCAGTACCAGATACCCATGACTTGCTGCCGTAATTTCGATTCCGCGAATAATTTCGCTAAAGAAGGGATCACAGATATCCGGGACAATCACCAGAATGGTGCGGGACTCATTACGCTTGACGTTACGCCCCATCGGCTGCGGTAAATAACCCACATCCCGGGCGGCTTTTTCAACCCGGTTACGAGTCGCCAGGGAGACTTTATCGGGATTCATTAACGCTCGGGAGACGGTTGCCGTAGAGACTTTTGCTTTCAGGGCGACGTCTTTCATGGTTGCGGCAGTTTCCTGCTTCTTCGCTTTCACTCTCACTCCTCGCCTGGCACGTCAGGCGTACTACATCCGTGTTTACTTCACATCGGCAACATTTTTAGCAGATAGCGCGTGAAAACGGTTACAGAATTTTCATGAAAAGTGTGATGAATATTTAATTTTTCGATCCGCCTCGCATCGTTAGCGGTTTAACCCTCAATAGGATCGACATCCAGCACCCATTTCACTTTCCGTGAATCCGGTATTGTATTAATAAGCGCCAGCGTACCGTTAATGATGTGCTGTAAGCGCACGCGGGAAGGATGTTGCAGCAGGATCTGCCAGCGCCAGCGACCGCCACGTTTGGGTGCCAGTGCTGGAACCGGGCCGAGAACCCACAGTTTCTCATCCGCCAGCGGACTGGAGAGGATGAGATTTCGCAACTGTTGCAGGAACAGCGGCGCGTGCTGATTGTTATGATCTTCGGCGCGCACAATCACGTGGCTGGTCCACGGTGGTAGCTGCATCATACGCCGCTCGGCCAGCGCCTGTTCTGCAAAGGCGTCATAGCCTTTATAGAGCAATGTTTGCAAGAGAGGATGTTCCGGATGATGCGTTTGCAGCACCACTTCGCCCTGTTTACCGGCACGCCCCGCACGACCAGCGACCTGGGTGTAAAGCTGGGCGAAACGTTCTGCGGAGCGAAAATCGGCAGAAAACAGCGCACCGTCCACGTCCAGTAATGCCACAAGTGTGACATCCGGAAAGTGGTGACCTTTCGCCAGCATTTGCGTGCCAATCAAAATCCGCGCGCCGCCGCGATGTACTTCCGCCAGTTGTTGTTCCAGCGCACCTTTGCGGCTGGTAGTGTCACGATCAATACGTGAAATGGGTACACCAGGGAACATCGGGGCAAGCGTCTGCTCAAGCTGCTCGGTGCCCAGGCCCACCGGCACAAGATGCGTGGAGCCGCAGGAAGGGCACTGGCGCGGCACTGGGCGCTGGCTGTCGCAGTGATGACAGCGCAGATGCTGCTGCGCCTGATGCAATGTGTAGTAGTGATCGCAACGCGGGCATTCGGCTATCCAGCCACAGTCGTGGCACAGCAGCGCAGGCGCAAAACCCCGGCGGTTAAGAAAGAGGATAACCTGGTTGTCGGCCTGTAAATGCTGGCGCATACGGCTGATCAACGCCGGAGCCAGCCCCGCTTGCACCTTCTGACCTTTTAAATCCAGCACGTGTTGAATTGCCGGACGCGCATTACCCGCCCGACGGGTCAGGCGCAGCAGGCGGTATTTTTTCTGCTGGACGTTGCATAACGTTTCCAGCGCGGGCGTTGCGGAGCCAAGAATAATCGGGATTTGCTCGCTATGCGCGCGATACACCGCCAGGTCGCGGGCATGGTAGCGCCAGCCTTCCTGCTGTTTGTAGGAACTGTCGTGCTCTTCATCAATGACAATCACGCCGAGATTTTTAAACGGTGTAAACAGCGCGGAGCGGGTGCCAATCACAATCGCCGCCTCGCCATTTTTCGCTTTTAGCCACGCCGAAAGGCGTTCGCTGTCGTTCAGGCCAGAATGCAGAACTTCCACGGGGGCATTAAAGCGTTCACGAAAACGGGCGATAGTTTGCGGTGTCAGGCCGATTTCCGGCACCATTACCAGCGCCTGTTTGCCCTGGGCGAGCACGTTTTCCAGCACGCTTAGATAAACTTCCGTTTTACCGGAGCCGGTGACGCCCGCCAGCAGCCAGGCGGAAAAGGTATCTGCCGCGCTATGGATGGCGCCAACGGCGGTGGCTTGTTCAGTATTCAGTCGCAACCGCTCGCCAGAAACGGCGTAGTTCGTTCGCCAGTCACTAAACTCTGGTGTTTCACTTGCTAAATCACACAGACCTTTTTTGCGCAGTGCCTGTAGCGCGGCATCATTAAATTCGAGAGTGGCAACCTGGTCGCGCCAGATTTTCCCTTGTCGCAATGCCGCCAGTGCCTGTTGTTGCTTTGGCGAACGTTTCAGGCTGTTGATATCTACCGCCTGACCGTGCTCGGTGGCAAACCAGTACCACATGGGCGCGTTCGCTGCAGGTCGCCCCTGGCGCAGTAAAATCGGCAAGGCATGAAACAACACATCGCCAATGGGATGATGATAATAATCCGCCGCCCATAGCAGTAATCGCCAGACGGAGTGAGTAAATACCGGCTCAACGTCCAGCACTTCAACTACCGCTTTTAGCTCGTTGAGCGGCAGCTCGCTGACATCGCTAACGGACACCACAATCCCGATGCGCTCCTGCTGTTTACCAAACGGCACGCGCACGCGACACCCGGCTTTAACCGTCATGCCTTCAGGCAGCAGATAGTCAAAGGTTCGGGGAAGCGGAACGGGCAAGGCAACGTGAGCAACGGGCATAGCATCATCCTGACTTGAAATTCGGTGGAACAGTATACACATTGCCGTAGAGGAGTGCGGATCAGTTTGCATACGCTGGTTAATTTCTGTATGATTCGGCGCCTTTGATACGAAATGATCGTATTGAAACTATACTTTAAACATCGCGTGGTGTCTGGCGTTAGGGCTGGAAGAGCGACGCGGCCTTAAACCGAGGTTTTC
Source organism: Escherichia sp. MOD1-EC7011 (assembly GCF_002965005.1). NCBI lineage: Bacteria > Pseudomonadati > Pseudomonadota > Gammaproteobacteria > Enterobacterales > Enterobacteriaceae > Escherichia > Escherichia sp. MOD1-EC7011. The sequence continues at coordinate 9,472 of NZ_PTRD01000033.1, forward strand.
CCATGAAAAAAGATATTCACCCGAAATACGAAGAAATTACTGCTAGCTGCTCTTGCGGTAACGTAATGAAAATCCGCTCCACCGTTGGTCATGACCTGAACCTCGACGTGTGCAGCAAGTGCCACCCGTTCTTCACTGGCAAACAGCGTGATGTTGCTACCGGTGGCCGTGTTGACCGCTTCAACAAGCGTTTCAGCATCCCGGGCAGCAAATAAGACCGGATTTCCGAAAAAAGCGCCGCACGGCGCTTTTTTTGTGCCTGAAAACCTACATTATCAACATAACTCATTGAGTTTGTGTCTTTTTATCTTTCTTCTCATAGCGAAAATCCATTTTATCAATACCGTATTTTTTCATGCGCAAATACAGCTTTTTCCTGGGTATCTGAAAGTAATCGGCAACGTCGTTGATACGACCCTGATGGAAGTTGAGAGCATCAATAATTATTTGTCTTTCATAAGATTCTACGAGTTCATCCAGCGGGGCTGGATCCGTCTCCATCATCTGCAAACTGACCGAATCGTCCAGCATTAAAACGCCGACGGCCACCAGTTCTGCCGCATTCACCAATTCAATAATATTACCAGGCCAGGTACGCGCCATCAGTCGCTTATAAAAAGCTTTTCCCAGCAGTGGCTGCTGGCGATTTAATCGTTTACAGGTGAGGGTCAGATAATGGTGAAAAATAGGTTCAATATCCCCCGGACGCTGGCAGAGTGGTGGGCATTCAATGTGGGTGAGTGAAAAAAGAAAATACAATGCAGGAATAATTTTTTGTGCGGCAGCCAGTTCAGCCAAAGGGCTTTGATTAACAACAATCAGACGAAATGACCGATCCTGGGGTCTTTCCTGGTACTGGATCAAGGCGCGCTGATTTTCTGGCGTTAAATGCTCAAGTTCTTTTAATAACAGCGTGCCACCTTCTGCTTCTTTCACCCATTCTTCCAACGGCTGCTGGCTATTGGCGCTGAGTGTGCGTTCAATTAAAGGTCTTTCCTTGCGAGAACTAAATTGATGAAGATAGTGGGCGGCTAATGTTCTTCCTGTGCCAGGTTCGCCGTAAAAGCAGACGGGAAGATCGGTTTCTGCCAGCGTTTCAAGCTGTTGACGTGTCTGGCGAATCCAACCACTGTTACCGATTAAGTGCCGATTAAACTGAGCGTGTCGCCATTTTTTTTGTTCCAGATAAGCTTCACGTTCAGCCAGTGCTTTTTCGATAAGTGAGAGAAATTGTTCTGGATTGATCGGCTTTTGCAGGAAATCCCACGCTCCCTTTTTTACTGCTTCAACGGCCATGGGGACATCGCCATGCCCGGTGATCATCAGAATGGGAAGATGAGGGTCGATAAGCATTATTTTTTCCAGCAGCGTGATGCCTGAAATATCCGGCATACAAACGTCGCACACCACGATGCCTTCCCACGTATTTTGCAGTAATTGTAGAGCCTCAGAAGGGTTGCTACAGGTACATACGACATAACCCTCTTGCTGTAAGAGAGTGCTGTAGGCTAGCAGAACATCATTGTCGTCATCAATTAACAGAATTGTTGGGGTAGTGTCTGTCATGCTTAAAGTTTCCTGAAACGTAGAATAACCAGCGCATGGCGGTCGAGAGTTGACGCGATATATAACTCTCCCTGGCACTGGCGCATAATAGAATGGCTAATCGAAAGGCCAATACCCAAACCTACAGCTTTGTCCGTGGTAAAAGGCGTTAATAGTCGATCAGCCAGATGCACTGGCCAGCCTTTTCCATTATCAGCAATATATAGCGTTACAGTGGAGGCTTCTTCTTCAAAGCTGATGGTTATTGTGGGTGATTGCTCCAGACTGGCTTCCAGGGCATTCGTAAACAAATTAACTAAAACTTGTTGAATCAAGACATCATCACCATAAACGGCAGGGAAATTATCAGGGTAGTGAAGAGAGGCCTTCTGTGATCGATGTTTCAACGCCAGAAGTTCCCAGGACGAATAAATTACCTGCTGTAAATTGATTGCACCGCCAGCCAGTTCACTATCTCGACGGCGGGCGAAGTTGCGCAATCTTTTAACGATGTTATCCATGCGCTCGACTAACGATCGCATAGTAACAATATAATTTTTCACCAAACCAACGTCTTGTTGTTCCAGCGCGCGGTTGGCGCTGAAAAGATACATAGATAAGGCATTAAGTGGTTGATTAATTTCATGTGCCAGTGTTGTCATTGTCTGCCCAACCACGGCCAGTTTTGCAGTTTGGATCAATTCACTTTGCGTTGTACGAAGGTTTTTTTCTGTCGCGATACGCTCGCATATTTCCTGTCCCAGTTGACGTTGCTGTTGATTAATTTTCTCAATGGTCTGGCGGAGCAGGTTGGCAATTCTCCCAAGTTCATCGTTACCGGAGACAGGGATATCAGCATCGAGTTCACCATTGCTTAACTTGACAACGGCATCATTCAGTAACCGAAATCGGCGGATCATTCTGGGACGAATGTAGAGGTAATTTACCAGAATAACGAACAGTAAGGCGGTAACCATAGCTGCCAAAATCAATAGCCCGCTGATTTGCATTATTTTTTCCAATCGTAGATTGAATGTTTGTAATTGTTGATGGCTATTACCTAATTGCGTTTCTAATTGAGCACGTATTTGCGTAAATACACGCTCTTTATCCCCGATAGTACTCATGAGAGTTTGTTGAGCTTGTTGCCAGGCAGCCAGGGTTCCGGGTAGATAATTTTGCTGAGTACCCAGTTCCCACAAGGAATAAACTGTCTGGTGTAATGTGATGGTACTGGAATAAGAAGATAACGACCGCACATTTTCGTCAATGCTGTGTTTCAAAAAATTCAAATACTGAATATGTTGTTTCAACGCGTCTATATCTCTGCTATGCGTGTTAAGCATCTCCTTTAGCGTACTGACGATTTGGGTTTCTATATGTGAAAGTTCGAAAACGAGCTGCAATTCTTTTTGAATAGTTTGCTGAGCATTTTGCAAACTCTCTTTTTCGGGTAGATCTTTTCGTTGGCTGAGTTGATTTAGCAACGACGATTGTTGCCAACTTAAATCCTGGGTAAGTGAGTTGAGTTCATTATTAAAGTCATCATGCAGCCAGTTAACTCTTGAGGATATAACGTCGAGTTTTCCTTTTTCCTGATTGTTGTTGTTCAATGCGTTATCGAGCTTGTTAAGCAGTCTGTCACTACTGGCGACCTGTTGGTTAAGCGCACGTTGATGTACTGAATCAAGATGAGGATTAATGGCCTTAATTTTTTGTAGCCGTTGTTCAATTTGCTTCCTCACCTGAAGACGACTAGCGGTATTGGTTGTCTGTTGTAGCTCATTAAATTCGTTTACCAATGCGGTGAGGTTTTCTTCAAAAAGAAATGAAGCCTGAATCCTCGGGAAATAATCATCAAGCGCGTAGCGAACCTGAGAATTTTGTTCATACCAGGAATAGAGGCTGACTACGCTAACGAATAGCGTAAGAATGGCGCTAAAAACAAAGGCGAGCCGTAAGCTCGTCCCTATAGTATGTAGTTGTTTCACTTTAACGACTCAAGTTGTGTGTTCACCAATTGCTGCTGATGCAGGAAAAACTGCTGCCATGCCATGAGCTGAGCTTCACGAAAGCCTGATTGCAGTTCGAATTGCTGCAGGTACATGGCATTAACGGACTGCTCCGGGGTAACAGGAACTGCTGTTAATAATGCACGCACATCTGGCAATTTACGCTTAAGCCGATGTTCTGCGGCATATAATGATTTCCAGCTGTTTTGAAGTTCGGTAAGGCGAACAGTAATCGCATTATCAAATAACAATTGCACAAGCTTTTGGCGCTGCATAATCAACGGATAATCAAGGGAAGGAGAGGCAAATAATCGCAATTGTTGATCCGCGAGTGGAGTACCGGAGGGTAGCGGATATACCGGATACTTTCCTGAATCAGAATCGCTCAATGCCTGTTGTCCTTCCTGGCTCAACAAAAAATTAATAAAACGCCCCGCCTCCTGTGGGTGTTTACTGCCGTTTGCGATGGCAATAAACATTGGCGCTGCGCGAGAGTTGGGGAAATAACTGAAACGTAAAGTTGAATTATTAAGCAGTACGTTAGCGTAATTGTCGATGACTGGACCTGCGTCACCCAGCCCTGTACTGATCTTATTTGCTACGCCAAAGCTGCGAGATGAAATGGTAGCGAGATTACCGCCTATTTTCAGTAGCGTACCCCAACCATTACTCCATCCTTGTTGTTGCAGGAGATCTTCAATCATCAGATGTGTGGTATCTGAACGTGAAGGGCTGCTCATTAATAGTGTTCCTTGATAACGTGACCTGCTCAATTCCTTCCATGAAGTAGGCACTGGCTCATTTTTATCTTCCAGATGCGCCACATTGATCAGGATGCCATAGCCCGATACCGCAACCGCAACGGTGGTTGAACGAATAGATTCGGGGACTAACTTTCTGCTTGTTTCGATTTGATTATTAAAAGGCTGGAGCAGATTTTTACTTTGCAACCGCTGTAGCAACATGGGGGATGAACTCAGTACCAGATCAATATTTTCACCCAATGGATTTTCTAGCAGGCGCTCAATGGATGCACTGGTTCGGTTAAGCGTTCGGATTTTGGTTGCCAGTGGTTGTTTTTGCCATTGACTAATAATGTGTTCCGTCGCTTCCGAAGAAAGCGTTGTTGCAATCACCAGCTCTTGCGCTGAGGTGACATTGACGCATAAAACCCAACAGATTAATGCTCGTTGTATAATACGAATCATGTCAAAAATCCTATTAACGAGAGAAAAACTCTTACGCTGTAATTCATATCATTATCCGTTAGCTAATATACATAATGACTGTAAGACGCTGGTGTCAGTATCGGAAATTTCATTAATTCAGATGTAACGAGCGTCACTATATCCGGAAGCGGTTATCAAAAAAAGATCAATATTGCACCTCTGAACATGTGTATCTTGCGGAAATAGCGATTGTTACAGCTATTTCCGGTAATTAATTTCGATATTTGTGCTATCGGATTCAGGCCCTGACCGGATTCTATTGTTTCTTTGCACCAGCCTTCAGAAGCCGGAACAATCGCTTTAACTTGAGCGCAAATGTGCTTATCACGAAGGATAACATGAAAATCCTTAATCCCTGCTGGTTGTTGAACGGTGATGAAAATTTTCATGTTGCGTAGCATGATCCTCCAACAGGGTAAAATCGAGTCTCTTCAATGATCACGTATATGGATGCAAAATATGTGACTGACCTCAAAAACTGAAAAAATTAATAAAAGTCATTATTTTTTTATTGGGGCTGTTGTAACCCGTTAATGCTGAAATAATGGCTTTGTTCTATTTTGAGATATAAAAATGGGAAAGAAATGGAACATGATATTTGTATTTTTGAGTCAGTTTTGACTCATATGCCCTGTATTGTAACTTAAACTCACTTGCTTCACTATCTTTAAAACCAATGAAGCAAGGGCTTTTGCAATACTCTTCAGAGAGTAGCAACTGGCATTGCTGTTTTAAATAACTCTATGAACTGGAAGGTGATATATGCTTTCTCTATTGAAACCTAAAGTGGCAACACATAAGGTTCCTGAAAGTGAAATAAAGAATACGTATAATCGTTATCGTATGCAGGCGCTATTTAGCGTATTTATCGGTTATCTTTCGTATTATATTGTCAGGAATAACTTTGTTCTTTCCACACCTTATTTAAAGCAAGATCTTAATCTGTCTGCGACTCAAATAGGTCTACTTAGCAGTTGTATGCTGATCGCCTACGGTATTAGTAAAGGGGTAATGAGTAGTCTGGCAGATAAAGCGAATCCTAAAGTCTATATGGCTGTGGGTTTGGTTCTTTGTGCTCTCGTTAACGTGGCGCTTGGATTTAGTTTTGCTTTCTGGATGTTTGCGGGACTTGTTGTTTTAAACGGTCTCTTTCAAGGGATGGGGGTTGGTCCTTCGTTTATTACAATAGCCAACTGGTTCCCTCGTAAAGAACGAGGCATCGTCGGTGCGGTCTGGAATATTTCACACAATGTCGGGGGCGGTATTGTTGCTCCGATTGTTGGTGGTGCATTTGCTGTGCTCGGGACTGAACACTGGAAAATAGCAACATATGTTGTTCCAGCGATTGTATCTGTTGTCATTGCTATAGTGGTACTGATGTCAGGTAAAGGTTCGCCCGTAAGTGAAGGTTTGCCGCCATTAAGCGAAATCGTCCCGGACGACGTCAGCATTAAAGCAAAAGATGATCGTGCGCCGGAAGATATGACGGCCTGGCAAATTTTTTGTACCTATGTGCTAAAAAACAAGAACGCATGGTTCGTCTCTTTCGTTGATGTTTTTGTCTATATGGTGCGTTTCGGAATTATCAGTTGGTTGCCTATTTACCTGTTAAGTGTGAAACATTTTACGAAGACTGAAATGAGCACGGCATTTTTAATCTTCGAATGGGCGGCGATTCCAACTACATTATTTGCTGGTTGGTTGAGTGATAAATTATTTCGTGGTCGCCGTATGCCACCCGCTATTATCAGTATGGTATTAATTTTCTTCTGCCTGCTGGGCTACTGGAAAAGTGACTCTCTGCTCTCTATTACCATTTTTGCTGCTTGCGTAGGCTGCCTTATCTATGTACCGCAGTTCCTGGCTTCTGTTCAGACAATGGAAATTGTCCCCAGTTTTGCCGTGGGTTCCGCAGTCGGTTTGCGTGGTTTTATGAGCTATATTCTTGGCGCAACGCTTGGAACAAGTCTGTTTGGTGTTATGGTCGATCAGGTTGGTTGGGATGGCGGTTTTTATCTTCTGCTTGCTGGTGTTATCTGCTGCATTATTTTCTGTACGTTAACGCACTTTGGCGCGATCGCCATGGAACGACAGCGTCAAAATGACGTTGCTGAGTTTTCGCAAGAGCTTCAGAGCAGCAAAAGTTAGATTTGGGGGGCCAATTATGATGCGATTGGCCCATTACCATGAAAACAGCGGCCATTCTTTAGCAACGGTAGTGAGTTGTGGCGCATCGAAAACGGCCTGAGGTGAAACCACAGTTTCCTCAAGAGGAATATTTTTGCCGTAGCGTTCTTTGAGCTTTGCCTGAACCAGCGGGTTACTAAGATCGAACTCTTTTAGTTTTTGCTGCTCACCCACGCGTATTCCCAGCGCGTTCTGATAAACCTTCCACACCACTTCCGAACAGTACTGGCGATCGTCGCTCCACGAGAAGCTGAAATCGTATGGTTTGCCGAGATAACGTTTTGCCGTTTGCGCCAGTTTTTGTTGCTGTTCGGCGCTGAGTCCGCCTTCAACGCGGCGAACAACGTATTTGCCATTTTCACCGTGGGCGATCCACTGTTTGAGCGGGGTGTATTTCACCGGGCCGACCGCTTCAAAGACGTAGGGCTTTTTGTTACGCATCATCAACATACCGGTGTGGCTGTAATCGGAATGGGTTGCCAGTTGGATTGCTTTACTTTGCGATGAGCGAGAAATTTGAAAGATGATGTCGCCGGTTTGCGGTTGCCAGGCAAGGGCAGGCACAGAAACCAGCAGGCCGGGGAGCAGTAGCCTGTATTTCATAGTTAAACGTCCATGTATAAAAAGCGGTGGGTTAGAGCAGAACTGCTGACAACGTGCTCGTTGTTTATGCCGGATGCGGCGTGAACGCCTTATCCGGCCTACAAGTTCGTGCAAATTCAATAAATTGCAATATGACGTAGACGTAGGCCTGATAAGCGTAGCGCATCAGGCGATTCCACTCTCCGCGCCGCTCTTTTCCGCTTTAGTATTCCCACGTCTCCGGGTTAATCCCCATCTCACGCATGATCTCTTTTGCCGCTTCCGGGATTTCGTCGCTGCGCTCTTTACGCAGATCGGCATCATCCGGCAGAGGTTGCCCGGTAAAGGCATGCAGAAACGCTTCGCACAGCAGCTCGCTGTTAGTAGCGTGACGCAGGTTGTTCACCTGACGACGCGTGCGTTCATCGGTGAGGATTTTTAACACCTTAAGAGGAATGGAAACCGTAATCTTTTTGACTTGTTCACTCTTCTTACCGTGCTCAGCGTATGGGCTGATATATTCGCCGCTCCATTCAGCCATGAGATACTTAATCCTCTTCGTCAATAAATTGAGACCAGACCGCACAGTTTATAAGGGTACTGGTCATAAACCCGCATAGTTTACCGCACAGGCGCTACCGTGACATCGTGTAATGCGCCTGCCAGCGTGATAATGCATATAATTTTAACGGCAATTTCGGATTTGCTCAATCTATACGCAAAGAAGTTTAGATGTCCAGATGTATTGACGTCCATTAACACAATGTTTACTCTGGTGCCTGACATTTCACCAACAAAGCCCAGGAAACTTCATCACATGACGCGTAAACAGGCCACCATTGCAGTGCGTAGCGGGTTAAATGACGACGAACAGTATGGTTGCGTTGTCCCGCCTATTCATCTTTCCAGCACCTATAACTTTACCGGATTTAATGAACCACGCGCGCATGATTACTCGCGTCGCGGCAACCCAACGCGCGATGTGGTTCAGCGTGCGCTGGCAGAACTGGAAGGCGGTGCAGGTGCGGTGCTAACCAATACCGGCATGTCAGCTATTCACCTGGTCACGACTGTCTTTTTGAAACCCGGCGATCTGCTGGTTGCGCCGCACGACTGCTACGGCGGCAGCTATCGCCTGTTCGACAGCCTGGCGAAACGCGGTTGCTATCGCGTGTTGTTTGTTGATCAGGGCGATGAGCAGGCATTACGGGCGGCACTGGCAGAAAAACCTAAACTGGTGCTGGTAGAAAGCCCAAGTAATCCATTGTTACGCGTCGTGGATATTGCGAAAATCTGCCATCTGGCAAGGGAAGTCGGGGCGGTGAGCGTGGTGGATAACACCTTCTTAAGCCCGGCATTACAAAATCCGCTGGCATTGGGTGCCGATCTGGTGTTGCATTCATGTACGAAATATCTGAACGGTCACTCAGACGTGGTGGCGGGCGTGGTGATTGCTAAAGATCCAGATGTTGTCACCGAACTGGCCTGGTGGGCAAACAATATTGGCGTAACGGGCGGCGCGTTTGACAGCTATCTGCTGCTGCGCGGTCTGCGTACTCTGGTGCCGCGTATGGAGCTGGCTCAGCGTAACGCGCAGGCGATTGTGAAATATCTGCAAACCCAGCCGTTGGTGAAAAAACTTTATCACCCATCGCTGCCGGAAAATCAGGGGCATGAAATTGCCGTGCGCCAGCAAAAAGGCTTTGGCGCAATGTTGAGTTTTGAGCTGGATGGCGATGGGCAAACGCTGCGTCGTTTCCTGGGCGGGCTGTCGTTGTTTACGCTGGCGGAATCGTTAGGGGGAGTGGAAAGTTTAATCTCTCACGCCGCAACCATGACACATGCAGGCATGGCGCCAGAAGCGCGTGCTGCCGCCGGGATCTCCGAGACGCTGTTGCGTATCTCCACCGGTATAGAAGATGGCGAAGATTTAATTGCCGACCTGGAAAATGGCTTCCGGGCTGCAAACAAGGGGTAAAAATGAGTGTGATTGCGCAGGCAGGGGCGAAAGGTCGTCAACTGCATAAATTTGGTGGCAGTAGTCTGGCTGATGTGAAGTGTTATTTGCGTGTCGCGGGCATTATGGCGGAGTACTCTCAGCCCGACGATATGATGGTGGTTTCCGCCGCCGGTAGCACCACTAACCAGTTGATTAACTGGTTGAAACTAAGCCAGACCGATCGTCTCTCTGCGCATCAGGTTCAACAAACGCTACGTCGTTATCAATGCGATCTGATTAGCGGCCTGTTACCCGCTGAAGAAGCCGATAGCCTTATTAGCGCCTTTGTCAGCGATCTTGAACGCCTGGCGGCGCTGCTCGACAGCGGTATTAACGACGCGGTGTATGCGGAAGTGGTGGGTCACGGTGAAGTGTGGTCGGCGCGCCTGATGTCTGCGGTGCTTAACCAACAAGGACTGCCTGCGGCCTGGCTTGATGCCCGCGAGTTTTTACGTGCTGAACGCGCCGCACAACCGCAGGTTGATGAAGGCCTTTCGTACCCGTTGCTGCAACAACTGCTGGTGCAGCATCCGGGCAAACGTCTGGTAGTGACCGGGTTTATCAGCCGTAACAACGCCGGTGAAACGGTGCTGCTGGGGCGTAACGGTTCCGACTATTCCGCCACCCAAATCGGTGCGCTGGCAGGCGTTTCCCGCGTAACTATCTGGAGCGATGTCGCCGGGGTATATAGCGCCGACCCGCGTAAAGTGAAGGATGCCTGCCTGCTGCCGTTGCTGCGTCTTGATGAGGCCAGCGAGCTGGCTCGTCTGGCGGCTCCCGTTCTTCACGCCCGTACTTTACAGCCAGTTTCTGGCAGCGAAATTGACCTGCAACTGCGCTGTAGCTACACGCCGGATCAAGGCTCTACACGCATTGAACGCGTGCTGGCTTCCGGTACAGGAGCGCGTATTGTCACCAGCCATGATGATGTTTGTTTGATTGAGTTTCAGGTGCCCGCCAGCCAGGACTTCAAACTGGCGCATAAAGAAATCGACCAGATCCTGAAACGCGCGCAGGTGCGCCCACTGGCGGTTGGCGTACATAACGATCGCCAGTTGCTGCAATTTTGCTACACCTCAGAAGTGGCCGACAGCGCCCTGAAAATTCTCGACGAAGCGGGATTACCTGGCGAACTGCGTCTGCGTCAGGGGCTGGCGCTGGTGGCGATGGTCGGGGCGGGCGTCACCCGTAACCCGCTGCATTGCCACCGTTTCTGGCAGCAACTGAAAGGCCAGCCGGTCGAATTTACCTGGCAGTCGGATGACGGTATCAGCCTGGTGGCAGTGCTGCGTACCGGCCCGACCGAAAGCCTGATTCAGGGGTTGCATCAGTCCGTATTTCGCGCGGAAAAACGCATTGGCCTGGTTCTGTTCGGCAAGGGCAATATCGGTTCCCGCTGGCTGGAACTGTTTGCCCGTGAGCAGAGTACGCTTTCGGCGCGTACTGGATTTGAATTTGTGCTGGCAGGCGTGGTGGACAGCCGCCGCAGCCTGCTGAGTTATGACGGGCTGGACGCCAGCCGCGCGTTAGCGTTCTTCAATGATGAAGCCGTCGAGCAGGATGAAGAGTCGCTGTTCCTGTGGATGCGCGCCCATCCGTATGATGATTTAGTGGTGCTGGACGTTACCGCCAGCCAGCAGCTTGCCGATCAATATCTTGATTTCGCCAGCCACGGTTTCCACGTCATCAGTGCCAACAAACTGGCGGGAGCGAGCGACAGCAATAAATATCGCCAGATCCACGACGCGTTCGAAAAAACCGGGCGCCACTGGCTGTATAACGCCACCGTCGGTGCGGGGTTGCCGATCAACCATACCGTGCGCGACTTGATCGACAGCGGCGATACTATTTTGTCGATCAGCGGGATCTTCTCCGGCACGCTCTCCTGGCTGTTCCTGCAATTCGACGGTAGCGTGCCGTTTACCGAGCTGGTGGATCAGGCATGGCAGCAAGGGTTAACTGAACCTGACCCGCGTGATGACCTTTCCGGCAAAGACGTGATGCGCAAGCTGGTGATTCTGGCGCGTGAAGCAGGTTACAACATCGAACCGGATCAGGTGCGTGTGGAGTCGCTGGTGCCTGCTCATTGCGAAGGCGGCAGCATCGACCATTTCTTTGAAAATGGCGATGAGCTGAACGAGCAGATGGTACAACGGCTGGAAGCTGCCCGCGAAATGGGGCTGGTGCTACGCTACGTGGCGCGTTTCGATGCCAACGGCAAAGCGCGTGTTGGTGTGGAAGCGGTGCGGGAAGATCACCCGCTGGCATCACTGCTGCCATGCGATAACGTCTTCGCCATCGAAAGCCGCTGGTATCGCGATAACCCGCTGGTGATCCGTGGACCAGGCGCAGGGCGCGATGTCACCGCTGGGGCGATTCAGTCGGATATTAACCGGCTGGCGCAGTTGTTGTAAGTTCAGGAGCCCAATTAGGCATGATGCACATGCTTATTGGGCTTATGGCCTTTAACACTATTTACCTAATTATCATTGAGTTGTAAGCCGGATAAGGTGTTCACGCTGCATCCGGCAAGAAACAATAAATCCGTCTGCCAGGTTTCTTGTAATTCCCATCCTGAATCTTTTTCATCTTCCCTGATTTTTCCTCACCATCATTGGTCATTTTTCGGTTGACGCCCCTCGGCTTTTCCTTCATCTTTACATCTGGACGTCTAAATGGATAGATGTTCACAACACAACATATAACTACAAGCGATTGATGAGGTAAGGTATGAGCTTTTTTCACGCCAGCCAGCGGGATGCCCTGAATCAGAGCCTGGCAGAAGTCCAGGGGCAGATTAACGTTTCTTTCGAGTTTTTCCCGCCGCGTACCAGTGAAATGGAGCAGACCCTGTGGAACTCCATTGATCGCCTTAGCAGCCTGAAACCGAAGTTTGTGTCGGTGACCTATGGCGCGAACTCCGGCGAGCGCGACCGTACACACAGCATCATTAAAGGCATTAAAGATCGCACCGGTCTGGAAGCTGCGCCGCATCTCACCTGCATTGATGCGACTCCCGATGAGCTGCGCACCATCGCTCGCGACTACTGGAATAACGGCATTCGCCATATTGTGGCGCTGCGTGGCGACCTGCCGCCGGGAAGCGGTAAGCCGGAAATGTATGCCTCTGACCTGGTGACGCTGTTAAAAGAAGTGGCAGATTTTGATATCTCCGTGGCGGCGTATCCGGAAGTTCACCCGGAAGCGAAAAGTGCCCAGGCCGATTTGCTTAACCTGAGACGTAAAGTCGATGCCGGCGCCAACCGTGCGATTACTCAATTCTTCTTCGATGTCGAAAGCTACTTGCGTTTTCGCGATCGCTGCGTCTCGGCGGGTATCGATGTGGAAATTATTCCGGGCATTTTGCCGGTCTCTAACTTTAAGCAGGCGAAGAAATTTGCCGACATGACCAACGTGCGTATTCCGGCGTGGATGGCGCAAATGTTTGACGGTCTGGATGACGATGCCGAAACCCGCAAGCTGGTGGGGGCGAATATCGCCATGGACATGGTGAAGATTTTAAGCCGGGAAGGGGTTAAAGATTTCCACTTCTATACGCTTAACCGCGCTGAAATGAGTTACGCGATTTGTCATACGCTGGGTGTTCGACCTGGTTTATAAATATTGTGGCTTTTGTGAAAATCACACAGTGATCACAAATTTTAAACAGAGCACAAAATGCTGCCTCTAAATGAGGGTGGGAAAATAAGGTAGTCAGCCTTGTTTTCTCCCTTCTTCCTTGAAGGATGTGAAGCTAAAACACTTTTTTATAAAGTATTTGTCCTAAATCGGACATAATCAAAAAGGCTTAATTACGATCAATTTGATCTACATCTCTTTAACCAACAATATGTAAGATCTCAACTATCGCATCCGTGGATTAATTCAATTATAACTTCTCTCTAACGCTGTGTATCGTAACGGTAACACTGTAGAGGGGAGCACATTGATGAGCACGTCAGACGATATCCATAACACGACAGCCACCGGCAAATGCCCGTTCCATCAGGGCGGTCATGACCAGAGCGCAGGTGGGGGCACAACCACTCGCGACTGGTGGCCAAATCAACTCCGTGTTGACCTGTTAAACCAACATTCTAATCGTTCTAACCCGCTGGGTGAGGACTTTGACTACCGCAAAGAATTCAGCAAATTAGATTACTACGGCCTGAAAAAAGATCTGAAAGCCCTGCTGACAGAATCTCAGCCGTGGTGGCCAGCCGACTGGGGCAGCTATGCGGGCTTATTTATTCGTATGGCCTGGCACGGCGCGGGGACTTACCGTTCCATCGACGGACGCGGCGGCGCAGGTCGTGGTCAGCAACGTTTTGCACCGCTGAACTCCTGGCCGGATAACGTAAGCCTCGATAAAGCGCGTCGCCTGTTGTGGCCAATCAAACAGAAATATGGTCAGAAAATCTCTTGGGCAGACCTGTTTATCCTCGCGGGTAACGTGGCGCTGGAAAACTCCGGCTTCCGTACCTTCGGGTTTGGTGCCGGTCGTGAAGACGTCTGGGAACCGGATCTCGACGTTAACTGGGGTGATGAAAAAGCCTGGCTGACCCACCGTCATCCAGAAGCACTGGCGAAAGCACCACTGGGTGCAACCGAGATGGGGCTGATTTACGTTAACCCGGAAGGCCCGGATCACAGCGGCGAACCGCTTTCTGCGGCAGCAGCTATCCGTGCGACCTTCGGCAACATGGGCATGAACGACGAAGAAACCGTGGCGCTGATTGCGGGTGGTCATACGCTGGGTAAAACTCACGGTGCCGGTCCGACATCTAACGTTGGCCCTGACCCGGAAGCTGCACCGATTGAAGAACAAGGTTTAGGTTGGGCGAGCACTTACGGCAGCGGCGTTGGCGCAGATGCCATCACCTCTGGTCTGGAAGTGGTCTGGACGCAGACACCGACTCAGTGGAGCAACTATTTCTTCGAAAACCTGTTCAAATATGAGTGGGTACAGACCCGCAGCCCGGCTGGCGCAATCCAGTTCGAAGCGGTAGACGCACCGGAAATTATCCCGGATCCGTTTGATCCGTCGAAGAAACGTAAGCCGACGATGCTGGTGACCGACCTGACGCTGCGTTTTGATCCAGAGTTCGAGAAGATCTCTCGTCGCTTCCTCAACGATCCGCAGGCGTTCAACGAAGCCTTTGCCCGTGCCTGGTTCAAACTGACGCACAGGGATATGGGGCCGAAATCTCGCTACATCGGACCGGAAGTACCGAAAGAAGATCTGATCTGGCAAGATCCACTGCCGCAGCCGATCTACAACCCGACCGAACAAGACATTATCAGTCTGAAATTTGCGATTGCGGATTCTGGTCTGTCTGTCAGTGAGCTGGTATCGGTGGCCTGGGCGTCTGCTTCTACTTTCCGTGGTGGCGACAAACGCGGTGGCGCCAACGGTGCGCGTCTGGCATTAGCACCGCAGCGCGACTGGGATGTGAACGCCCCAGCCGTTCGTGCTCTGCCAGTTCTGGAGAAAATCCAGAAAGAGTCTGGCAAAGCCTCGCTGGCGGATATCATCGTGCTGGCAGGTGTGGTTGGCGTAGAGAAAGCCGCAAGCGCCGCAGGGTTGAGCATTCATGTACCATTTGCGCCGGGTCGTGTCGATGCGCGCCAGGATCAGACTGACATCGAGATGTTCGAGCTGCTGGAGCCGATTGCTGACGGCTTCCGTAACTATCGCGCCCGTCTGGATGTTTCCACCACCGAGTCGCTGCTGATTGATAAAGCACAGCAACTGACGCTGACCGCGCCGGAAATGACCGCGCTGGTGGGCGGGATGCGTGTACTGGGTGCCAACTTCGATGGCAGTAAAAACGGCGTCTTCACTGACCGCGTGGGCGTATTGAGCAATGACTTCTTCGTGAACTTGCTGGATATGCGTTACGAGTGGAAAGCGACCGACGAATCGAAAGAGCTTTTCGAAGGCCGTGACCGTGAAACCGGCGAAGTGAAATACACGGCCAGCCGTGCGGATCTGGTGTTTGGTTCTAACTCTGTCCTGCGCGCAGTGGCGGAAGTTTACGCCAGCAGCGATGCCCACGAGAAGTTTGTTAAAGACTTCGTGGCAGCATGGGTGAAAGTCATGAACCTCGACCGTTTCGACCTGCTGTAATCTGACCTCCTTCAGCGACTGCCTTTCAGGCAGTCGCTGAAGTTTCTTTACCGGCGTATAGTGTCGCTAACAAAACTACTACACGCTGGATCTCTCATGCCTACTACGGGAAAGAGCAACCCACTGGCAATCAGTGGCCTGGTTGTGCTCACACTTATCTGGAGTTATAGCTGGATTTTCATGAAGCAAGTCACCAGCTACATCGGTGCCTTCGACTTCACCGCCTTACGCTGCATTTTCGGCGCTCTCGTTTTATTCATCGTCCTTTTATTACGTGGTCGCGGAATGCGCCCGACGCCGTTTAAATACACCTTAGCCATCGCCCTGTTACAAACCTGCGGGATGGTTGGCCTGGCGCAGTGGGCGCTGGTCAGCGGCGGAGCGGGGAAGGTGGCGATCCTGAGCTATACCATGCCGTTCTGGGTGGTGATTTTCGCCGCGTTGTTTCTCGGTGAACGACTGCGGCGCGGGCAATATTTCGCGATTCTGATTGCCGCCGTTGGTTTATTGCTGGTGTTGCAGCCGTGGCAACTCGATTTTTCTTCGATGAAAAGTGCCATGCTGGCAATCCTCTCCGGTGTTAGTTGGGGGGCGAGCGCGATTGTTGCTAAACGCCTTTATGCCCGCCATCCGCGCGTGGATTTATTGTCGTTAACATCCTGGCAGATGCTTTATGCGGCGCTGGTGATGAGTGCGGTCGCGTTACTGGTGCCACAACGTGAAATTGACTGGCAACCCACCGTGTTCTGGGCGCTGGCCTACAGTGCGATTCTGGCGACGGCGCTGGCCTGGAGCTTATGGTTGTTCGTGCTGAAAAACTTACCCGCCAGTATTGCCAGCTTAAGTACTCTGGCAGTTCCCGTTTGCGGGGTACTGTTTTCGTGGTGGCTGCTCGGTGAGAATCCCGGCGCGGTTGAAGGTAGCGGTATTGTGCTGATTGTGCTGGCACTGGCACTGGCGCTGGTGAGCCGTAAGAAAAAAGAAGCCGTCAGTGTAAAAAGGATCTGAATTTTTTCTTCATGTGGGGCGATCTCTTATTTAACAAAATAACGATAATGCCCCACCATCCGCCAGCTAAACAGCACATCTTCTTCCTGCGCGCCTGCGCCAATGTTATGTATCACCAGCGGCGTACCGTCGCGGGCGAAGCCATCTGACACCACCCCAATATGCGCCAGCCCGTTATCTAATCGCCAGGAGACAATATCGCCCGCTTGATAGTCACTGGCGTTTTTGCTGGTGGGGCGTGTTTTATCGTGGCGGCTAAACCAGGTTTCCAGATTCGGCACCCGACGATGATCGATGTTGCTGTCCGGACGTTTTAACTGCCACTTTTGTGGATAATCGGCAAAATTCTTCGCCATATCTTCATGCACCAGCTTCTGCAAATCGACCTTCTGGCTGCGCAAGGCGCGGATCACTACATCAGAACATACGCCGCGCTCCTGCGGGACATCACCGCCAGGATAGGTAAGCTGCATATACGCCGGATCGTAAAATAGCGTGCTGCCGATTTGCTGTCTGGCACCGTCTGCGATGGCAAGGTTGGTGTTGGTCTGGATTTGTACCACGGTTGGTGGAACGGCGGGAGATTTTAAGGAGTGGCTGGTAAATCCCGTCAGAAGACTGACCAACGCGAGTGAAGCTTTCATCTGTTTCGTCCGTGAAAATAAGAGTCACAGATTCGACCTTCCGGGCGTTTGAATGTTCTGTGGGGAAAATGTCCAGAAGCGGATAAAAAAACTCCGAACAATGCGGAATTTCAGATGGGTGACAAAGTAAAAAAGTGTCCGGACGGTTCCCTCACATCTTTGGGGAGAGGGCGAGGGGGAAAACCGTGCCCTCAGTGACGAATGAGCCAGTTTGGCAGCAATTTCCAACACCCGGACAACGCAGGTGTTTCAGACGGGCGACAATGTATAAAACGTGCCCGGACGGTCCCCTCGCCCCTTTGGGGAGAGGGTTAGGGTGAGGGGAACAAACCAGCTCCGGCGCGACCCCGGCAAGGGGGAATACCGTGCCCACTTTGCCTGCAATCTCAAACTCTCGGACAAGCCGGGAGTTTGGCATAGGTTATTCCCACTCTTGCAGGAAACGCTGTCCGTACTGGTCGGCTACCAGCAGTGCGGCGTAAACCTGATCTGGCGTTGCGCCGCCTGGCATGTTGTGAATAGTTTCACCTTCTGCACAAGATGCTTCTGCGACAATCCGCATTTTCGCCGGAATATCTTCTTTAATATCCAGTTGCGCCAGGGTAATTGGCAGACCAACGGCATGACACAGCGCCGCGACGGTTTCGATTTCCTCAACCGGTGCGTTTTCCAGCACCAGTTGTGTCAGCGTACCGAACGCCACTTTTTCACCGTGATAATAGTGATGCGCGTCCGGGATAGCGGTCAGGCCGTTATGCACCGCGTGTGCCGCAGCCAGACCACCGCTTTCAAAGCCTACACCGCTCAAATAGGTATTCGCTTCAATCACGCGCTCCAGCGCCGGAGTTACCACATGCTGTTCGGCAGCAAGCATCGCTTTTTCGCCTTCTTCCAGCAGGGTGTTGTAGCACAGTTCAGCCAGCGCCAGCGCGGCCTGGGTGCACTTGCCGCCCGCCATCGTGGTCGCGCCACTGCGAGAGCAGGCACGTGCTTCAAACCAGGTTGCCAGCGCATCGCCGATACCCGCCGCTAACAGACGTGCAGGTGCGCCAGCAACGATTTTTGTATCCACAATGACGCGTTCCGGGTTGTTCGGCAGCAGCAGATAGCGGTCAAACTCACCATCATCGGTGTAGATAACAGACAGTGCGCTACACGGTGCGTCGGTAGAGGCTATGGTCGGTGCGATTGCTACCGGAACGCCCATAAAGTGCGCCAGTGCTTTGGCGGTATCGAGAGTTTTGCCACCACCGATACCGAGAATTGCGCCACACTGAGCTGTTTCCGCAATGCCGCGCAGACGGTCGATCTCATTTTGCGAACATTCACCGCCAAACGGCGCAATTTCTACTACCAGTCCAGCATCTTTAAAGCTTTTCTCGACAGTGGATTGAGCAAAGCCTAAAACAAATTTGTCACCCACCACTAACCAGCGTTCCGCCAGTGGCTTCAGGTATTCGCCCAGACGATTAATGACATCTGCGCCCTGGATGTATTTACCCGGTGATTGAATAATGCGGTCCATAATTGCTCCTTTAGAGATGAGTAGTGCCAAATGCGGCGTTCCAGTCGTGTTCGAACTTCTCTATTGCTGACTCTACCGCAGGCGTGTTGAGCATTTGTTGCGCTACATCTAAGGGCAGGGTGATGGATTCACATCCTGCCAGCAAACAATCCAGCGCCTGACGCGGTGTTTTAAAGCTGGCAGCCAGCACCATGCTTTCTGGCGCGTGCATTTCCAGCAATGCTTGCAACTCCTGAACCGTGCGAATACCGTCACCGCCCTGGGCGTCTACGCGGTTAACATACGGAGCAACATATTTGGCGCCTGCCAGCGCGGCTAATAACCCTTGTGCGGCGCTATATACAGCGGTGCCAAGCGTAGTAATACCTTCTTTTTTCAGTATTTTAATTGCTGCCAGACCTTCGGCGGTTACCGGGATTTTCACCACGATGCCCGGAATGGCGTCGCGCAGACGCTTCGCTTCTTCCACCATACCCTGCGCGTCACGGCTCATGGTCTGAGCAAACAGAATGCCCTCATCACCAATCGCTTTTTGCAGACGCGGCAGCACTTCCCAGATGGACTCCTTGCTGGCAGCGATAATGCTCGGGTTAGTTGTCACCCCGGCAATCGGGAATATGCGTGCCAGACGTTCGACTTCTGCGACGTTAGCGGTGTCCAGATACAGTTCCATGATGTTTCCTTTTACAGTTCCAGTTCATGTTGCAGCAGGCTGGCGATAGCGTCGGCAGAGGCGGCGTTAACCAGCGCGTTACGGAATTCTTCGTGCATGATGCGACGAGCGAGGCGCGAGAAAATGCGCATATGCTGATCGCCCGCAGCGTGTTTGTTCAGCGTTAACATAATGATGAATTGCGCTTCATCATCGCCCCAGCGTACCGGCGCCGCCAGACGCGCCACGCTGATGGTGGATTGCTCAATGTGTTCTGATTTGCTGTGTGGAATGGCAAAACTAAAGCCCAGACCGGTAGAGAAAACGGCCTCGCGCGCCCACAAGTCGGCTTCCAGTTTACGCGGATAGCGGCAGCGGCCTGCCAGCAGCAGGTTATCGGTCATGCTTTTGAGCACTTCTTCTTTGCTGCGCCAGTCGCTTTCCAGCGTGATGCACTCAGCGGTGACCAGCGGTGCGTCCTGTTGTGTCATGCGGAATTGTGCCAGCAGGTGTTCCACTTCCAGCGAAGTACGGCAGGCCATTGCCTGGTTGAGTAACTGGCGGCATTCGCGGCTATCAAGTTGCGCCATCCGCGCTTTCGCCGCCGGAATTGACGGCGCGCTCATGCTGAGTTCATCCAGCCCTAAACCGATCAACAGCGGCAGCACGGAACCTTTCGCTCCCAGTTCACCGCACAGACCAATCCATTTCCCCTGGCGATGCACCGCCTGTACGGCGTAGTCGAGCGCCCGCAAGAATGCCGGATTCAGGCTGTTGTAGTGACGGGTAACCTTAGCGTTATCGCGATCTACTGCCAGCAGATATTGCGTCAGGTCATTACTACCGATACTAAAGAAATCAATCTCTTCGCAGCACTGATCGATGATGAACATCACCGACGGCACTTCCAGCATAATGCCGAGCTGGATCTTCTCATCAAACGGAATATGTTCGTTACGCAGTTGCTGTTTAGCTTCCGCCAGTTTTTCTTTCACCCATAAGATCTCTTCCATTGAGGAGATCATCGGGATCATGATTTTCAGGCTACCGTGAGCAGAGGCGCGCAGGATCGACCGTAGCTGCGTGGTAAACAGCGAGGCGTACTCTTCATAAATACGCACGGCGCGATAACCGAGGAACGGGTTAGCTTCTGCGGGAATGTTCAGATAATCAACGGGTTTGTCACCGCCAATGTCCATGGTACGCACAATAATGCTGCGCCCGTTGGCGGACTCCAGCGCCTGACAAAAAATGTTGTACAGCTCGCTTTCGCCCGGTGCGCTGGTGCGATCCATATAGAGCATTTCAGTGCGGAACAAACCAACGCCTTCCGCGCCATTGCCAAATGCGGCCTGCGCTTCCACGGAGTGGGCGATGTTAGCGGCAATTTCAATGCGGATACCGTCAGCGGT
This sequence comes from Escherichia sp. MOD1-EC7011, assembly GCF_002965005.1. Lineage (NCBI taxonomy): Bacteria > Pseudomonadati > Pseudomonadota > Gammaproteobacteria > Enterobacterales > Enterobacteriaceae > Escherichia > Escherichia sp. MOD1-EC7011. Next base: position 30,397 of record NZ_PTRD01000033.1, read on the forward strand.
GCGGGCTTGCTGAGTCAGCCAGACACGTTGCTGCTCACGCAGGGCGTCCTGTACGCGGGCTTCTTGTTGATAATAACGCGCTACCGCGTCTGTCGGTTCGACCACAATCGCCCCAGCGTTGCCGTCGATATAAATCGTTTGCTGCTGCCACGGAGTAAGCGTGTCGATATCCACGCCAACCAGTGTCGGAATGTTGAACGAACGGGCAAGGATCACCGTATGTGAGGTGGTGCCGCCGCTTTTGAGTAACAAACCTTTGAGGTGATTTTTATCCAGTTCGAGGAACTGACTGGGGGTCAGTTCATCAGCCATACAAATGGCGGGCTGCGTCAGTTTGCCCGGTGCTGGAAAGCGTTGTTCACCGTAAATTTGCTGGAGTAACTGGAAGCAGACATCGCGCACATCCAGCGCACGTTCTTGCAGATAGCTGCTGCTGGAGCGGGCGAACTCTTCGCAAAAGTGATTCGCACTGGCAACAATCGCTTCGGCGCAGCTTAATCCCTCGCTGACGCCTGCCAGTAAGTGGTGACGCAAAGATGTATCGCTCGCTAATGAACGGTGCGCTTCCAGAATCGCGCTGGTGGCGCCGTCGCTATCCAGCAGACGAAACTCAATATTTTTCAGTACCAGTGTCAGGCCGTTTTCCAGTGCGGATTGCTCGGCGTCAACGTCTTTGGCTGCGGGAAGATTACCCAGCGCGTTAAGATCTAAAGAAGAGATCGGCGTCAGAATGCCACCTGCGCTACCGCTGCATACGGTGCGGGCGCGGATAATTCTCGGATTCAGGTTGGTCAGTGAAACCGGCAACGGCTCCAGTTCGTCAGATTTAACTTCCGCCAGCGGCGCGTCGCAGTGGGGAAATTCATCGCGCAGCCATTGGCTTAAACGCTGGTGCGCTTCCTGTTCGTCGGCTCCGGAAATCAGTAACTGGCAGTTATCGCCCACCAGCGTGTCGGTGCCAATCAGCGCCAGTGCGCTTTTGGCGTTGCCTTTGCGATCGGTGCGCAGGTTATGCCACTCAATTTGTGATGAAAAAGTATTACACAGCGTTTCAACGTGGCTTGCCGGACGTGCATGTACGCCGTTAGGTAGCTCACAAATAAATTCTACAATCAGGGCCATTGCCTTTCTCCCGGTACGGTTTTCTGTTTACAGGATAAGAGCGCACGGCAACGGCCTGCCATGTGACAAATCTGCCAAAAGCTGGACAAATGTAATGTAACCGCCAATTTGCGACGCGTCTCACAAGACGCGTCACTCCGGCATGATTCCGAGTTAACGCAAGTTATGAGGCGGATCGCATTTTTGTACAGACATTACAAAAATCCAGTAAATGGCCTTTTTATCCACTGTTTGCCCTGCTTGCGATTGCCTATTGTTTCTGCCATCAAAAATATGGACATGGGCTTTACTAAGCCCGGGAGCGACTTATGAATGAGTTGGTGCAGATCCTGAAAAACACCCGTCAGCACTTAATGACGGGCGTTTCACACATGATTCCCTTCGTGGTATCGGGCGGTATTTTGCTGGCGGTTTCCGTCATGTTGTATGGCAAAGGCGCAGTGCCGGATGCCGTCGCCGATCCGAATCTGAAAAAACTGTTTGATATCGGCGTCGCGGGTTTGACGCTGATGGTGCCTTTCCTCGCGGCGTACATCGGTTATTCCATTGCAGAACGCTCTGCGCTGGCGCCGTGCGCTATTGGTGCCTGGGTTGGTAACAGTTTCGGCGCGGGCTTCTTTGGCGCGCTGATCGCCGGGATTATCGGCGGCATCGTGGTGCATTACCTGAAGAAAATTCCGGTGCATAAAGTTCTGCGTTCTGTCATGCCCATCTTCATTATCCCAATCGTCGGCACACTGATTACCGCTGGCGTCATGATGTGGGGGCTGGGCGAGCCGGTGGGTGCGTTGACTAACAGCCTGACCCAGTGGCTTCAGGGAATGCAGCAGGGCAGCATTGTTATGCTGGCGGTGATCATGGGATTGATGCTGGCGTTCGATATGGGCGGCCCGGTTAACAAAGTGGCTTATGCATTCATGCTGATTTGCGTTGCTCAGGGGGTTTATACCGTGGTGGCCATTGCCGCTGTGGGTATTTGTATCCCGCCGCTGGGTATGGGGCTGGCGACGTTGATTGGTCGTAAAAATTTCTCCGCTGAAGAGCGCGAAACGGGTAAAGCGGCGCTGGTGATGGGGTGTGTTGGCGTCACTGAAGGGGCGATTCCTTTCGCCGCCGCCGATCCGTTACGTGTGATCCCTTCCATCATGGTCGGTTCTGTTTGTGGCACGGTGACCGCAGCAATGGTCGGTGCGCAGTGCTATGCAGGCTGGGGGGGTCTGATTGTGCTGCCGGTGGTTGAAGGTAAGTTGGGTTATATCGCAGCAGTGGCTGTCGGGGCGGTTGTGACGGCAGTCTGCGTGAACGTGCTGAAAAGTCTGGCGCGTAAAAATGGGTCTTCGGCTGATGAGAAGGAAGATGACCTGGATCTGGATTTTGAAATTAATTAATTGAGGAACGAGCCATGACGAAAATTATTGCAGTAACCGCATGTCCTTCAGGTGTTGCCCATACCTATATGGCGGCAGAGGCGCTGGAAAGCGCCGCGAAAGCGAAAGGCTGGGAAGTGAAAGTAGAAACCCAGGGCTCGATCGGTCTGGAAAATGAACTGACTGCGGAAGATGTGGCGAGTGCCGATATGGTGATTCTGACCAAAGATATCGGCATCAAGTTTGAAGAGCGTTTTGCTGGCAAGACCATCGTGCGCGTCAACATCAGCGACGCGGTAAAACGCGCTGAAGCCATCATGAACAAAATCGAAGCCCATCTGGCACAGACTGCTTAAGTTTTTAGCCCGCCTGAAACGGCGGGCTTGTTTTTTCCCTACAGGAGTTCCTCATGACGAATCGTATCTCTCGCCTTAAAACTGCGCTGTTTGCCAATACCCGTGAAATCTCGCTGGAGCGGGCGCTGCTTTATACCGCCAGCCATAAGCAAACCGAAGGCGAACCGGTGATTATTCGTCGGGCAAAAGCCACGGCGTATATCCTGGAACACGTTGAAATTTCGATTCGTGATGAAGAACTGATTGCCGGTAACCGCACCGTAAAACCTCGCGCCGGGATTATGTCACCGGAAATGGATCCTTACTGGTTGCTGAAAGAGCTGGAGCAATTCCCGACGCGACCGCAGGATCGCTTTGCTATCAGTGAAGAAGATAAACGTATCTACCGCGAAGAGTTGTTCCCGTACTGGGAAAAACGTTCGATGAAAGATTTCATCAACGGGCAGATGACGGATGAAGTAAAAGCCGCAACCAGCACGCAAATTTTCAGCATCAACCAGACGGATAAAGGTCAGGGGCATATCATTATTGATTATCCGCGCCTGCTGAATCACGGGCTGGGTGAGCTGGTGGCGCAGATGCAGCAACATTGTCAGCAACAGCCGGATAATCACTTTTATCAGTCCGCGCTGTTACTGCTGGAAGCTTCACAAAAACACATTTTGCGTTACGCCGAACTGGCGGAAACGATGGCGGCAAACTGCACCGATGCCCAGCGTCGCGAAGAATTGCTGACTATTGCGGAGATCTCCCGCCATAACGCGCAACATAAGCCGCAGACGTTCTGGCAGGCGTGCCAGTTGTTCTGGTACATGAACATCATTCTGCAATACGAATCCAACGCCAGTTCGCTGTCGTTAGGGCGCTTCGACCAGTATATGTTGCCGTTCTATCAGGCATCATTAACCCAGGGCGAAGACCCGGCGTTCCTGAAAGAACTGCTCGAATCTTTATGGGTGAAATGCAACGACATCGTGCTGTTACGCTCCACCAGCAGCGCGCGCTATTTCGCAGGTTTCCCGACCGGCTATACCGCGCTGCTCGGCGGTTTAACGGAAAACGGACGTAGTGCGGTGAACGTGCTTTCGTTCCTCTGCCTCGACGCCTATCAAAGCGTGCAATTACCGCAACCGAACCTGGGCGTGCGCACTAACGCCTTGATCGACACGCCGTTCCTGATGAAAACCGCAGAAACCATTCGCCTCGGCACCGGTATTCCGCAAATCTTTAACGATGAAGTGGTGGTGCCAGCGTTCCTCAACCGTGGCGTTTCGCTGGAAGATGCGCGCGACTATTCAGTGGTCGGTTGCGTGGAGTTGTCTATTCCTGGCAGAACCTACGGCTTGCATGACATCGCGATGTTTAACCTGCTGAAAGTGATGGAAATTTGTCTGCATGAAAATGAAGGCAATGCTGCGCTGACTTATGAAGGTTTACTGGAACAGATCCGCGCCAAGATCAGCCACTACATCACCCTGATGGTTGAAGGCAGCAATATTTGTGATATCGGCCATCGCGACTGGGCGCCAGTGCCGCTGCTTTCGTCGTTTATCAGCGATTGTCTGGAAAAAGGCCGCGATATTACCGATGGCGGCGCGCGTTATAACTTCTCCGGCGTACAGGGGATCGGTATTGCCAACCTGAGCGATTCTCTCCATGCGTTGAAAGGGATGGTTTTTGATCAACAGCGTTTAAGTTTTGACGAATTGTTGTCGGTATTAAAAGCCAACTTCGCAACGCCAGAAGGCGAAAAAGTTCGCGCTCGCTTAATTAACCGCTTTGAGAAATACGGCAACGATATCGACGAGGTGGATAACATTAGCGCCGAACTGCTGCGCCACTACTGCAAAGAAGTGGAAAAATACCAGAACCCGCGCGGTGGCTACTTCACGCCGGGGTCGTATACCGTTTCTGCTCACGTCCCGTTGGGATCGGTGGTTGGCGCGACGCCAGACGGTCGTTTTGCCGGGGAGCAACTGGCAGACGGTGGCTTGTCGCCAATGCTGGGCCAGGACGCACAAGGACCAACGGCGGTACTGAAATCAGTCAGTAAGCTCGATAACACGCTGCTGTCTAACGGTACATTGCTGAACGTGAAATTCACTCCGGCGACCCTCGAAGGTGAAGCGGGATTACGTAAACTGGCCGACTTCTTACGCGCATTTACCCAGCTTAAGTTGCAGCATATTCAGTTTAACGTGGTGAATGCCGACACGTTGCGGGAAGCGCAAAAGCGCCCACAAGATTATGCCGGGCTGGTGGTGCGCGTTGCCGGATATAGCGCCTTCTTTGTCGAATTGTCGAAGGAGATCCAGGATGACATCATCCGCCGGACAGCGCATCAGCTGTAACGTTGTGGAAACGCGCCGCGATGACGTGGCGCGCATTTTCAACATTCAGCGTTATTCGCTGAATGACGGTGAAGGCATCCGCACGGTGGTCTTTTTTAAAGGCTGCCCACATCTTTGCCCGTGGTGTGCTAATCCGGAGTCGATCTCCGGCAAAATCCAGACGGTACGCAGAGAGGCGAAATGTCTGCACTGCGCGAAATGTTTACGTGATGCGGATGAATGCCCCTCCGGGGCGTTTGAACGGATTGGTCGCGATATCAGCCTTGACGCGCTGGAGCGGGAAGTGATGAAAGATGAGATTTTCTTTCGCACGTCCGGCGGCGGCGTCACGCTTTCTGGCGGCGAAGTGTTAATGCAGGCGGAATTTGCGACCCGTTTTTTACAGCGACTTCGGCTGCGGGGCGTCTCATGTGCCATCGAAACTGCCGGAGACGCGCCAGCCAGCAAGCTGTTACCACTGGCGAAATTGTGCGATGAAGTGTTGTTCGATTTAAAAATTATGGACGCGACTCAGGCGAGGGATGTGGTGAAGATGAACCTGCCACGCGTGCTGGAGAATCTGCGTTTGCTGGTAAGCGAAGGTGTCAACGTGATCCCGCGTTTACCGCTGATCCCTGGTTTCACACTCAGCCGGGAGAATATGCAGCAGGCGCTGGACGTGCTGATCCCGCTGAATATCAGGCAGATCCATCTTTTACCGTTTCATCAGTACGGCGAACCGAAATACCGCCTGCTGGGGAAAACATGGTCGATGAAAGAGGTTTCTGCGCCCTCGTCAGCCGATGTGGCAACGATGCGCGAAATGGCAGAACGAGCCGGATTTGAGGTTACCGTGGGGGGGTAAAATGGCATACCTGGTGGCAGTAACCGCCTGCGTCAGCGGCGTGGCGCATACTTATATGGCGGCAGAACGGCTGGAAAAATTATGCCAGTTAGAGAAGTGGGGCGTCAGCATTGAAACCCAGGGGGCGCTGGGAACGGAGAATCGTTTAGCGGACGAGGATATCCGTCGGGCGGATGTTGCGCTGTTGATTACGGATATCGAGCTTGCTGGTGCCGAGCGATTTGAGCATTGCCGCTATGTGCAATGCAGCATCTACGCATTCCTGCGTGAGCCGCAGCGGGTAATGAGCGCGGTGCGCAAAGTGCTTTCTGCGCCGCAGCAAACCCATCTTATTCTGGAGTAGTCGGTTTTTCTGTCAGTTGGCTGTGGTATTGCCGACGATATTCTGACGGCGAGCGTTCGGTGTTTTTACGAAACAGGCGGCAGAAGTAGTTGCTGTCGACAAAGCCGCAGGCGTGCGCCACTTCTTTTACCTTCAGGTCATAGCCTTTCAACAACGTTTTTGCATGTTCCAGCCGTGTATGATTCAGGTATTCGTTAAAGCCCGTCGCACCCGTTTTTTGAAACAGGTGGGAGAGGTAATTGGGCGAAATATAGAATGCTTGCGCGACAGATTCACGGGTTAGCGCGGAGGCATAGCGTTCATCGATATAATCGCGAATCGCTTCAAATAGTGCCTGGCTGCGTGAGGCGGTCTGGATTTGACTGCCGAGCAAGTCGCGGCAGTGGCTAAGCAGGCTGGCGACGATAAGCCTTGCCGTTTGCTGCTCCTGTGGCTGCATTTGCATTTCATTGAGTGTTTGCAGCAAGAATGAACCAATGCGCGGGCCGCGTCGGGCGACGTGCTGCTTTGCCAGATTTTGGTATTGCTTGCCATCCCATTGTACGACGCTGAAGCCGAGTTGCTGTTTGCCAAACAGCACGCTGAAGGTGGTGGCGGGTGTTTGCCATTGCGGGAAGTTCCAGCCGCCAGCAGGGACGTACAGTACATCGCCGGGAACTAACGTTGCGCCAGCGCCGGTATCAACAAACTCGCCTTCCAGCACAATTTCCAGCCGTGGAAAATCGACCTGATATGCAAGATCGGGCGCCGGGCCATTGCTACTGGCAAAGTAAATCTGGCGCAGGGACAGCGGGCCGTTGATCAGGCGGGAGAGTAGATAGCTGACGTCGTGATACATGTTATTCCCTTAGGTATGTAGACGGGAAAACAGTAACTGGCATTATGAAAAAAGGCCACCTGAAAAGTGTGGCCTGATGAGAGTTCGATGTAAACATTGCGGCAGTTGTATTGCCGGATGCGGCGTAAACGCCTTATCCGGCAAATAGCACCTGGCTGATAATTACTGATTACCCACCTGATCGCCATACGGCAGAGTGTCGTAATCGATCAGCGCGTTTTTCTTGTACGGGTTGCCAATCCAGCGGGTGGTTTCTTTGAACTGCGGGTTCACCACCGAACGGGTTGGATCGTAACCGTCGTAAGATAAGCCCGCCAAATCCGACCAGGTGTGGATCAGTTCCGCCAGGCTGTATTTACGATCGACATCCTGCGAGAAATCACGCGGATGAGTCGCCTGCCATTTTTCCGACGTCCACAGCAGGAACGGAATGGTGTACATGTGGCGCGTCGGGTTATCTTCGTTACGCCCCTGGGTTTTGTGCGGCGGCGTGTCGTAAACCTCTTCACCGTGATCAGAGAAGTAAACCAGGAAACCGTTCGGATCGGTCGCTTTAAAGTCTTTAATCAGGCTGGCAACCACATGATCGTTATACAGGTTAGCGTTGTCATAATCGTTATATGACTCCAGCTCTTCTGCGCTTAATCCTGGTGGGACATGATCGGTATTGCCATCAAACTTGCCCTGATCTTCCGGGTAACGGTACTTGTATTTGATATGTGTACCCAGCAGATGAACGATGATCAGCTTCTTCGGCGCAGGGTCCTTCAGCACTTCCTGGAACGGCTTCAGCACGTTAGTGTCGTATTCACGCGCACTCTGGGTACGTTGCTGGTTCATGTAGTACTGCTTGTCGGTCTGGCGCGAAAATACCGTCAGCATGGTATTGCGGGCGGTCATCGTCTGCTGGTTGGTTATCCAGAAGGTTTTATAACCCGCCTGTTTCATCATGTTCATCAGCGACGGTTGCGTCAGATACAGGTCAGGGTTCTTTTCGTTGGCAAAAGTCAGCGCCTGTTGCAGGATTTCAATGGTGTACGGACGAGACGTAACCACGTTATTAAATACGGTCAGATTCGGATCGGTTTTATGCAGCGCATCCAGTTCTGGCGTGGTTTCACGCGGATAACCATACAGACTCATACGTCCACGCTGGGTTGACTCGCCAATCACCAGTACCAGGGTGCGTGGTTCGTTGCCCGATTCATCTTTGAAATTAGCCAGCGGCGGTAATGCATTATTTTCATTCAGCAGCTTCGTCAGCGAGTTAAGTTGCTGGCGATACTGATAATAACCAGTCAGGAATTGCCACGGGGCGGCAGGTTCCATGCGCGATGCCAGGTTATTCAACGTTTTCTCAAACGGCTTGTTTTTGATAAACGTATTCATAGCGATCGGATGCAGAATCAAACCGTAAAGCAGGGCAAAAGAGACGATATAACGCCACGGCTTCGGAATATAGACCGGGCGCAGGCGTGTCCACAGCAGAACTGCCACCGCCGTATAGGCCAGCGCGATAAGCACAATCTTCAGGCTGAAATACTGGCTTAAATACTCGCTGGCTTCGTTGGTGTTGGTTTCAAACATCACAAACAGAACGCTCTGCGAGAACTCCTGACCGTAGATGACGTAGTAGCACAGCGCCGCCAGAGAGGCCGCCCACAGCACCACGCCGATCACTGCGGCAATAATTTTAATCCGCTTCGGAAAGAGGAATACCGGGATCAACCACAGCGAACTGAACAGCAGTGAGTCGCGAATGCCGTTGGTGCCGCTGTAGCCGCTGATGTAAATAATGGCCTGTAACAGGGTAGAGAAAAACCAAAAGTAGAGCAGTGCCCAACCCAGGGCTTTCCAGCTAAAAAGGGGTTTAGTCTGGACTTCAGTGGAATGCATAGTAAGAACCCGTTTTGGATAATAGCGCCGAATGTAAGGACAAAACCTTAAGGATATCTGAAGGGATATCCAGAATCTGGGTGAAATGCAGACAGAAATATATTGAAAACGAAGGTGTTAGAACAGAAGTATTTCAGAAAACCCTCGCGCTATTGCACGAGGGTTGATAGAGGATGGGGGTTAGCCGGTATTACGCATACCTGCTGCAATTCCGGCAATAGTGACCATCAACGCTTGTTCGACGCGGGGATCCGGCTCCTGGCCTTCTTTTTCTGCCTGGCGGGAGCGGTGCAGCAACTCTGCCTGCAGTACGTTCAGCGGGTCAGTGTATATATTTCGTAGCTGAATAGACTCGGCAATCCACGGTAGATCGGCCATCAGATGGGAATCGTTGGCAATTGCCAGCACCACTTTGATGTCTTCTTCTTGCAGATTGCGTAACTCTTTACCTAACGGCCACAGCTCTTTGTCGACCAGGCGTTGGTCATAGTATTCCGCCAGCCACAGGTCTGCTTTGGCGAAGACCATTTCCAGCATTCCCAGACGCGTTGAGAAGAACGGCCAGTCGCGGCACATGGCTTCCAGTTCGCTCTGTTTGCCATCTTCCACCACTTTTTGCAGCGCAGTACCCGCGCCCAGCCAGGCTGGGAGCATCAGGCGGTTTTGTGTCCAGGCAAAAATCCACGGAATGGCGCGCAGTGATTCGACGCCGCCGGTCGGGCGACGTTTCGCCGGACGTGAACCTAACGGCAGTTTGCCCAGTTCCTGTTCCGGCGTGGCGGAGCGGAAGTATGGAACAAAGTCTTTGTTTTCACGCACATAACCACGGTAGAGATCGCAGGAGATGACCGAAAGTTCATCCATAATATGACGCCAGCTCTCTTTCGGCTCCGGCGGTGGCAGCAGGTTGGCTTCCAGAATCGCCCCGGTGTACAGCGACAGGCTGCTGACCGTGATTTCTGGCAGACCGTACTTAAAGCGGATCATCTCGCCCTGTTCGGTCACGCGCAGGCCGCCTTTCAGGCTTCCTGGCGGTTGCGATAGCAGCGCCGCATGAGCCGGTGCGCCGCCGCGACCAATAGAACCACCGCGACCGTGGAACAGCGTCAGTTCAATACCCGCTTTTTCGCAGGTTTTGATTAACGCATCCTGTGCCTGATATTGCGCCCAGGAAGCCGCCATCACGCCTGCATCTTTTGCCGAGTCGGAATAGCCAATCATCACCATCTGTTTGCCCTGAATCAGGCCGCGATACCAGTCGATATTCAGCAGCTGGGTCATGACATCGTTGGCGTTGTTCAGGTCATCGAGGGTTTCAAACAGCGGAGCAACCGGCATTGCAAACCCGATACCCGCTTCTTTCAGCAGCAGGTGGACAGCCAGCACGTCGGACGGCGTTTTCGCCATCGAGATCACGTAGGCGGCAATGGAGCCTTGCGGCGCTTCGGCAATCACCTGGCAGGTATCGAGCACTTCGCGCGTTTCGGCGCTTGGTTGCCAGTTGCGCGGTAGCAGCGGACGTTTGGAGTTCAGTTCGCGGATCAGGAACGCCTGTTTGTCAGCTTCTGACCAGCTCTCGTAGTCGCCGATACCGAGGTAGCGGGTCAGTTCACCCAGTGCTTCGGTATGACGGGTGCTCTCCTGACGGATATCAATACGCACCAGCGGTACGCCGAAACATTTCACGCGGCGCAGAGTGTCGAGCAGATCGCCGTTGGCGATAATGCCCATACCACACGCCTGAAGGGACTGGTAGCAAGCGTAGAGCGGCTCCCACAGTTCTTCGTTCTGCGTCAGCAGACCTTCCGGCTTCGGCAGTTCTTCGCCTTTCAGACGCGCTTCCAGCCAGGCCTGTGTTGCCATCAGGCGGGAACGCAGGTTTTTCATCAGATAGCGATACGGTTCTGCGGCACCTTCTTCGCCAACCAGCGCCAGCAGTTCAGGGGTTGCTTCAACCATCGACAGTTCAGAAACCAGAACCTGAATATCTTTCAGGAACAGGTCGGTTGCTTTCCAACGGCTGAGCAGCAGGACGTGGCGGGTGATATCGGCAGTGACGTTCGGGTTGCCGTCGCGGTCGCCGCCCATCCACGAGGTAAAACGCACCGGAACAAATTCGACGGGCAGTTTGTAGCCGAGATTCTCTTCCAGTTGTTCGTTCAGTTCGCGCAGGTAATTCGGTACGCCTTGCCACAGGCTGTTTTCTACTACGGCAAAGCCCCATTTGGCTTCATCTATCGGGCTTGGGCGCAGCTTACGGATTTCATCGGTATGCCATGACTGGGCGATCAACTGGCGCAGGCGGCGCATCAGTTGGTTGTGTTCGTAGTCGGCGATATCTTTGTTGTCGAGCTGTTTTAAGCACGCGTTCACTTCCACCATTTTGTGGATCAGTGTACGACGAGTAATTTCGGTTGGGTGCGCAGTGAGTACCAGTTCCAGCGACAGTGATTCCACCGCTTTTTTGATGGTGTCTTCGCTCAGTTCCGGCTGGTTTTTCAGTTTACGCAGGGTGCGGGCGATCACTTCCGGGTTGCTGGCAGCCTCGCCTTTCGGCGAAATGCTGTGGTATTGCTCGGCGGTGTTTGCCAGGTTCAGGAACTGACTAAACGCACGCGCAACGGGCAGCAGCTCGTCGTTCGACAAATTTTGTAAGGTGGTGAGCAACTCCTGGCGGTTAGCATCATTGCCAGCGCGTGAAGATTTGGACAACTTACGGATAGTTTCTACGCGTTCAAGAATGTGTTCTCCCAACGCATCCTTGATGGTTTCTCCCAGCACTTTGCCGAGCATACTGACATTAATACGCAATGCGGAATATTGTTCGTTCATATAACCCCAGACACCCCATCTTATTGTTTGAAGCCCGGTATCCTTCACGTCGCATTGGCGCGAATATGCTCGGGCTTTGCTTTTCGTTGTCTTTTATAAAGCCACGTAAAAGCGATGACGTCAAATGCTGCGAAATCGCTTCAGCAAACGAATAACTAGCAGGAATTTACGCCATTAAATTCACGATGATTTAAATAAGCGTAACTTATGGAAATGTTAAAAAATCACCATACATAACACCAAAGATGTAGGTCGGATAAGATGCGCAAGCATCACATCCGACATTATTGCGGCACTGGAGTTTGGTAACAGTCTCGGATGCGTCGCGAGCGCCTTATCCTGCCTACGTTTTAATGCCAGCAGAAATGGTGAATGACCTGGGTGATCAGTTCGCGGGTGGGTTTAATAAACCGCGTCTCCAGATATTCATCAGGCTGATGAGCCTGATTAATTGAGCCTGGACCCAACACTAGCGTCGGGCATAACGTCTGAATAAACGGCGCTTCGGTACAGTAGTTCACCACTTCGGTCTTTGCACCGAGTAATTTCTCAACCACTTCAACCAGTTGATGATTCGGCGGGCACTCGTAACCAGGGATCGGCGGATGCAGCTCTTCGACCGTCAGACGACCCGGCCAGCGTTCGCTCACCGGAGCCAGCGCGTCGTTGAGTAAGCCATTAAGTTCATTGAGCGTCATGCCAGGCAACGGACGAATATCCATATGCAACTCGCAGCAAGCGCAAATACGGTTAGAGGCGTCACCACCGTGAATATGCCCAAGGTTGAGCGTGGGATATGGCACGGTAAACGCTTCGTAGTGATAACGCTCTTTCAGGTTATCGCGCAATTGTAAAATATGACCGATGGCGTCGTGCATCAGTTCGATAGCGTTAACACCGCGCGACGGATCGCTGGAATGCCCCGACTGACCCAGAATGCGAATGGCATTGGAGATGTGGCCTTTATGTGCGCGTACCGGTTGTAGCGACGTCGGTTCGCCAATGATGGCGCAATCCGGGCGCAGGGCGGTGGTTTCGGCAAAATAACGCGCTCCGGCCATACTGGTTTCTTCATCGGCAGTCGCCAGAATGTAGAGCGGTTTTGCCAGCTTCGTGACGTCGACGTCGCGTAGCGCATCGAGGATAAACGCAAAGAAGCCTTTCATGTCGGCGGTGCCTAAGCCGTAAAGCTTGCCGTCATGCTCCGTCAGCGTAAACGGATCGCGCGTCCAGCGACCATCATCAAACGGCACCGTATCGGTATGACCCGCCAGCAGCAAGCCGCCAGCACCCTGTCCGCAACTGGCCAGCATATTAAATTTGTTGCGAGTTCCTGGCACAGGCTGCACTTCCACATTGAAGCCTAAATCTTTAAACCAGCCCGCCAGCAGAGTGATTAAATCTGCATTGCTTTGATCGAGTGCCTCTTCCGTGGCGCTTATTGAAGGTGTGGCAATCAGAGCACGGTAAATCTCGATAAATGGCGGTAATTTGTTTTTCATTGTTGACACACCTCTGGTCATGATAGTATCAATATTCATGCAGTAATTGTGAATAAAAATACACTAACGTTGAGCGTAATAAAACCCACCAGCCGTAAGGTGAATGTTTTACGTTTAACCTGGCAACCAGACATAAGAAGGTGAATAGCCCCGATGTTGAATACGCTGATTGTGGGTGCCAGCGGCTACGCTGGCGCAGAGCTAGTGACCTATGTAAATCGCCATCCGCATATGAACATAACCGCTTTGACTGTTTCAGCGCAAAGCAATGATGCGGGAAAGTTAATCTCCGATTTGCATCCGCAGCTAAAAGGCATCGTTGATCTGCCGTTGCAGCCGATGTCGGATATCAGCGAGTTTAGCCCAGGGGTGGACGTAGTGTTTCTCGCCACCGCCCATGAAGTTAGCCACGATTTAGCGCCGCAGTTTCTTGAAGCGGGCTGTGTGGTGTTCGACCTTTCCGGCGCGTTTCGTGTTAACGACGCCGCCTTCTATGAAAAATATTACGGCTTTACCCATCAATATCCGGAACTGCTGGAACAGGCCGCTTATGGTCTGGCGGAGTGGTGCGGCAATAAATTAAAAGAAGCGAACTTAATTGCGGTGCCGGGATGTTATCCGACGGCGGCACAACTGGCGCTGAAACCGTTGATTGATGCCGATCTTCTCGACCTCAGTCAGTGGCCGGTGATTAACGCCACCAGCGGTGTGAGCGGAGCGGGACGTAAGGCAGCGATTTCAAACAGCTTTTGTGAAGTTAGCCTGCAACCGTATGGTGTCTTTACCCATCGCCATCAACCAGAGATCGCCACACACCTCGGTGCTGACGTTATCTTCACCCCGCATCTGGGCAATTTCCCGCGCGGCATTCTCGAAACCATTACCTGCCGCCTGAAACCGGGTGTGACCCAGGCGCAAGTCGCGCAAGCGTTACAGCGGGCGTATGCCCATAAACCGCTGGTACGGCTATATGACAAAGGCGTTCCGGCACTGAAAAATGTCGTCGGGCTGCCGTTCTGTGATATCGGGTTTGCCGTTCAGGGCGAGCATCTGATTATTGTGGCGACCGAAGACAATTTATTGAAAGGTGCGGCGGCACAAGCGGTACAGTGCGCCAATATTCGTTTCGGTTATGCGGAAACGCAGTCTCTTATTTAAGGGTGCAATGATGAATCCATTAATTATCAAACTGGGCGGCGTACTGCTGGATAGTGAAGAGGCGCTGGAGCGTCTGTTTAGCGCACTGGTGAATTATCGTGAGTCACATCAGCGTCCGCTGGTGATTGTGCACGGCGGCGGCTGCGTGGTGGATGAGCTGATGAAAGGGCTGAATCTGCCGGTGAAAAAGAAAAATGGCCTGCGGGTAACGCCTGCGGATCAGATAGACATTATCACCGGAGCACTGGCGGGAACGGCAAATAAAACCCTGCTGGCATGGGCGAAGAAACATCAGATTGCGGCCGTAGGTTTGTTTCTCGGTGACGGCGACAGCGTCAAAGTGACCCAGCTTGATGAAGAGTTAGGTCATGTTGGACTGGCGCAGCCAGGTTCGCCTAAGCTTATCAATACGTTGCTGGAAAACGGTTATCTGCCGGTGGTCAGCTCCATTGGCGTAACAGACGAAGGACAACTGATGAACGTCAATGCCGATCAGGCGGCAACGGCGCTGGCGGCAACGCTGGGCGCGGATCTGATTTTGCTCTCCGACGTGAGTGGCATTCTCGACGGCAAAGGGCAGCGTATTGCCGAAATGACCGCCGCGAAAGCAGAACAACTGATTGAGCAGGGCATTATTACCGACGGCATGATAGTGAAAGTGAACGCGGCGCTGGATGCTGCGCGCACGCTGGGGCGCCCGGTGGATATCGCCTCCTGGCGTCATGCGGAACAGCTTCCGGCACTGTTTAACGGTATGCCGATGGGTACGCGGATTTTAGCTTAAGTTTTGTTAGCCGGAGGCGTAGCTTTCCGGCATTGAATTTCAAAATAAGGAAACAGAGTTATGGCACTTTGGGGCGGGCGTTTTACCCAGGCAGCAGATCAACGGTTCAAACAATTCAACGACTCACTGCGCTTTGATTACCGTCTGGCGGAGCAGGATATTGTTGGCTCTGTGGCCTGGTCCAAAGCCCTTGTAACGGTCGGCGTGTTAACCGCAGAAGAGCAGGCGCAACTGGAAGAGGCGCTGAACGTGCTGCTGGAAGATGTTCGCGCCAGGCCACAACAAATCCTTGAAAGCGACGCCGAAGATATCCATAGCTGGGTGGAAGGCAAACTGATCGACAAAGTGGGCCAGTTAGGCAAAAAGCTGCATACCGGGCGTAGCCGTAATGATCAGGTAGCGACTGACCTGAAACTGTGGTGCAAAGATACCGTTGCCGAGTTACTGACGGCTAACCGGCAGCTGCAATCGGCGCTGGTGGAAACCGCACAAAACAATCAGGACGCGGTAATGCCGGGTTACACGCACCTGCAACGCGCCCAGCCGGTGACGTTCGCGCACTGGTGCCTGGCGTATGTTGAGATGCTGGCGCGTGATGAAAGCCGTTTGCAGGATGCGCTTAAGCGTCTGGATGTCAGCCCGCTAGGCTGTGGCGCGCTGGCGGGAACGGCCTATGAAATTGACCGTGAACAGTTAGCAGGCTGGCTGGGCTTTGCCTCGGCAACGCGTAACAGTCTGGACAGCGTTTCTGACCGCGACCACGTGCTGGAACTGCTTTCTGCTGCCGCTATCGGCATGGTGCATCTGTCGCGTTTTGCCGAAGATCTGATTTTCTTTAACACCGGCGAAGCGGGGTTTGTGGAGCTTTCTGACCGCGTGACTTCCGGTTCATCATTAATGCCGCAGAAGAAAAACCCGGATGCGCTGGAGCTGATTCGGGGTAAATGCGGTCGAGTGCAGGGCGCGTTAACCGGCATGATGATGACGCTGAAAGGTTTGCCGCTGGCTTACAACAAAGATATGCAGGAAGACAAAGAAGGTTTGTTCGACGCGCTCGATACCTGGCTGGACTGCCTGCATATGGCGGCGCTGGTGCTGGACGGCATTCAGGTGAAACGCCCACGTTGCCAGGAAGCGGCTCAGCAGGGTTACGCCAACGCCACTGAACTGGCGGATTACCTGGTGGCGAAAGGCGTACCGTTCCGCGAGGCGCACCATATTGTTGGTGAAGCGGTGGTGGAAGCCATTCGTCAGGGCAAACCGCTGGAAGATCTGCCGCTGACCGAGTTGCAGAAATTCAGCCAGGTGATTGGCGAAGATGTCTATCCGATTCTGTCGCTGCAATCGTGCCTCGACAAGCGTGCGGCAAAGGGTGGTGTCTCACCGCAACAGGTGGCGCAGGCGATTGCTTTTGCAAGGGCGCGTTTGGGGTAACCTTGTTATTTTGCTCCCCTGAGAATGGGGAGTTTGCCTGATGTGCTTTGTTTATCATGTCTACGTAGTGTTGCACTTGTAGGCATGATAAGACGCGACAGCGTCGCATCAGGCAGTATTCTGTTGACCTTAAATTTAACGCCCAACCAGAACCATTATTTGTCACATGCCTTTTTATTCTTGCTTTACTCTCCCTATAAAAATCATTTTTAAATACATCAGGCGATACACAGTTTAATTAATTGAATATAATTAATTTCTATTGTTGTGTTTATTTTTAAGATTGATGGTGTTTATTATGTGATTATTTAACGCGTTGTTTTAACGATGATGATTAATAGTGTAGGTCAAATTTGAGGATATTTTTGTTCTCCGCCGGAAATTTTTGTTTTTAATGTGATCACGGTTGAATAATCACTCTTTCTCTCTTGTATGGTAGTAGGCGCGTAATTAAGTTTGAAGCGTCTATTTACAACACAGGAGATTGCAATAATGAAATTATTGCTGCGGACGTTTTTGTTACTTGCCCCGGGCGTAATTTCGTTACGCTTAAAATAACCACTGAAAGCGGACTTTGTGGGCTGGGAGATGCCACGTTAAATGGCCGCGAATTGTCGGTCGCTTCTTATCTGAAAGATCATCTTTGCCCACAATTAATTGGCCGCGATGCCAGCCGTATCGAAGATATCTGGCAATTCTTTTATAAAGGCGCTTACTGGCGACGTGGTCCCGTCACGATGTCGGCCATTTCTGCCATTGATATGGCGTTGTGGGATATCAAAGCTAAAGCAGCCAATATGCCGCTGTATCAACTGCTTGGCGGTGCTTCTCGTGAGGGCGTGATGGTTTATTGCCATACCACCGGGCGCACGATTGATGAAGTTCTTGAGGATTATGCAAAGCACCAGCAGATGGGCTTTAAGGCGATTCGTGTGCAGTGCGGTGTGCCTGGGATGCAAACTACCTATGGCCTGGCGAAGGGCAAAGGGCTTGCGTATGAACCGGCAACCAAAGGCCAGTGGCCGGAAGAGCAGTTGTGGTCTTCAGAAAAGTATCTCGACTTTACGCCGAAGTTATTTGAGGCGGTGCGCAATAAGTTCGGTTTTAACGAACATCTGTTGCATGACATGCACCATCGCCTGACCCCCATCGAAGCGGCGCGCTTTGGAAAGAGCATTGAAGATTACCGCCTGTTCTGGATGGAAGATCCAACGCCTGCCGAGAATCAGGAATGTTTCCGTTTGATTCGCCAGCATACCGTGACGCCAATTGCGGTCGGAGAAGTGTTTAACAGTATCTGGGATTGCAAGCAGTTAATCGAAGAGCAGCTAATTGACTATATTCGCACGACGATAACCCATGCAGGCGGCATTACCGGGATGCGGCGGATTGCCGATTTTGCATCACTTTATCAGGTACGTACCGGTTTGCACGGTCCTTCTGATTTATCGCCCATTTGCCATGCGGCGGCGCTGCATTTTGACCTCTGGGTGCCAAACTTCGGCGTGCAGGAGTACATGGGCTATTCCGAACAAATGCTTGAAGTCTTCCCGCATAGCTGGCGCTTCGAGGAGGGGTATATGCATCCGGGCGATGAACCGGGGCTGGGTATTTCTTTCGATGAGAAACTGGCGGCGAAATATCCGTATGACCCGGCGTATCTCCCCGTCGCACGACTGGAAGATGGCACATTGTGGAACTGGTAATAACGGTTCGCTTAATTATTTTCTGAATAGTCATCAAATCGATTAATTCCGCTCAAGGAGCTAAAAATGGACGTTGATGTGTCAACCAGTGTTGCGGGTAATAAACCGCAACGGATTCGTCGTATTCAGACAGTGACGCTGGTTTTATTATTTATGGCGGGGATCGTTAATTTCCTCGACCGTTCGTCACTGAGTGTGGCAGGCGAAGCGATTCGTGGCGAGTTAGGATTATCGGCGACAGAGTTTGGCGTTTTGCTTTCTGCATTTTCTCTGTCTTATGGTTTTTCACAACTTCCTTCCGGTATTTTGTTAGATCGTTTTGGTCCACGAATAGTATTAGGCGCAGGTTTGATATTCTGGTCATTAATGCAGGCATTAACAGGAATGGTTAACTCTTTTAGCCACTTTATTTTAATGCGTATTGGTCTGGGTATTGGCGAAGCGCCATTTATGCCAGCGGGGGTGAAATCTATTACCGACTGGTATGCACAAAAAGAACGCGGCACGGCGCTGGGGATTTTTAACTCATCTACCGTTATCGGTCAGGCCATCGCGCCTCCTGCTCTTGTATTGATGCAGTTGGCATGGGGCTGGCGGGCGATGTTCGTTATCATCGGCGTAGCGGGGATTCTGGTTGGGATTTGCTGGTACGTGTGGTATCGCAACCGGGCGCAGTTTGTCCTGACCGACGAAGAACGGACGTATCTCTCCGCGCCGGTTAAACCGCGTCCACAGCTGCAATTTAGCGAGTGGCTGGCGCTGTTTAAGCACCGGACAACCTGGGGGATGATTTTAGGTTTCTCTGGGGTTAACTATACCGGTTGGCTCTACATCGCGTGGTTACCCGGTTATTTGCAGGCCGAGCAAGGTTTCAGTCTGGCGAAAACGGGCTGGGTGGCGGCGATTCCTTTCCTCGCGGCGGCGGTCGGGATGTGGGTTAACGGTATTGTTGTCGATCGACTGGCGAAAAAAGGCTACGACCTGGCGAAGACGCGTAAAACGGCTATTGTCTGCGGTTTGATGATGTCGGCATTAGGAACGTTGCTGGTCGTGCAATCTTCCTCGCCTGCGCAAGCGGTGGCGTTTATCTCAATGGCGCTGTTCTGCGTGCATTTTGCGGGAACATCTGCATGGGGACTGGTTCAGGTGATGGTGTCAGAAACAAAAGTGGCTTCCATCGCCGGGATTCAAAACTTTGGTAGTTTTGTCTTTGCTTCCTTTGCCCCGATCGTAACCGGCTGGGTGGTGGATACCACGCACTCGTTTAATCTGGCGCTGGTTATCGCGGCCTGTGTGACCTTCACTGGTGCGCTGTGTTACTTCTTTATCGTCAAAGATCGCATTGAGTAAGTATTGCAGCCTGGCCCTCCGCTGGAGGGTCGGAAGAAATAAAAAAAAGCGGATCCTGGAGATCCGCAAAAGTTCACGTTGGCTTTAGTTATTCGAGTTGAGAAACTCTCGAAACGGGCAGTGACTTCAAGGGTTAAAGAGGTGCCGCTCCGTTTCTGTGAGCAATTATCAGTCAGAATGCTTGATAGGGATAATCGTTCGTTGCTATGCTACCTATCGCCATGAACTATCGTGGCGATGGAGGATGGATAATGAATATTCGTGATCTTGAGTACCTGGTGGCACTGGCCGAACACCGCCATTTTCGGCGTGCGGCAGATTCCTGCCACGTTAGCCAGCCGACGCTTAGCGGGCAAATTCGTAAGCTGGAAGATGAGCTGGGCGTGATGCTGCTGGAGCGAACCAGCCGTAAAGTGTTATTCACCCAGGCGGGAATGCTGCTGGTGGATCAGGCGCGTACCGTGCTGCGTGAGGTGAAAGTCCTTAAAGAGATGGCAAGCCAGCAGGGCGAGACCATGTCCGGGCCGCTGCACATTGGTTTGATTCCCACGGTCGGGCCTTACCTGCTACCGCATATTATCCCGATGCTGCACCAGACCTTTCCAAAGCTGGAAATGTATCTGCATGAAGCGCAGACCCACCAGTTACTGGCGCAACTGGACAGTGGCAAACTCGACTGCGTGATCCTCGCGCTGGTGAAAGAAAGCGAAGCATTCATTGAAGTGCCGTTGTTTGACGAACCAATGTTGCTGGCTATCTACGAAGATCATCCGTGGGCGAACCGCGAATGCGTACCGATGGCCGATCTGGCAGGGGAAAAACTGCTGATGCTGGAAGATGGTCACTGTCTGCGCGATCAGGCGATGGGCTTCTGCTTTGAAGCCGGGGCGGATGAAGATACACATTTCCGCGCCACCAGTCTGGAGACGCTGCGCAACATGGTGGCGGCAGGTAGCGGGATCACTTTACTGCCTGCGCTGGCTGTACCGCCAGAGCGCAAACGCGATGGCGTTGTTTATCTGCCGTGCATTAAGCCGGAACCACGCCGCACTATTGGCCTGGTATATCGTCCTGGCTCACCGCTGCGTAGTCGTTATGAACAACTGGCAGAGGCCATCCGCGCACGAATGGATGGCCATTTCGATAAAGCGTTAAAACAGGCGGTTTAAGCCGTTTAGTGCCGCTACCCGATAGGCTTCCGCCATGGTCGGGTAGTTAAAGGTGGTGTTAACGAAGTACTCAATGGTGTTGCCGCCACCTTTCTGTTCCATAATCGCCTGACCGATATGAATAATTTCGGCAGCGCGCTCGCCAAAGCAATGAATCCCAAGAATCTCTTTTGTTTCCCGATGGAATAAGATTTTCAGCGTACCCACGTTCATGCCAACGATTTGCGCTCGCGCCAGATGTTTGAACTGGGCGCGACCCACTTCATACGGCACTTTCATCGCGGTCAGTTGCTGTTCGGTTTTACCGACTGAGCTGATTTCCGGGATGGTGTAGATGCCGGTAGGGATATCTTCAATCAGATGCGCGGTGGCTTCACCTTTCACCAGCGCCTGTGCGGCGATGCGCCCCTGGTCATAGGCCGCCGACGCCAGGCTCGGATAACCAATCACGTCGCCCACGGCATAAACATGCGGCTGTGCGGTTTGATACATGCTATTGACCTTAAGCTGGCCACGACTGTCAGTTTCCAGACCAATATTATGCAGCGCCAGCGAATCGGTATTACCGGTGCGGCCGTTGGCATAGAGCAGGCAGTCGGCTTTTAGTTTCTTGCCTGATTTCAGGTGCATGATTACGCCGTCGTCACAACCTTCAATCTTCTCGTATTCTTCGTTGTGACGAATTACCACACCGCTGTTCCAGAAGTGGTACGAGAGAGAATCTGACATCTCTTGATCAAGAAACGCCAACAAACGATCGCGGGTGTTGATCAGATCCACTTTCACATCCATTCCACGGAAGATCGATGCGTATTCGCAGCCGATCACTCCGGCACCGTAGATAAGCACGTGGCGTGGTTCGTGATGCATGCTAAGAATTGAGTCGCTGTCGTAAATGCGCGGATGGGTAAAATCAACGTCCGCCGGATGATATGGACGAGAGCCGCAGGCAATAACAAATTTTTCTGCGGTCAGCGTTTCGACCGTGCCGTCCGGGCAATCAAGCGCCAGCGTGTGCTCGTCAACAAAGCGAGCGTTCCCCTGCAATATTTCGCAGTGATTACGTTCGTAAAATCCCTGACGCATACGTGTTTGTTGATTAATCACGTTATCGGCATGGTTAAGGATATCGGCAAAAGAAGAGCGGAGCAGTCGCGAATGGTCGCTGTAAAGTGGGTTTTGATTGAATTCTATAATGCGGCTGACGGCGTGACGGAGAGCTTTCGACGGGATGGTGCCCCAGTGGGTGCAACCGCCGCCAACATTTTGATAACGCTCGATAACTGCGACGCGCGCACCTTGCTTAACCAGACCCATTGCAGCGCCTTCGCCGCCGGGGCCGGAACCTATTACTATGGCATCGTAATCGTAGGAATGTGGCATGGTAGGGCTTACCTGTTCTTATACATAAAAGCAACAGAATGGTAACATTTTATCGCGGGTAAGCCAATTGATCCCCGTCATTTATCTGGCTATATCGTGAGCGGCCTTTGCTTTGTCTTCCTCCTTCTTATTTTATTTATTCACTATTAATCGCTTTTTCTTGTGACTGGCAGTTTTATCTTGATGAAGTGTGCTTTTTTGTTATTGTATTTGTGAAATTTTCTTATAAAACAAATATATAAATATTTTATATTGATGGGGTATTTGTATTTATACCATCAATAAAATCCGTCAATTAGCCTGTTTATCTATAAATAAGGGAATAGCAGATGATCGAACACTATATTCGTGGGTTTGAGGAAGAACTGCGCGAGATTCGCCATCAGATCCATGAAAACCCGGAGCTGGGGTTACAGGAGTTTCAAACCAGTGCGTTGGTAGCAGAAAAGCTGCGCCAGTGGGGCTATGAGGTAGAGCAAGGGCTGGCGACGACCGGCGTGGTTGCCACCTTAAAAGTGGGCGACGGAGAGAAAAGTATTGGTTTGCGGGCGGATATGGATGCGTTACCGATTTATGAAAATAGCGGCAAACCCTGGTCCAGCAAACAACCTGGTTTGATGCACGCCTGTGGGCATGACGGGCATACCACAATATTGCTGGGTGCCGCGCGCTATCTTGCCGAAACCCGCCGCTTTAACGGCACGTTGCGTCTCATCTTCCAGCCAGCTGAAGAGATGATCAACGGCGGTGAGATTATGGTTAAAGAAGGTCTTTTTGACCGTTTCCCCTGCGATGCGATTTTCGGTATGCACAATATGCCGGGTCTGCCGGTTGGCAAGTTTTACTTTCAGCCAGGGGCGCTGATGGCGTCAATGGATCAGTTCCACATTACGGTTCGTGGCTGTGGTGGACATGGTGCGATTCCCCACAAAGCCATCGACCCGGTGCTGGTCGCGGCACATATCACCACCGCATTACAAAGTATTGTGTCGCGCAATGTCGATCCGCTGGAAGCGGCGGTCATTACCGTTGGCAGCATTGTTGCGGGTGAGGCTGCTAACGTCATTCCAGATAGTGCTGAGATGAAAATCAGCGTCCGCTCGCTTAGCCGTGAAACCCGGCAACTTCTTCTGACCCGTATTCCTGCTCTGGCACAAGCCCAGGCCGTTAGCTTTGGCGCTACGGCTGATGTGATGCATGTTAACGGCACTCCGGTGTTAGTGAATGATGAGGCGATGGCGAGATTTGCCTGCCAGGTGGCCTGCGAAACGTTTGGTGAAGACAGGGCGGAGTTTGGCATCAAGCCTCTGATGGGCAGTGAAGACTTCTCTTTCATGCTGGAGGCCCAGCCAAAAGGTGCTTTCCTGTTGTTCGGTAATGGTGACGTCGGGGAAGGTTCCTGCATGGTGCATAACCCCGGATACGACTTCAACGATGCAAGTCTGGTGCCGGCAAGTAGCTACTGGGGCGCGCTGGTGGAAGCCTGGTTGCAATAAATAAAACAACACACAACAACACTTTCTGGCAAGGAATATGGAATGACGGCGATCGTAAATGAATCGGTGGGCGTAAAGAAAAAGCCCAGCGGTAAGCGGGTGATTTTTGCCTCGGCGTTTGGCAATGCGCTCGAATTTTTTGATTTTGGCGTTTACAACTTTTTTGTGGTCTATATCAGTACACTTTTCTTTCCTCCCAGTGCCGATCATAACGTTGCGCTGTTACTGGCATTTGCGACTTTTGGCGTGAGCTTTTTTATGCGCCCGCTTGGTGGGATTATCGTTGGCGCCTGGGCCGATCGTTTCGGACGCAAACCCGCGATGGTGTTCACCATTGCCCTGATGAGCCTCGGTACGTTGATGATCGGCATCGCGCCGACCTATGCGACGGCGGGATATTGGGGAACCGCGACGCTGGTGCTGGCGCGTCTGATCCAGGGCGTTGCGGCAGGTGGTGAAGTCGGCGCCTCAATGTCTTTGCTGGTTGAGTCTGCGCCGGCAAATCGTCGCGGCTTTTACAGCAGTTGGTCGCTGGCGACCCAGGGGCTGGCAACGACCTTTGGTGGCATCGTCGCTTTAGGGTTGAGTGCATGGCTGCCGTTTGCCACAGGTTCAGAGACCGTAATGGCGGAATGGGGCTGGCGAGTGCCGTTTTTTATTGGTGTGCTGTTAGCACCCATCGGTTGCTGGCTGCGCCTGAGTCTGGAAAATGATGCGCCTGAAGTGGCGAATAAGAAGAGTGCTGCTGCCAGCGAAAGTACGTTTTCCCTGCTTCTGCAACATAAAGCGACTCTCGCTAACGGTGTTTTACTCGCGATTGGCAGTACGGTAGCAACCTATATCTCCCTCTTTTACTACGGCACCTGGGCGGCGAAGTATCTGGCGATGCCTCAACATTATTCTCATGCAGCGATGTTACTGGCTGGCGTTATTACTTTTGTGGGGGCGCTGCTGGTGGGGATGCTGTGTGATTCGGTCGGGCGTAAAAAGCTGATTTTAATCTCCCGTGTGATGGTGCTTCTCTGTAGCTGGCCTTCGTTCTGGCTGTTGGTGAATTACCCAAGCCCTGGCATGTTGCTGACGGTGGTTTTCGTGATGGTCAGCTTTACCACGCTTGGCGGTGTGCCGGTAATGTTGTTGATTTCCGAACTATTGCCGAAACGGATCCGGGCATTGGGCTTCGCGCTGGTTTATAGCATTGGCGTGGCAATTTTTGGTGGTTTTGCACAATATTTCGCCACGCAATCTATCGTGTTACTGGAGAGTCTGACGGCTCCAGCGTGGTATCTGGGCGGCGGCACGTTGCTGTCGATGCTGGCGTTGTTGTTTGTGAAAGAACCAGCCAAAGAGCTGCAGTAAATGTGTTTTATTGCGTTACCGTTCATTCACAACACTGGAGCAATCCAGTATGTTCATTCTCTGGTATAGTGCCAGCAGTACTTTTGGCAAGGATTCAGACATTGTGATGGGCGTAAGAGCGCAACAAAAAGAAAAAACCCGCCGTTCGCTGGTGGAAGCCGCATTTAGCCAATTAAGTGCTGAACGCAGCTTCGCCAGCCTGAGTTTGCGTGAAGTGGCGCGAGAAGCGGGCATTGCTCCCACCTCTTTTTACCGGCATTTCCGCGACGTAGACGAACTTGGTCTGACCATGGTTGATGAGAGCGGTTTGATGCTGCGCCAACTCATGCGCCAGGCGCGTCAGCGTATTGCCAAAGGCGGGAGTGTGATCCGTACCTCGGTCTCCACATTTATGGAGTTCATCGGTAATAATCCGAACGCCTTCCGGTTATTATTGCGGGAACGCTCCGGCACTTCCGCTGCGTTTCGTGCCGCCGTTGCGCGTGAAATTCAGCACTTCATTGCGGAACTTGCGGACTATCTGGAACTCGAAAACCACATGCCTCGTGCGTTTACTGAAGCGCAAGCCGAAGCAATGGTGACGATTGTCTTCAGTGCGGGTGCCGAGGCGTTGGACGTCGGCGTCGAACAACGTCGGCAATTAGAAGAGCGACTGGTACTGCAACTGCGAATGATTTCGAAAGGGGCTTATTACTGGTATCGCCGTGAACAAGAGAAAACCGCAACTATTCCGGGAAATGTGAAGGACGAGTAATGAAACAAGCAAATCAAGATAGAGGTACGCTGCTGCTGGCGTTGGTTGCTGGCTTATCGATCAATGGTACGTTTGCGGCGCTGTTTAGCTCCATTGTGCCATTTTCTGTATTCCCGATTATTTCTCTGGTGCTGACGGTTTACTGCCTGCATCAACGTTATCTTAATCGCACCATGCCGGTAGGCTTGCCGGGGCTGGCTGCCGCCTGTTTTATTCTCGGCGTTCTGCTGTACAGCACGGTGGTTCGTGCTGAATATCCGGATATCGGTTCTAACTTCTTCCCGGCAGTGCTGTCCGTCATTATGGTGTTCTGGATTGGCACGAAGATGCGTAACCGTAAGCAGGAAGTTGCTGAGTAATCAGTAACATGCCGGATGCTGGCGCATCCGGCATGGGTTTTACTTCGCCGTCAGTAACACGCCGCACTCCATATGGTGCGTGTAGGGGAACTGATCAAACAGAGCCAGACGTTCAACTTTGTGCGTCTGGCTTAATGTTTCCAGATTCTTGCATAACGTTTCCGGGTTGCAGGAGATGTACAAAATACGCGGATACGCCTGCACCATTTTCTCGGTTTCACTGTCCAGACCGCTGCGCGGCGGATCGACAAAAATGGTTTCGCACTGATAACTCTTTAAATCGATCCCTTGCAGGCGGTTAAACTCGCGCACACCATTCATCGCCTGGGTAAACTCTTCCGCCGCCATACGAATAATTTGTACGTTATCAATATGGTTAGCAGCAATATTGTATTGCGCGGCAGCGACCGATGGCTTAGCGATTTCGGTAGCTAATACTCGATCAAAATTGCGCGCCAGAGCTAATGAAAAATTACCGTTGCCGCAGTACAGCTCCAGTAAATCGCCTTTTGAACCCTTGGTTACGTCCAGCGCCCATTCCAGCATCTGAATATTCATCGCCGCGTTCGGCTGAGTGAAGCTGTTCTCCACCTGACGGTAGATCATCTCTTTCCCTGCAACCGGCAGACGTTCGTCGATGTAATCTTGATCCAACTCGATTTTGGTTTTCGTTGCCCGACCAATCAGATGCACATTCAGATTCTGCGCTCGCAGTGCATCGCGCAGGGCTTCTGCCTGCTGGCGCCACTCGTCATCCAGCTTTTTATGGTACAGCAGGGAAACCACCGCCTGATTGCTCAGCGTGGTGAGGTAATCAATCTGGAACAACTTGTGGCGCAGAACGGGATTATTGCGCACACCCGCAATCATCGCGCCCATCAACTGGTTGATAAGTTCACTGGCGGCGGGGAAGCTATCCACGCGGATGCGGCTTTTGGTTTGTTGATCGAAAATGATGTGATACAGGTCATCGCCATCGTGCCAGATGCGGAACTCTGCACGCATCCGGTAATGACTGACCGGCGAGCGAAACACTTCCGGAACCAGGTCAGAAAACGGCGCCATCATACTTTGCAAACGTACCACTTTTTCGGCTAACTGCGCTTCATACTGTTCTGTTGGAAGGTGTTCGGGGGTCATGATGTATCCTGAAAATGAAATGTACGCGGCGATTGTAGGGATTGCTCATCAGATGTCCAGATCTTGATAGATTCCTATTTGTGAGCTACGTCTGGACAGCAACTTGTTACAACCTGTAGCATCCACTCGCCGGTCCTGTGAGTTAATAGGGAATCCAGTGCGAATCTGGAGCTGACGCGCAGCGGTAAGGAAAGGTGCGATGATTGCGTAATGCGGACACTGCCATCCGGTGGGAAGTCATCATCTCTTTGTATCCTCAGATACCCCTCCAAGCCCGAAGACCTGCCGGCTAACGTCGCATCTGGTTCTCATCATCGCGTAATATTGGTGAAACCTGCGGCATCCTTCTTCTATTGTGGATGCTTTACAATGATTAAAAAAGCTTCGCTGCTGACGGCGTGTTCTGTCACAGCCTTTTCCGCTTGGGCACAGGATACCAGCCCGGATACTCTCGTCGTTACTGCTAACCGTTTTGAACAGCCGCGCAGCACTGTGCTTGCACCAACCACCGTTGTGACGCGTCAGGATATCGACCGCTGGCAGTCGACTTCGGTCAATGATGTGCTGCGCCGTCTCCCTGGTGTGGATATCACCCAAAACGGCGGTTCAGGTCAGCTCTCATCTATTTTTATTCGCGGTACAAATGCCAGTCATGTGTTGGTGTTAATTGATGGTGTGCGCCTGAATCTGGCAGGGGTGAGTGGGTCTGCCGACCTTAGCCAGTTCCCTATTGCGCTTGTCCAGCGTGTTGAATATATCCGTGGGCCGCGTTCCGCCGTATATGGTTCCGATGCAATAGGCGGGGTGGTGAATATCATCACGACGCGCGATGAACCCGGAACGGAAATTTCAGCAGGGTGGGGAAGCAATAGTTATCAGAACTATGATGTCTCTACGCAGCAACAACTGGGGGATAAGACACGAGTAACGTTGTTGGGCGATTATGCCCATACTCATGGTTATGATGTTGTCGCTTATGGCAATACCGGAACGCAAGCGCAGCCAGATAACGATGGTTTCTTAAGTAAAACGCTTTATGGCGCGCTGGAGCATAACTTTGCTGATGCCTGGAGCGGCTTTGTGCGCGGCTATGGCTATGATAATCGTACCAATTATGACGCGTATTATTCTCCCGGCTCGCCGCTGCTCGATACTCGCAAACTCTATAGCCAAAGCTGGGATGCCGGGCTGCGCTATAACGGCGAACTGATTAAATCACAACTCATTACCAGCTATAGCCATAGCAAAGATTACAACTACGATCCCCATTATGGTCGTTATGATTCGTCCGCAACGCTTGATGAGATGAAGCAATACACCGTTCAGTGGGCAAACAATGTCATCGTTGGTCACGGTAGTATTGGTGCGGGTGTCGACTGGCAGAAACAGACTACGACGCCGGGTACAGGTTATGTTGAGGATGGATATGATCAACGTAATACCGGCATCTATCTGACCGGGCTGCAACAAGTCGGCGATTTTACCTTTGAAGGCGCAGCACGCAGCGACGATAACTCACAGTTTGGTCGTCATGGAACCTGGCAAACCAGCGTAGGTTGGGAATTCATCGAAGGTTATCGGTTTATCGCTTCTTATGGTACGTCGTACAAGGCACCTAATCTTGGGCAACTCTATGGCTTCTACGGTAATCCGGATCTGAACCCTGAGAAAAGCAAACAGTGGGAAGGGGCGTTTGAAGGCTTAACTGCTGGAGTGAACTGGCGTATTTCCGGATACCGTAACGATGTTAGTGACTTGATCGATTACGATGATCACACCCTCAAATACTACAACGAAGGGAAAGCGCGGATTAAGGGCGTCGAGGCGACCGCCAATTTTGATACCGGACCGCTGACGCATACGGTGAGTTATGATTATGTCGATGCGCGTAACGCGATTACCGACACGCCGTTGCTACGTCGCGCTAAACAGCAGGTGAAATATCAGCTCGACTGGCAACTGTATGACTTCGACTGGGGTATTACTTATCAGTATTTAGGCACTCGCTATGACAAGGATTACTCATCTTATCCTTATCAAACCGTTAAAATGGGCGGTGTTAGCTTGTGGGATCTTGCGGTTGCGTATCCGGTCACCTCTCATCTGACTGTTCGTGGTAAAATAGCCAACTTGTTCGACAAAGATTACGAGACAGTCTATGGCTACCAAACTGCAGGACGGGAATACACCTTGTCTGGCAGCTACACCTTCTGAACCACGTCCCACCGTGCTGGTGTTTGACTCCGGCGTCGGTGGGCTGTCGGTCTATGACGAGATCCGGCGTCTCTTACCGGATCTCCATTACATTTATGCTTTCGATAATGTTGCTTTCCCGTATGGCGAAAAAAGCGAAGCGTTTATTGTTGAGCGCGTAGTGGAAATTGTCACTGCGGTGCAAGAGCATTATCCCCTTGCGCTGGCTGTGGTGGCCTGCAACACCGCCAGCACCGTTTCGCTTCCTGCATTACGCGAAAAGTTTGACTTCCCGGTTGTCGGTGTCGTGCCGGCGATTAAACCCGCAGCGCGTCTGACCGCTAATGGCATTGTTGGATTGCTGGCAACGCGCGGAACAGTTAAACGTTCTTATACCCATGAACTGATTGCGCGTTTCGCCAATGAATGTCAGATAGAAATGCTCGGATCGGCAGAGATGGTTGAGCTGGCTGAAGCGAAACTGCATGGCGACGAAGTTTCTCTGGATGCGCTAAAGCGTATCTTGCGTCCGTGGTTAAGAATGAAAGAGCCACCAGATACTGTTGTTCTGGGGTGTACTCATTTCCCTCTATTACGAGAAGAACTGTTACAGGTGCTACCAGAGGGAACACGGCTGGTAGATTCTGGCGCAGCAATTGCCCGCCGAACGGCCTGGTTGTTAGAACATGAAGCCCCGGATGCAAAATCTGCCGATGCGAATGTTGCCTTTTGTATGGCAATGACGCCGGAAGCAGAACAATTATTGCCCGTTTTACAGCGTTACGGTTTCAAAACGCTCGAAAAACTGGCAGTTTCAGGCTGATTTGGTTGAATGTTGCGCATTCGGAAAATTATTTTAAATTTCCTCTTGTCAGCTCAGAATAACTCCCTATAATGCGCCACCACTGACACGGAACAACGGCAAACACGCCGCCGGGTCAGCGGGATTCTCCTGAGAATCTCAACAGAGAAAAGCAAAAAATGCTTGACTCTGTAGCGGGAAAGCGTATTATGCACACCCCGCGCCGCTGAGAAAAAG
>NZ_PTRD01000034.1:0-105336 GCF_002965005.1 Escherichia sp. MOD1-EC7011
ACGAAAAATAAGATATTTAAGATCATCAAAAGAGGAAAGTAAATGTATTGCGTATAAAGTAATAGATTAAATTTATGAAAATTCATGCGAGAAATAAATTATTAAATAAATATAATTTAAATATATGTATTAATTTAGAGCTTATGCCTTCTAAGGCAGGATCTACTTCAGTCGAGACAATGGGTGAAATTTAAGGTGAAAGAATGCTTGCCGCTTTGTTAACTACAAAGAGCAAAAACATCGGGCAGCAATGCGCCGTCTTGTTAAGTTAAAATGGAGAAGGTAACCGCTAACGTTGTACCGGGGATTCGATAGAGAGAGTGGATTGCTGCGCTTCTTTTTTGCTCTGATGATGCTGCCAGGCACCCACGGACGAGTAGATAAAGCGACCAAAGAAGAAGATAAAGCTGATGAGCAGTACGATACGGGTCATGCGACTGTTAAATCGGTGTCGTTTTCGCATACTGGTTGCCTGACTCACAAAAGGTTCCTTGAAGTATGTCCCACTCTGTGGACGGTACTTACATTAAGGCACACCTGGGCAAAATGGTCAATTCTCTATTATGTAAAAAAGCGTCAGCGGATACATATTCTAATGTTATGGAAGTTGATTTAATTATTTACAACAATGATGTAATAATGATGGCTTAACATGATAAACGTAATAATTCATTAATCATGGTTATTTTGTTTGATATATATCAATTGGAACTTTCATATGACACTTAGAATCGATACTCTCTATAGTGATGAATAATCATCCGTCGAATTCAGGTGGGATGCCTGTCTGAATACACCCCTTTCAGGATGTGGGGAATTCTGTTGAGCATCTATGAAACTGAATGCAACTTATATAAAAATACGTGATAAATGGTGGGGGCTTCCGCTGATCCTGCCTTCTTTAATCTTGCCCATTTTCGCACAAATAAATACTTTTGCGCATATTTCCTCCGGTGAAGTCTTTCTCTTTTATCTGCCCCTGGCTCTGATGATCAGCATGATGATGTTTTTTAGCTGGGCTGCATTACCGGGTATAGCATTAGGCATTTTTGTTCGTAAGTATGCGGAGCTTGGCCTTTATGAAACGCTTTCGTTAACAGCTAATTTTATTATCATTATTATTATTTGTTGGGGCGGTTACAGGGTCTTTTCTCCCCGGCGTAACAACGTTTCACATGGTGATATCCGCTTAATTTCCCAGCGAATTTTCTGGCAGATTGTTTTCCCTGCAACGTTGTTTCTGGTACTTTTCCAGTTTGCGGCATTTGTAGGGTTACTGGCGAGCAGAGATAATCTGGTAGGGGTTATGCCCTTTAACCTCGGGACATTAATCAATTACCAGGCCTTGCTGGTAGGTAATCTTATCGGCGTCCCACTGTGCTACTTCATCATTCGGGTGGTGCGGAATCCGTTTTATTTACGTAGCTATTATTCGCAATTAAAACAGCAGGTTGACAAAAAGGTTACCAAAAAAGAATTTGCGATCTGGTTGCTTGCATTGGGTGCGTTGTTGTTGTTGCTATGTATGCCATTAAATGAAAAAAGCACAATTTTTAGCACCAACTATACGTTATCGTTATTGCTACCGCTGATGATGTGGGGAGCAATGCGCTATGGCTATAAGTTTATATCACTGCTCTGGGCGGTAGTGCTGATGATCAGCATTCACAGCTATCAGAATTACATTCCCCTTTATCCTGGATATACCACGCAACTGACCATAACTTCCTCCAGTTATCTGGTATTTTCTTTTATTGTGAATTATATGGCTGTTCTGGCAACCCGTCAGCGAGCGGTGGTCAGACGCATTCAACGGCTTGCATATGTGGATCCGGTTGTTCATCTGCCAAACATTCGTGCCCTGAATCGCGCATTGCGTGATGCTCCCTGGTCCGCGCTATGTTATTTACGCATCCCTGGCATGGAAATGCTGGTAAAGAACTATGGCATCATGCTACGCATTCAATATAAACAAAAACTTTCACACTGGCTGACACCGTTGCTGGAACCGGGCGAAGCTGTTTATCAGCTTTCCGGTAACGACCTTGCGTTGCGACTGAATACAGAATCATACCAGGAGCGCATTACCACGCTGGATAATCATCTGAAACAGTTTCGTTTCTTTTGGGATGGAATGCCGTTACAGCCTCAGATTGGCGTCAGTTATTGCTATGTCCGCTCACCGGTTAATCATATATATCTGCTGCTGGGAGAGCTAAATACGGTTGCCGAACTTTCTATCGTGACCAATACCCCGGAAAATATGCAGCGTCGCGGGGCAATGTATTTACAACGTGAATTGAAAGACAAGGTGGCGATGATGAATCGGCTACAACAGGCGCTTGAGCATAACGATTTTTGCCTGATGGCTCAGCCGATTACAGGGGTGCGCGGTGATGTTTATCATGAAATTCTGCTGCGCATGAAAGGAGATAATGGTGAACTCATCAATCCTGACAATTTCTTACCGGTCGCGCATGAGTTTGGCTTATCGTCCAGTATCGACATGTGGGTTATCGAGCATACACTGCAATTTATGGCGGAAAATAGAGAAAAAATGCCAGCTCGTCGGTTTGCTATTAACCTGTCGCCAACTTCCGTTTGTCAGGCGAGTTTCCCTTTAGATATCAGTAAATTTTTAAGTAAATATCAAATAGAAGCGTGGCAGCTTATCTTTGAGGTAACCGAGAGTAATACCCTGACCAATGTTAAGCAGGCGCAGAATACGTTGCTGCATCTTCAGGAGTTAGGATGTCAAATTGCAATTGATGATTTCGGCACCGGCTACGCTAGTTATGCGCGGCTAAAAAATGTGAATGCCAATTTATTAAAAATTGATGGCAGCTTCATACGCAATATTGCCTCGAATAGTCTGGATTACCAGATAGTGGCGTCAATTTGTCATCTGGCGCGAATGAAGAAAATGCAAGTGGTTGCGGAATATGTTGAAAATGAAGAGATTCGCAAAGCGGTGCATTCTTTAGGTATTGATTATCTGCAAGGATTTTTGATTGGTGAACCTCAGCCGTTAGTGGCGATACTGGGTGAAAGAGAGCCAGTCCGGGAAAGCGCGTAATTTATTTGGGCCAACATAACATGTTGGCCCGTTTTCATTTCATATTAAGCCGCAATTTCAGGCGTGCTTTCTTCTTCAATTTTTAGTCGCCAGCCAGCCACGCCTTCCCAGTATTCTTGTTCCTTTTCCAGATCAAGCAATACCAGCGCGTTCTGGCTAAACCAGTCATGCGGAAAACGCAGGGTCCAGTGGCTGTCATCGGTAATCAGCGTCAATGTTGGCGGCGTGGTGGTAGCCTGACGTTGATTATTGAGTAATACGCCAAGGCGTAATAGCTGAATCAGTGGCAGGAACTGTTTCTTCTTAAACAAGGTAAAGCGCGGCAGATCGTCGAGCTTAATCGCTTTACGGTGATAGCGCACCAGTGTCGCCATCATCAACTGCTGTTCCTGATTAAAACCCGGCAAGTCGCTGTTTTGCAGAATATAAGCGGAGTGGCGATGCAAACCGCTATGGTTGATATTCAACCCGACCTCATGCAGCATGGCGGCCCATCGCAGTAGCGCCTCCAGTTGCGGATGCGCCAGCTTCGGTTGTTGTTCTCGCCACTGTCCGTACATTTGCATAGTGGTATCCAGCACCCGTCGTGCCTGTTCACTGTCGATATGATACTGGTTAGCCAGACTACTGGCGGTGCGGCTACGCACATCCTGATGGCGAAAACGTCCTTCCATCTCATACAGTACGCCTTCACGAAGCGCCCCGTCAGAAAGTCGCAGTTCACGGATGGCTAAGGCATCAAACACACCGCATAAAATCGCCAGTCCAGGAACGAAGACAGTTTTCCGCTCTTCGGAAAGACCCGGTAAACTCAGCGATGCGAAATTACGGTGCCGTAAAACCTCTTTTACCAGTTTTTCCAGACGTTCCGGGGTAATTATCCCGTCTTTCTCGCCCATTTCCATCAACACTTCATGAGCAGCTTTAATGGTGCCGGAAGCGCCCATTGCCACATTCCAGCCCTGGATACGGAATTGCCAGGTTAAGGTTTCAAGTTTTTGCGCTGCTGCCATGCGTGCGCGCTGAAAATTTTCTTTATTGATGACGCCGCCCTGGAAATAAAGCTGGGCAAAGCTGACACAACCCATCCGGCGACTTTCCACGAGAATAGGTTCGAAATTTTCACCAATCACCAGTTCTGTTGAGCCGCCACCAATATCAATAACCAGTTTGCGGCCTTTTTCCGGCTGGGTATGCTCCACGCCCATAAAAATCAGACGCGCTTCTTCGTTGCCGGAAATAATTTCAATTGGGTAGGGGATAACCTTTTCTGCTCGCTTCAGAAAGTCAGTGGCATTCAGCGCCTGACGTAGAGTATGGGTTCCGACAATACAGACGCTGGAAGGAGAAAAACCCTGCAGGCGTTCGGCAAACAGCGACAGGCAGTTTAAGCCACGCGTCATCGCTTCCTCACTCAACATATTATCTGGCCCCAGGCCGTCCGCCAGATGTACCCGTTGTTTCAGGCGACCAATAATCTGCATTGCGCCATCAACCACACGGGCAATGACCATGTGGAAACTGTTTGAACCAAGATCGACCGCAGCAAACTCCTGTGGGCGAGGGGATTTGTCGTGTATTGGCATAGGGTTATTCAGATTGTTCGAGTGATTTGATGTAGTCGTAGATCGCCAATTGCGCCCGTACTTTGCGGCGGTTACCACGGGGGACGTAGCGATTACTGAGTTCTTTATCGATATAACGCGCTTTGACCGTGTCGCTGAACAGAATTTCGATGATGTCCAGCACCCGCTGCTTCAGTCGGGGATCGAGTAGCGGTGTAGCCACTTCAATACGATAATCAATATTGCGTGTCATCCAGTCGGCGGAAGAAAGGTAAACTTTTTTATCGCCGCCGTTTTCAAAAATATAAACCCGATCATGTTCAAGGTAACGATCGACAATACTAATAGCACGAATATTGTCGCTAATACCTTCCAGATTGGGGATCAGCGAACACATTCCGCGTACCAAGAGATTCACCGGCACGCCGGAACTGGAGGCCGCATACAGTCGATCGACCAGACCTTTATCGACCAGGTTATTCAGTTTCAGGGTAATACCGCAAGGCAGCCCTTGTTGAGCGTTGGCTATCTCACGGTCCACCATTTCATACAGCAAACGACGGGAGTTTTGCGGCGACACCATTAAATAATCGAAAGTCACCGGACGGTATGGATTTTCAATAAAGTTGAACACCCGCCGTACTTCGTTGGTGATGCGCGCATCGGCGGTCAGCAGTGAGTAGTCGGTATAAAGACGCGCGGTTTTTTCATTAAAGTTCCCGGTTCCGATATGCGCGTAACGCACGACTTCGCCGTTTTCTTTACGTGAAATCAGGAACAGTTTGGCGTGAATTTTCAGCCCCGGCGCAGAGAAAATCACGTGTACGCCCGCTTCAGTCAGCCGTTTTGCCCAGTGAATGTTGGCTTCTTCATCGAAACGCGCCTGTAACTCAACCACCACGGTGACTTTCTTACCGTTGTGAGCGGCGTGGATCATCGAGTCGATGATGCGCGAATCTTTCGCTACGCGGTAAATGTTAATTTTAATCGCCAGTACGCTTGGGTCGAACGAGGCCTGGCGTAGCAGTTCCAGCACATGTTCAAAAGTGTGATAAGGATAATAGAGCAGCACATCGTGTTCGCGAATGGCATCAAAACCGTTACGGAACTGGGCCTTATCAAACCAAATGTGGCGTAAACGTGGCAGTGGCTTATTCACCAGATTCGCTTTGCCGACATTGGGGAAATTAATAAAGTCTTTAAAATTATGATAACGACCACCGGGTACGATGGAGTCGTAGCGGGAAATCGTCAGTTTTTCGCGCAACACCTCAACCAGAGCACTGGGCATATCGCGCTGATAAACAAAACGCACCGGTTCTGCGGTTAAACGCTGTTTCAGACTGGAAGACATCAGCTCCATCAGGCTGGCTTCCATCTCGTGCACTAAATCGTATTCAGCATCGCGGGTCATCTTCATTGAATAGGCATTCAGCGCGTCATAATCAAAGAAGCCTTTGAAAATATCATCAAGGCAGTAACGCAGAATGTTATCCAGAAGAATCATAGGCTTGCGTCTGCGCGGTGCTTCCGGCGGCAAATTCACAAAGCGCGGCACTTTATCTGAGGGGATCTCCAGCAGCGCGTAACGAATAGTGTCGCCACGGATAATTTCTACCGCCAGATAGGTGTAGTCATCTTTCAGGAACTGCACTAAGTCAGTGTCAGGGTTGATTAGAATCGGCGTAATGTGCTGACGCAGATACTGCTTAAAATAATGACGCAGCCAGTTTTGTTGATTGACAGAGAGCTGGCGTTCATTAATCAGGAAAATCTGGTTGCGCGCCATCTCCAGCAACAGTTCGTTGTAGAGGCCGTCGAATTCCTGATCGGCTTTCAGCACGCGGGATTGAATTTTGCCCAGCAAATGGCGGGAATGAGAATTAGAACCTTGTTCTTCGCTAATAATGATGCGTCGCTTCAGTTCAGCGAAGCGGACTTTATAGAACTCATCAAGGTTATTGGAATAGATCCCCAGGAAACGCATCCTTTCAATCAGCGGGTTAGATTTGTCCGCCGCTTCCTGAAGCACGCGTTCATTGAACGATAACCAACTGAGCTCTTTTTCGATGTATAGCTTTTCCTGACCCATTACCACTTTTACTCCGTTTTATTCACGGGACACTGCCTGGATATTATGGCGAGCAATATTGGCAGATGTCCAACTATGCCAGAAAAGGGAGAAAAAAACTGCTGGAGCCTGCGATTTACAGGTGAATTGAAAAACGCCAACGCAGGGCTGGCGCTTTAACTACGGCGGCGTTACTCGTCGGCAGCGTAGCCCTGCGGCGGCAGACGCTGACCATCCAGCCACGCGGCGTTTTCGTGCATCTTCAGACGACCATCGGCAAACCAGCTAATCACCAGCGGATAAATAGCGTGCTCCTGGGTTTGTACGCGGGCGGTGATTTCATCTTCTGTATCACCGGCAAATACCGGGACTTTTGCCTGTAAAATAACCGGCCCACCGTCCAGTTCATCGGTAACGAAATGCACCGATGTACCGTGTTCCTCGTCGCCATTTTCCAGCGCCTGACGATGGGTGTGCAAACCGGGATATTTTGGCAGCAGGGAAGGGTGAATGTTCAGCAAACGACCAGCATAGTGGGAGACAAACGCCGGGCTGAGAATGCGCATAAAACCGGCCAGTACAACCACGTCGGGAGCGTACATATCGATCTCGTGAATCAACTCCCGGTCATAGGCTTCACGACTGTCAAACGCGCTGGCGATGAGCGTATGCGTTGCAATACCGGCTTTGCGGGCGCGTTCAAGGCCGAACGCGTCGGCCTTATTACTGAAAACTGCCCGTAGGGTGCCTTTAATTTTGTTGGTTTTGCAGGCGTCTATAATTGCCTGCAAGTTACTTCCGTTGCCGGAAATAAGCACCACAATATTCATTATTCGATAACCACGCGTTGTTCGGAATCAGAGGCTTTGATGATACCGATTTTCCACGCGTTTTCACCGTTGGCATTAAGCAGAGTGAGAGCTTTGTCCACTTCCGGAGCAGGCAGGGCGATAATCATCCCGACGCCGCAGTTGAAGGTGCGATACATTTCATGGCGCTCGACATTACCCGCCGTTTGCAGCCAGTTGAACACTTCCGGCCACTGCCAGGAGGATTCATCAATAACTGCCTGAGTGTTTTCCGGCAATACGCGCGGAATATTTTCCCAGAAGCCGCCACCGGTCAGGTGCGCAATAGCGTGCACGTCGACCTTTTCGATCAACTCCAGCACGGACTTCACGTAAATGCGGGTCGGTGCCAACAGATGATCGGCTAATGGCTTACCATCAAGTTCGGTAGTTTGTGGATCACAACCGCTGACTTCGAGAATTTTGCGCACCAGCGAATAGCCGTTCGAATGCGGACCGCTGGAGCCAAGCGCAATCAGCACATCGCCGTCGCTGACTTTAGAACCGTCGATGATTTCTGATTTTTCTACCACGCCAACGCAGAAACCCGCAACGTCATAATCTTCACCGTGATACATCCCCGGCATTTCCGCCGTTTCGCCACCTACCAGCGAACACCCGGATTGCAGACAACCTTCGGCGATGCCGCTGATCACTGATGAAGCAGTATCGACATCTAATTTTCCGGTTGCGTAATAGTCGAGGAAAAACAGCGGCTCAGCGCCTTGCACCACCAGGTCATTAACGCACATGGCGACCAGATCGATACCAATGGTGTCGTGACGTTTTAAGTCCATTGCCAGGCGCAGCTTGGTGCCTACACCGTCAGTGCCGGAAACCAGCACGGGTTCACGATATTTTTGCGGCAACGCACACAGCGCACCGAAGCCGCCCAGACCGCCCATCACTTCCGGGCGACGCGTTTTCTTCACTACGCCTTTGATTCTTCCAACCAGAGCATTACCTGCGTCTATATCAACACCGGCATCTTTGTAGCTAAGAGAGGTTTTATCGGTCACTGCTTGGGTCCCCACGCGTTACTTGCGGTAGAAAAATAAAATTCGGCGCAATTCTAACAGGGAAAGCAAACGTTTGCGAGACTGCTTTACATAACCTTTTTTAACCTCTTTTTACCGAGAGAGTGACAAAAAAAATGTGTACATAGAGCGGATGAATGATTTTTTGCCAGGATAATTACCACTATTAACTATTTGATTATAAAATAACTTTATCTAAAATCTTTATGATCTTGACTGAAGTCAACGAAAATAATATTGCCGCCTTGAAGAAAGGCGGTATAATCCGTCGATTTTTTTTGTGGCTGCCCTCAAAGGAGAAAGAGTATGAAGATCGTGGAAGTCAAACACCCACTCGTCAAACACAAGCTGGGACTGATGCGTGAGCAAGATATCAGCACCAAGCGCTTTCGCGAACTCGCTTCCGAAGTGGGTAGCCTGCTGACTTACGAAGCGACCGCTGACCTCGAAACTGAAAAAGTAACCATCGAAGGCTGGAACGGCCCGGTGGAAATCGACCAGATTAAAGGTAAGAAAATTACCGTGGTGCCGATTCTGCGCGCTGGTCTGGGGATGATGGATGGCGTGCTGGAAAACGTTCCGAGCGCGCGCATCAGCGTAGTCGGTATGTACCGTAATGAAGAAACGCTGGAACCAGTACCGTACTTCCAGAAACTGGTTTCTAACATCGATGAGCGTATGGCGCTGATCGTTGACCCAATGCTGGCAACCGGTGGTTCCGTTATCGCGACTATCGACCTGCTGAAAAAAGCGGGCTGCAGCAGCATCAAAGTTCTGGTGCTGGTCGCTGCACCAGAAGGTATCGCTGCGCTGGAAAAAGCGCACCCGGACGTCGAGCTGTATACTGCATCGATTGACCAGGGATTGAACGAGCATGGATACATTATTCCGGGTCTTGGCGATGCCGGTGACAAAATCTTTGGTACAAAATAAAGAATAAAAATAATTAAAGCCGACTTTAAGAGTCGGCTTTTTTTTGAGTAAAGCGCCTATAACACATAATACAGAGGATAATACTATGACGCGCCGTGCTATCGGGGTGAGTGAAAGACCGCCACTTTTACAGACAATCCCGCTTAGTTTGCAACATTTGTTCGCCATGTTTGGTGCAACCGTCCTGGTGCCCGTCTTATTTCATATTAACCCGGCGACTGTACTGTTATTTAACGGTATCGGGACGCTGCTGTATCTCTTCATCTGTAAAGGGAAAATCCCGGCTTATCTTGGTTCCAGCTTTGCCTTTATTTCACCGGTATTGTTACTGTTGCCATTGGGATATGAAGTCGCGCTGGGCGGCTTTATTATGTGCGGCGTGCTGTTCTGCCTGGTCTCTTTCATCGTGAAGAAAGCGGGAACCGGCTGGCTGGACGTGCTGTTTCCACCTGCGGCAATGGGCGCAATCGTTGCCGTCATCGGTCTGGAGCTGGCGGGCGTAGCTGCTGGTATGGCGGGTTTACTCCCGGCTGAAGGGCAAACGCCAGACTCCAAAACCATCATCATCTCTATTACCACCCTGGCGGTCACGGTTTTAGGTTCCGTGCTGTTCCGTGGTTTCCTGGCAATTATCCCGATTTTAATTGGCGTGCTGGTGGGTTACGCGCTCTCCTTCGCCATGGGAATTGTCGATACCACGCCGATTATTAATGCTCACTGGTTTGCGCTGCCAACCCTCTATACGCCGCGCTTCGAGTGGTTCGCTATTCTGACTATTCTGCCAGCGGCATTAGTGGTTATTGCCGAACACGTAGGTCACCTGGTAGTAACGGCTAACATTGTCAAAAAGGATTTGCTGCGCGATCCGGGTCTGCACCGTTCGATGTTCGCTAACGGCCTGTCGACTGTGATCTCCGGCTTCTTTGGCTCCACGCCAAACACCACCTACGGGGAAAACATTGGCGTGATGGCGATCACCCGTGTTTACAGTACCTGGGTTATCGGCGGCGCGGCGATTTTTGCTATCCTGCTTTCCTGCGTCGGTAAACTGGCGGCTGCTATCCAGATGATCCCATTGCCGGTGATGGGCGGCGTTTCGCTGCTGCTTTACGGTGTCATCGGTGCTTCCGGTATTCGTGTGTTGATCGAATCGAAAGTGGATTACAACAAAGCACAGAACCTGATCCTGACTTCCGTGATTTTGATCATCGGCGTCAGTGGTGCCAAGGTAAACATCGGCGCGGCGGAGCTGAAAGGCATGGCGCTGGCGACTATCGTCGGTATCGGCTTAAGCCTGATCTTCAAACTGATTAGCGTGCTGCGCCCTGAAGAAGTGGTGCTGGACGCAGAAGACGCAGATATAACAGACAAATAATGTACCGACCGGGCAGTGCTGCTGCCCGGTTCAAACATCATGGGATTCTGTGGTAAACTTCTCGCGATTTTGTGAAATCCTGGTTGAGGTATCTCTGAACACACCGGCACAGCTCTCTTTGCCACTTTATCTTCCTGACGACGAAACCTTTGCAAGTTTCTGGCCGGGGGATAACTCCTCTCTACTGGCCGCGCTGCAAAACGTGCTGCGTCAGGAACATAGCGGTTACATCTATCTCTGGGCACGCGAAGGCGCGGGGCGCAGCCATCTGCTGCACGCGGCTTGCGCGGAATTGTCGCAGCGTGGTGATGCGGTGGGCTATGTCCCGCTGGATAAACGCACCTGGTTTGTCCCGGAAGTGCTCGACGGTATGGAGCATTTGTCGCTGGTTTGCATCGACAATATCGAGTGTATTGCCGGCGATGAGTTGTGGGAGATGGCGATTTTCGATCTCTACAATCGGATTCTGGAGTCGGGCAAAACACGGTTGTTGATCACCGGCGATCGCCCACCGCGTCAGTTGAATCTGGGATTACCGGATCTCGCGTCGCGTCTTGACTGGGGGCAGATCTACAAATTGCAGCCACTTTCTGATGAAGATAAGTTGCAGGCGCTACAGTTACGCGCGCGTTTGCGTGGTTTTGAACTGCCGGAAGATGTGGGACGCTTCTTGCTGAAGCGGCTCGACAGAGAGATGCGCACGCTATTTATGACGCTGGATCAGTTGGATCGCGCGTCGATTACCGCACAGCGTAAGCTGACCATTCCGTTTGTGAAAGAAATTCTGAAGTTGTAGATAAGGTGTTTATTGTCGGATGCGGCGCGAGCGCCTTATCCGACCTACGCGAAGTTAATCCATAGTATTCCTGGGCCGGACAAGACGCGGCAAGCGTCGCATCCGGCAATGTGCCTTAACTAGCGATGGGGCACATCTTAATCCACGATTTCCAGCACTTGCTCCGGTGGACGTCCAATCCGCGCTTTGCCATTGGCGACCACAATCGGGCGCTCCATCAGCTTCGGATTATCCACCATCGCCTGAATCAGCGCCTCTTCGCTAAGCGAACTGTCAGCCAGGTTCAGCTCTTTATAAAGATCTTCTTTCTGGCGCATCAATTCACGGGCGCTATTCATCCCCAGCATTTTCAGCAAATCGCGCAGCGTTGCCGCATCGGCGGGAGTCTCAAGATAGAGCACCACTTCTGGCTCCACGCCGTTTTCTTTCAGCAGTGTCAGCGTTTCCCGGCTCTTTGAACAGCGTGGGTTATGGTAGATTTTTACCTGTTTGGTCATTGTTCTTCCTTTAATGCAAATTACATCTTGGTATAAGGCTTAAAGCGTTCCTGCAACTGGCGCAACTGGTCGATGCGCGCATCGTAACGCGCTTGTTGCAGGCTGCCTAATTTCACCTGCGAACTGGCGCTACTCAACAAGGAAATTGCCTGATCGAGTCGCCCGGCGAGCGCATAACCTTCTGCTCGCGCTGCCAGTTCCTGATCGCGATTATTTAGCGCGGCCTCCGCCTGTGCCAGTAAATCCCAGCCATTGCTGTCATCTTTATTGTTAAAGGTGTAGCGGTTCAGAATATTGGCGGCTTCCTGTGGTTGACCCCCTTGCAGATAAGCGTTCGCCAGGTTGAGCTGCAACACAGGATTGGTGCGCAAATCACGGGCATTTTTCAGGCGATTGATCGCGTCATTGGCTTTGTTTTGCCCAAGATCGATATCGGTAGCCAGATCGAGATACCACGCGTTGCCGGGTTCTGCCGCCAGTAACGGTTGCAGCGTTTTCCGTGCCTCGTCGTATTTATTGGCTTCCATCGCCTGCAAAGCGCGACCATATTGCGCTGCCCGTTGCTGACGAACGTTACCTTTTGCCCATTCATCCAGCAAATCACTGGTGAGCTGATTACGTCCGGAATTGTACATCCCCAGTGTGCGCGCTTTCGCCAGATAGAAATCTTCCGACGACTGCACCACCATTGGGCGCATCTGATTGGCACGGTTACGGGCATCAGCCAGACGGCTTTCCGGCAGCGGGTGAGTCAGCAAAATTTCCGGCGGACGCGAAGAGTAACGCGCCTGATCGAGCAGTTTTTCGAGGAAGGTCGGCATCGCCTGCGGATCGAACCCCGAGCGTTGCAGCACTTGAATACCAATGCGGTCCGCTTCCTGTTCATTTTGCTGGGTGAAGCTGATCATCCCCTGGCGCGTTCCCGCCAGTGT
This sequence comes from Escherichia sp. MOD1-EC7011, assembly GCF_002965005.1. Lineage (NCBI taxonomy): Bacteria > Pseudomonadati > Pseudomonadota > Gammaproteobacteria > Enterobacterales > Enterobacteriaceae > Escherichia > Escherichia sp. MOD1-EC7011. Next base: position 13,131 of record NZ_PTRD01000034.1, read on the forward strand.
ACCGGTCAGCGCCGCCATCCCCGCCTGCGGGCTGGCCATTGCCAGTAAAATAGAACCTAACGCCCCGACCCAGGTCAGTGGCGCGCTGCGCTGCTGATCTTCCATCGCTCGCGCCAGGTGACGTTGGGTGACGTGGGAGATTTCGTGCGCCATAACTGAAGCCAGTTGACTTTCGTTATCGGAATAACGGAACAGGGCAGAGTGCAGCACCACGTTGCCGCCAAAGAAAGCAAAGGCGTTAATTTCGTCGTTGTTGATCAGAAAGAAATGAAACGGTGTCTTAACTGAGTTGGCATGTGAAACCAGGCGCATCCCCAGCGAATTAATATATTGCGTTAATAGCGGGTCATTAATTAACGGTGCGCTGCCGCGTAGCTGGCGGACATAATAGTCGCCCATCTGCATTTCCTGACCAATGGAAAGCGTGCTTCCTGCGGAGGTTCCCATATCCGGCAAGGTGTCTGCGCTATCGGCAAACGCCGGGGCTACCTGACCGATGGTCATAGCAGCAATGAGGGTTGCAACCAGGTTTTTTTTCAACTGCCTGAACATAACCTCTGTCCTGTATTTCTGGAGATAGTCATTTGATCGATACTGTGAAATATCGTTCCCACCGCGCCGCCTTTGAGTGTAACGGCGAAGATTAACCCACTCAAATGACTTTTCAGTTTCCTGAATCCGTCATAAAAAGCGAAGTCTTTTTTGTGACATTTCGATACAATTGCGGATCGCAATCCCGCTCTTGAGGTTCAGGGAAGGTCTTTATGCTCGAAATGTTGATGCAATGGTATCGCCGCCGTTTTAGTGATCCGGAAGCGATTGCCTTGCTGGTTATTTTAGTTGCCGGATTTGGCATTATCTTTTTCTTTAGTGGCCTACTCGCACCGTTGCTGGTTGCTATTGTGCTGGCCTATTTGCTGGAATGGCCAACCGTGCGCCTGCAATCTATTGGCTGTTCCCGTCGTTGGGCGACGTCGATTGTATTGGTGGTTTTCGTTGGAATTTTGCTGCTGATGGCGTTCGTGGTACTGCCTATCGCCTGGCAGCAGGGCATATATTTAATCCGCGATATGCCGGGGATGCTCAATAAACTGTCTGATTTTGCCGCCACGTTGCCGCGCCGTTATCCGGCGTTAATGGATGCGGGCATTATTGATGCGATGGCCGACAATATGCGCAGCCGGATGCTTACCATGGGCGATTCGGTGGTGAAAATCTCTCTCGCCTCGCTGGTGGGCCTGCTGACCATTGCCGTCTATCTTGTTCTGGTGCCGCTGATGGTCTTTTTCCTTCTGAAAGATAAAGAGCAAATGTTGAATGCCGTCCGCCGGGTGCTTCCGCGTAACCGTGGGCTGGCAGGTCAGGTCTGGAAGGAGATGAACCAGCAAATCACCAACTACATCCGTGGCAAGGTACTGGAGATGATTGTGGTGGGGATAGCCACCTGGCTGGGGTTCTTGCTTTTCGGGTTGAACTATTCACTGCTGCTGGCGGTGCTGGTCGGTTTCTCGGTGCTTATTCCGTACATTGGCGCATTTGTGGTGACCATTCCGGTGGTCGGCGTGGCGCTATTCCAGTTTGGCGCTGGCACTGAATTCTGGAGCTGCTTCGCGGTATATCTGATTATTCAGGCGCTGGATGGCAACCTGTTAGTACCGGTGTTGTTCTCCGAAGCGGTTAACCTGCATCCGCTGGTGATTATTTTATCGGTGGTGATCTTCGGTGGTCTGTGGGGATTCTGGGGGGTGTTCTTTGCCATTCCTCTGGCGACGCTAATTAAAGCGGTAATCCATGCCTGGCCCGATGGTCAAATTGCGCAAGATTAACCTTTACTCCGCTATATCGCCGGAGGTGAGGAGTGCTGGCCGCAAGCGCAGCCAGCACGGAATGGAGCAAAGTAATCAGGCGTGTTCTTTCAGCCAGTTAATCACTACGTCGTGGTGATTGCTGGTTTTGAAATCGTCAAAGACATGTTCGATTTTGCCGTCAGCATCGATCAAGAAGCTGATGCGGTGAATACCATCGTAGGTTTTGCCCATGAAGGACTTCTCTCCCCAGACGCCGAATTGTTCGCACACCTGGTGGTCTTCATCAGACAGAAGTGTAAAGTTGAGCAGCTCTTTTTCCGCAAAACGGAAGAGTTTTTCGGGTTTATCGGTGCTAATACCCAGTACATCAACACCGGCTTTTTTCAACTCATCCATGTTATCGCGTAAGCCACAAGCTTGTACGGTACAGCCGGGGGTCATGGCTTTCGGGTAGAAATAAACCAGAACACGCTGTCCCTGGAAGTCGGTCAAATTAACTTGTTCTCCGTCTTGATCCGGCAAGCTAAATTTCGGTGCGATGTCACCGGCTTTCAGTGGATTCATTACTTAACTCCATCCTGTTCATCATGTTGGGAATAATTGACGACGCTAATACTGCCTTGCGCATTGAGTTCTGTACATAGTGCTTTGAAAGCTTGTTCAATATTTGCTGAATCCGCAGACGCCGGGCTGTGGGCGGTTATCTGAATATGCAGTTGCGCAGCTCGTTCATTTTCAGCAGGTTGCGTGCGAGACACTAGCTCCGCAATGTTCATATGGTGCGCGTCAAAAAGTGCGGTAAAGCGTTCAATTAAATGCGGTGAATCTGCCACATCGATCTGAACCCAGACAGATGCTGGCATCGGCGGACGCGGACGAGCCGTCGTGCGCTTCATCACGATTAAAAGATCCAGTTCGGCACCTTTCAACGGTAACGTTGATTCGATCAAGGTGATTGCGTTCCATGAACCGGAAAGCAGCATGATAAAGGTGAACTCTTCTCCCAGCATCGCCAGGCGACTGTCTTCAATATTACAGCCGCAACTACTGACATGACGGGTGATAGTGTTCACAATTCCTGGGCGATCGGCACCCAGCGCAGTGATCACCAGATAATGTTGCGATGACAGTGTCAAACCGGTTATTCCTTCAAGGGGGAGAGTAGCTCTTAAGGAAAGCATAAAAAAAACATGCATACAACAATCAGAACGGTTCTGTTTGCTTGCTTTTAATGCCATACCAAACGTACCATTGAGACACTTGTTTGCACAGAGGATGGCCCATGTTCACGGGAAGTATTGTCGCGATTGTTACTCCGATGGATGAAAAAGGTAATGTCTGTCGGGCTAGCTTAAAAAAACTGATTGATTATCATGTCGCCAGCGGTACTTCGGCGATTGTTTCTGTTGGCACCACTGGTGAGTCCGCTACCCTGAATCATGACGAACATGTTGATGTGGTGATGATGACCCTGGAGCTGGCTGACGGGCGTATTCCGGTGATTGCCGGAACCGGCGCTAACGCTACTGCGGAAGCCATTAGCCTGACACAGCGTTTCAATGACAGTGGCATTGCTGGCTGCCTGACGGTGACCCCTTATTACAACCGCCCGTCGCAGGAAGGTCTGTATCAGCATTTCAAAGCCATCGCTGAACATACTGACCTGCCGCAAATCCTGTATAATGTGCCGTCCCGTACTGGCTGCGATCTGCTACCAGAAACGGTGGGCCGTCTGGCGAAAGTAAAAAATATTATCGGAATCAAAGAGGCAACAGGGAACTTAACGCGTGTTAACCAGATCAAAGAGCTGGTTTCAGACGATTTTGTTCTGCTGAGCGGCGATGATGCGAGCACGCTGGACTTCATGCAGTTAGGTGGTCATGGCGTTATTTCCGTTACTGCTAACGTCGCAGCGCGTGATATGGCTCAGATGTGCAAACTGGCGGCAGAAGGGCATTTTGCCGAGGCACGCGTTATTAACCAGCGTCTGATGCCATTACACAACAAACTATTTGTCGAACCCAATCCAATCCCGGTGAAATGGGCATGTAAGGAACTGGGTCTTGTGGCGACCGATACGCTGCGCCTGCCAATGACACCAATCACCGACAGTGGTCGTGAGACGGTCAGAGCGGCGCTTAAGTATGCCGGTTTGCTGTAAAGTTTAGGGAGATTTGATGGCTTACTCTGTTCAAAAGTCGCGCCTGGCAAAGGTTGCGGGTGTATCGCTTGTTCTGTTACTCGCAGCCTGTAGTTCTGACTCACGCTATAAGCGTCAGGTGAGTGGTGATGAAGCCTATCTGGAAGCGGCACCGCTTGCGGAGCTTCATGCCCCGGCAGGAATGATTTTGCCGGTGACTTCCGGTGATTATGCAATACCGGTGACCAACGGTAGCGGTGCTGTCGGTAAGGCGCTGGACATTCGTCCACCTGCCCAGCCGTTGGCGCTGATTTCCGGCGCACGTACCCAGTTTACGGGCGACACCGCCTCGCTGCTGGTAGAAAATGGTCGTGGTAATACTTTGTGGCCGCAGGTTGTTAGCGTGCTGCAGGCGAAAAACTACACCATTACCCAACGCGATGATGCTGGTCAGACGCTGACTACCGATTGGGTGCAATGGAATCGTCTGGACGAAGACGAGCAGTATCGCGGTCGTTATCAAATCTCTGTTAAACCGCAGGGTTATCAGCAGGCGGTAACGGTGAAACTGCTGAACCTGGAGCAGGCGGGCAAACCGGTTGCAGACGCGGCTTCCATGCAGCGTTACAGCACGGAGATGATGAACGTCATTTCCGCCGGTCTGGATAAATCCGTGACCGATGCGGCTAATGCGGCGCAAAACCGTGCTTCCACCACCATGGACGTACAAAGTGCTGCTGATGACACAGGCTTACCAATGCTGGTCGTTCGCGGGCCGTTCAACGTGGTTTGGCAACGTCTGCCAGCGGCGCTGGAAAAAGTGGGCATGAAAGCGACCGACAGCACCCGTTCGCAGGGCAGCATGGCCGTGACCTATAAGCCGTTGTCTGACAGCGACTGGCAGGAACTGGGCGCGAGCGATCCAGGCCTGGCATCCGGTGACTATAAACTGCAGGTCGGTGATTTAGATAACCGCAGCAGCTTGCAGTTCATCGATCCGAAAGGCCATACGCTGACTCAAAGCCAAAACGACGCACTGGTATCTGTCTTCCAGGCAGCGTTTAGCAAGTAAAAATACAGGGCTGGAGTAATCCGGCCCTTTTTTCTGTTATGATACGCAAACGTGTGCGTCGGCAGAAAAACGCGATTTTAGCGTTAATTCGCACGAAATTTGTTTGTCGGACACAGGTCAGATAAGGCGTTCACGCCGCATCCGACAAAATATCCGGCACACCAGACAGCAAAAGATTTTAAAACGTTAATTCACACCCAGGAGTGATAAAGATGCAAAAGCAAGCTGAGTTGTATCGTGGTAAAGCGAAAACCGTATACAGCACGGAAAACCCGGATCTGTTGGTGCTCGAATTCCGCAATGATACGTCAGCAGGTGATGGTGCGCGCATTGAGCAGTTTGATCGCAAAGGTATGGTGAACAACAAGTTCAACTACTTCATTATGAGCAAACTGGCTGAAGCGGGTATCCCGACTCAAATGGAGCGTCTGCTCTCCGATACTGAATGTCTGGTGAAAAAGCTGGATATGGTGCCGGTTGAGTGTGTCGTACGTAACCGTGCTGCTGGCTCTCTGGTGAAACGTCTTGGAATTGAAGAAGGTATTGAGCTGAACCCGCCGCTGTTCGATCTGTTCCTGAAAAACGATGCCATGCATGACCCGATGGTTAACGAATCTTATTGCGAAACCTTTGGCTGGGTAAGCAAAGAGAACCTGGCGCGTATGAAAGAACTGACCTACAAAGCGAACGACGTGCTGAAAAAACTGTTTGATGATGCCGGTCTGATTCTGGTCGACTTCAAGCTGGAGTTTGGTCTGTACAAAGGCGAAGTGGTACTGGGCGATGAGTTCTCCCCGGACGGCAGTCGCCTGTGGGACAAAGAAACGCTGGAGAAAATGGACAAAGACCGTTTCCGTCAGAGCCTCGGTGGTTTGATTGAAGCTTATGAAGCCGTCGCCCGCCGCCTGGGTGTACAGTTGGACTGATTTTTCTGTTCATCATCTTGCCGTGCTGCTGGCACGGCAAGATGACCGCTCTTGTAATACGTGAATTGAACGCTCATTCCTCCATCATTTCCTCCCGTTTTTCTGTGGTAATCTTCCTCTGAAGCACCTACGATCATCACTATAATGAATATATTGTTGAGGTATCTATGCGCTGGCAAGGGCGTCGTGAAAGTGACAATGTTGAAGACAGGCGAAACAGCTCTGGTGGCCCGTCAATGGGCGGTCCCGGTTTCCGTCTGCCAAGCGGTAAAGGTGGGCTGATTTTACTGGTAGTGGTGCTGGTTGCTGGCTACTATGGTGTTGATTTAACTGGGTTGATGACCGGACAGCCGATTTCTCAACAGCAATCAACGCGCTCAATTAGCCCAAATGAAGATGAAGCAGCAAAATTCACCTCGGTAATTCTGGCAACCACGGAAGACACCTGGGGACAGCAATTCGAGAAGATGGGTAAGACTTATCAGCAACCGAAGCTGGTGATGTATCGCGGAATGACACGCACCGGTTGCGGCGCCGGACAGTCTATTATGGGGCCGTTCTATTGCCCGGCGGATGGTACGGTCTATATCGATCTCTCTTTCTATGATGACATGAAAGACAAACTGGGCGCGGATGGTGATTTCGCTCAGGGATACGTTATCGCCCATGAAGTCGGTCATCATGTGCAGAAACTGTTAGGCATTGAACCGAAAGTCCGTCAATTGCAACAAAACGCGACGCAGGCAGAAGTGAACCGCTTATCTGTGCGTATGGAACTCCAGGCCGACTGTTTTGCCGGTGTCTGGGGGCACAGTATGCAGCAACAAGGCGTTCTGGAAACTGGCGATCTGGAAGAGGCGCTGAATGCAGCGCAAGCCATCGGCGATGACCGCTTACAGCAGCAAAGTCAGGGGCGGGTAGTGCCGGACAGCTTTACTCATGGTACATCCCAACAACGCTATAGCTGGTTTAAACGTGGTTTCGACAGCGGCGATCCGGCACAATGCAATACTTTCGGTAAAAGCATTTAACTTTCGGGGCAGGGATGGCTGAACTGACCGCGCTACACACATTAACAGCGCAAATGAAACGCGAAGGGATTCGCCGCCTGTTGGTGTTGAGCGGGGATGCGTGCTGGTGCTGTGAACATGCACTCAAATTGCGTGACGCATTACCCGGCGACTGGCTGTGGGTATCGCCGCAGCCAACTTCTGAAAACCACTGTACGCCAGCGGCGCTACAAACTTTACTTGGGCGCGAGTTCCAGCATGCGGTATTCGATGCTCGCCAGGGCTTTGATGCCGCAGCCTTTGCGGCGCTTGGTGGAACGCTGAAAGCGGGCAGTTGGCTGGTTTTGTTACTCCCTGTATGGGAAGAATGGGAAAACCATCCCGATGCTGATTCGCTGCGCTGGAGTGATTGCGCCAGTCCCATCGCTACACCGCATTTTGTCCAGCATCTCAAACGCGTACTTACGGCGGATAACGACGCTATCCTCTGGCGGCAAAATCAGCCGTTCACGTTGGCGCATTTTGCTCCCCGTACTGACTGGCAATCCGCTACCGGCGCACCGCAACCAGAACAACAACAGATACTACAACAGCTTCTGACTATGCCACCGGGCGTGGCAGCGGTAACTGCTGCGCGCGGACGCGGTAAGTCGGCGCTGGCAGGGCAACTCATTTCCCGTATCGCTGGCAGTGCGATAGTCACTGCGCCTGCGAGAGCCGCAACGAATGTGCTGGCACAATTTGCCGGAGAGAAGTTTCGTTTTGTTGCGCCGGATGCATTGCTGTCCAGTGATGAAAAAGCTGATTGGCTGGTTGTCGATGAAGCTGCTGCAATACCCGCCCCACTATTACATCAACTGGTATCACGCTTTCCGCGTACTTTGTTAACCACTACGGTGCAGGGCTATGAAGGCACCGGGCGTGGCTTTTTGCTGAAATTTTGCGCCCGCTTCCCGCATTTGCAGCGTTTTGAATTGCAACAGCCGATCCGCTGGGCGCAGGGATGCCCGCTGGAAAAAATGGTTAGCGAGGCACTGGTTTTTGACGATGAAACCTTCACGCGCGTACCACAAGGCAAGATCACCATTTCTGCATTTGAACAGACTTCATGGCGAAGCAAGCCAGAAACGCCGTTAAAGGTTTACCAGTTATTGTCTGGTGCGCACTACCGGACTTCACCGCTGGATTTACGCCGGATGATGGACGCGCCTGGACAACATTTTTTACAAGCTGCTTGCGAAAACGAGATTGCCGGGGCGCTGTGGCTGGTGGATGAGGGGGGATTATCTGAAGAGCTCAGTCAGGCGGTATGGGCGGGTTTTCGTCGCCCGCGTGGCAACCTGGTGGCTCAGTCGCTGGCGGCACACGGTAGCAATCCACTGGCAGCAACGTTACGCGGACGGCGTGTCAGCCGCATTGCCGTCCATCCGGCGCGTCAGCGGGAAGGTACAGGGCAGCAACTTATTGCTGACGCTGTGCAATATATGCATGACCTCGACTATCTTTCAGTGAGTTTTGGCTACACCGAGGAATTATGGCGTTTCTGGCAACGCTGCGGTTTTGTGCTGGTACGGATGGGTAATCATCGCGAAGCCAGTAGCGGCTGTTATACGGCGATGGCACTATTACCCATTAGCGAAGCGGGTAAACAATTGGCAGAATGTGAGCATTATCGTTTACGCCGCGACGCACAAATTCTCTCGCAATGGAATGGTGAAAGCATCTCGGTTGATCCGTTAAACGACATCATGCTTTCTGATAATGACTGGCTTGAACTGGCCGGTTTTGCTTTCGCCCATCGTCCCCTTTTAACGTCGTTAGGTTGTTTAACACGCCTGCTGCAAACCAGTGAACGGGCATTACCGGCGCTGCGAGGACGGTTGCAGAAAAACGTCAGCGACGCGCAGTTATGTACCACACTTAAACTTTCAGGCCGTAAGGCATTGCTGGTTTGCCAACGCGAAGAAGCCGCGCAGGCGCTATTCGCACTTGATGATGTCCGCACTGAACGCCTGCGCAATCGCATAACACAATGGCAATTTTTTCACTGACTCCTTCAATTTTCTCCCATGGTCATTGTGAGTCAGCGGCGTAAAATTAATGACATCAGTTAAGGAGTTCGCCATGAAACATGACCATTTTGTTGTTCAAAGCCCGGATAAACCTGCCCAACAGTTGTTACTGCTTTTCCACGGTGTCGGGGATAACCCGGTGGCAATGGGGGAAATCGGTAGCTGGTTTGCACCGTTGTTTCCAGATGCGCTGGTGGTAAGTGTCGGTGGTGCTGAGCCGAGCGGTAATCCGGCAGGGCGTCAATGGTTTTCGGTGCAGGGCGTAACGGAAGAGAATCGCCAGGCGCGGGTGGATGCCATCATGCCGACGTTTATTGAGACAGTACGCTACTGGCAGAAACAGAGCGGAGTAGGGGCTAACGCCACGGCGCTGATCGGGTTCTCACAAGGGGCCATTATGGCGCTGGAGAGTATTAAAGCCGAACCGGGACTTGCCTCACGCGTCATCGCCTTTAACGGACGCTATGCCAGCCTGCCGGAAACGGCTTCTACTGCTACAACAATTCACCTGATCCACGGTGGTGAAGATCCGGTTATCGATCTGGCTCACGCGGTTGCGGCGCAGGAAGCGTTAATTAACGCCGGTGGAGATGTGACGCTGGATATCGTGGAGGATTTAGGTCATGCGATCGATAATCGCAGTATGCAATTTGCCCTGGATCACTTGCGTTATACCATTCCGAAACATTACTTCGACGAGGCGTTAAGCGGCGGTAAGCCTGGCGATGATGATGTGATTGAAATGATGTAAAAGACAGGTGCCGGACGCGTAGGCCGGATAAGGCGTTCACGCCGCATCCGGCTATGATGCCTGATGCGACGCTGACGCGTCTTATCAGGCCTACGGTTGAGCGCCAGACATTATCCGGCCCCTCCAGCTTACTTCTTCGGTTGATCCTTCTTCGGCCAGTCGTCGTCATCGTCCCATTTATCGTTGAAATCACGATGCGGGGGAAGCTCCGGCTTGTTGGCGAGAAATTTCTTATGGTCGACGCGCTTGAGATCTTTGATAACATTCAGCAGAACGCCCACCAAAAAGACAATTACCAGAATCCACCAATATTTAGCCAGCCAGTCCATGCTTTTTTCCTCTTGCAGAACCACTCATCAGGCGACGAGCTGTTCCATGATACGTTGATACATACGGGCAAGTAGCTGCAGGTCGGCAGCGTTCACACATTCATTAATTTTATGAATGGTGGCATTGACCGGCCCAAGTTCCACCACCTGCGCCCCCATGCGGGCAATAAAGCGCCCGTCGGACGTTCCGCCTGTGGTCAGTAGCTGCGGTTTAATTTCATTATAGTGCTCAACCGCGTTGACGACCGCATCTACCAGTTTACCGCGCGCAGTCAAAAATGGCTGCCCGGAAAGCCACCAATCGACCGTATAACGCAGTTGATGTTTTTCAAGCAGGGTAAGCACCTGTGCTTTGATCATTTCATCAGTAAGTTCGGTGCTAAAGCGGAAGTTAAACTGTACAAACAGCTCACCCGGAATGACATTATTACTGCCAGTACCCGCCTGAATATTGGCTATTTGCATACTGGTTGCCGGGAAAAACTCATTGCCCTGATCCCACTCGATAGCCACTAACTCATTGAGGAAAGGCGCTGCACGATGTACAGGGTTATCTGCAAGGTGTGGGTAGGCCACATGTCCCTGCACGCCATGAATTGTAAGGTTACAGGTCAACGATCCGCGACGGCCATTTTTCACTACATCACCGACCACTTCGATACTCGACGGTTCACCAACCAGGCAGTAATCCAGCCGTTCACGGCGTGCCATTAAGGTTTCGACCACTTTGACCGTGCCGTTGTGGGCGCTGGCTTCTTCGTCTGAGGTGATCAGAAACGCCAGTCGACCTTTATGGTTGGGATGTTGAGCGACAAAGCGTTCTGCTGCTACCACCATCGCCGCCAGCGACCCTTTCATATCTGCCGCGCCGCGCCCGAATAACATACCGTCGCGAATGGTCGGTTCAAATGGTGGATTGATCCAACGGTCGGCATCGCCAGGCGGTACAACGTCGGTATGTCCGGCAAAGGCTAACGTTTCTCCCTGTCCACGCCACGCCCAAAAATTCTGCGTATCCGCAAAGTCCATGCGTTCGATGGTAAAACCGATCGCCTGTAAACGTTCGGTAATGATTGCCTGACATCCTGCGTCATCAGGACTTAAGGATGGGCGGCGAATAAGCTGCTGTGTCAGCTCAATAACCGGACACGACATAGACTACACCTCATGGAAAAATTGCTGATAACTGGACTCACTGAAACCCAGCAGCATAGGCTTCCCTGGCGCGCAGAGCAATGGGCGTTTGATAATTGCAGGCATTTCAGTCATTAATGCCGCCGCAGAAGCCGCATCGGTGATTTTATTGCGCGTGGTTTCGTCCAGTTTACGCCAGGTAGTACCACGGGTGTTGAGTAACGCTTCCCAGCCTAATTCGTTGATAAAACCGTTCAATAATTCGCTGTCCAGCCCATCAACGCGATAATCATGAAAACGATAGTCGATGTTATTGGCTTCCAGCCAACGGCGAGCCTTTTTAATGGTGTCACAATTTTTAATGCCGTAAAGTGTAACCATAATGAATCCTTTTTCGATTTATAAGAATAAATACTCATTTAACGGTCAATACATTTCCCCGACAAATGAATACCAGGGAATATAACATTATTAAGGTGTTTCACTTAACAATTATTAAATAATTGTGAGCATTTTGAATGTAATTATTAAGAATATTCCCCTAGGTATCTGTATGTATTTCAAACAGAATTAAGCAAGTATTAGAATCCGTATGAATCTGTTGAAATGTTGCTTTGCATCACATAAAAATCCCTGTCTCAGGGCCATAGTATTTACATAGGTTTTGCCCCGGAGGTAGTAATCACTGCAATCGAATAAATTAGCTTCACCACGGTATATTGTTTCCGTAGAATACCCATAATTATAAGAGAGGTTGTTATGATTGAACGTGAACTGGGGAACTGGAAAGACTTTATCGAAGTTATGCTTCGCAAGTAATTACCAGGACAGAAGGTAAAATGAAAGAACCTGATGAACAGGTTCTTTATCAGAAAGTTGAAAAAGGCGACACGTTGGCATGTCGCCTTTTTTATTGATTATTCCGGGCGTGGCTTCAGAGGGAAACGACGGCGTACCAGCACAAAGAACAGCGGCACGAAGTAAATCGCCAGAATGGTGGCGGAGATCATTCCCCCCATTACGCCAGTACCCACCGCATGTTGACCACCGGAACCGGCACCGCTGCTGATTGCCATCGGCAGTACGCCGAAGATAAACGCCAGCGAGGTCATCAGTATCGGGCGTAAACGCTGGCGGCAGGCATAAAGCGTCGCTTCAAACAGGTCGTGACCTTTTTGGTTCATCTCGTTAGCGAACTCGACAATGAGGATGGCGTTTTTCGCCGATAAACCAATGACCGTTAATAAACCCACCTGGAAGTAAACGTCGTTTTCCAGCCCACGCATCCAGGTTGCCAGCAGCGCGCCGATAACTCCCAGCGGTACAACCAGCATTACCGAGAACGGTACTGACCAACTTTCATAAAGTGCAGCCAGACACAGGAATACCACCAGCAATGAAATGGCATACAGCGCCGGAGCTTGCGCACCGGAAAGTCGTTCCTGGTACGACATCGCCGTCCACTCCAGTCCAAAGCCGTTCGGCAACTGCTTCACTAACGATTCCATAATATCCATCGCTGTACCCGTACTGACGCCCGGTGCGGCTTCCCCGACAATCTCTACCGCAGAATAGCCGTTATAGCGTTCCAGACGCGGCGAACCTGTCTCCCAGCGAGAGGTCGCGAAGGCAGAGAAGGGCACCATCCCACCGTCTTTGTTACGCACATACCACAGGTTGATATCATCCGGCAGCATCCGATACGGCGCGGCGGCCTGCACATAGACTTTCTTCACGCGACCGCGATCCATAAAGTCATTTACATAGCTTGAACCCCACGCGGTTTGCAGCGTGTCGTTAATATCGTCAATGGCAACGCCCAGCGCCTGAGCTTTACGTTGGTCGATATCAATCTGCAACTGCGGACTGTCATCAAGACCGTTATGGCGCACGCGGGTTAATTCCGGATTTTCCGCTGCCAGCGCCAGCAACTGGTTACGTGCAGCCATCAGCGCATCGTGACCCGCTCCGGCGTGATCCTGCAACTCCATATCAAAACCCGCAGAACTGCCAAGACCGCTAATTGCCGGCGGGCTGCTGGCGATAACGCGGGCTTCTTTAATCTTATTAAATTCTTTCGTTGCACGTTCGATAATGGCAAACGAAGTGCCGGTCTTACTGTCGCGCTCACTCCAGTCTTTCAGGCGGATAAACATACGCGCCACGTTTTGCCCGTTGCCGCCAGGGCCTGAACCGACCGTGGCAAATACCGACGTGATATTGTCTTTCTCATGAGTGAAGTAATACTTCTCGATCTGTTCCACCACTTTCAGCGTCTGTTGCTGGGTCGAACCGCTGGGTAGCTGCACCGACGTGGTGAACATGCCACGGTCTTCCAGTGGCAGGAATGACGTCGGCAGACGCAGGAACAGAAACACCATACCGCCTAACAGCAGGACGTAAATCAAAATCCAGCGCAGGCTGCGGTGGAGAATTTTCGCCACCCCTTTCTCGTAGCGTTCGGCGTTACGGTTGAACATCTGGTTAAACCAGGCAAAAAAGCCTTTCTGCCCGTGATGCTCACCTTTTTTCAGTGGCTTAAGTAGCGTGGCACACAGCGCCGGAGTGAGGATCATCGCCACCAGTACCGACAGCACCATCGCCGCAACAATGGTAATAGAGAACTGGCGATAGATAGCTCCGGTCGTGCCGCCAAAGAAGGCCATTGGCACAAATACCGCCGACAGCACCATTGCAATCCCGACCAGAGCGCCCTGGATTTGCCCCATCGATTTACGTGTGGCTTCGCGAGGAGTGAGTCCTTCCTCACTCATAATACGTTCGACGTTTTCCACTACCACGATGGCGTCATCCACCAGCAGACCGATCGCCAGCACCATCGCAAACATGGTTAAGGTGTTGACGCTGTAACCGAAGGCGTAAAGCACGGAGAAAGTGCCCATCAACACCACCGGCACGGCGATAGTTGGAATCAATGTAGCGCGGAAGTTTTGCAGGAACAGATACATGACGAGGAAAACCAGCGCGATAGCTTCTAACAGGGTTTTCACTACGTCTTCAATGGAGGCTTTAACAAACGAGGTGGTTTCATACGCCACCTTATATTCCAGACCGGGAGGGAAGTATTGCGCCAGTTCGTCGAGCCGGTTCAGTACCAGCTTCGCCGTGGCCATTTCGTTCGCGCCGGAAGCCAGTTTTACTCCCAGACCGGAGGCAGGCTTACCATTAAAGCGGCTAAGATAATCGTATTTCTCCGCCCCCATTTCGACGGTGGCAACATCGCCCAGTTTCACTTCCGAACCATCCTGATTTACCCGCAAGGTGATATCGCGGAACTGTTCAGGCGTTTGCAACAGCGACTGGGCGTTAATGGTAGCGTTCAATGCTTGTTTATCTACAGAAGGTGTACCGCCAAGCTGTCCGACCGCAATCTGCGCGTTCTGTGACTCAATGGCGTCGGTTACATCTTTAGCCGTCATCTGGAAGCTGTTCAGTTTTGCCGGATCAAGCCAGATACGCATCGAGTACTGTGAACCATAGGCGTCGATATCACCAACGCCGTTAACGCGGCTTAACGGATCCTGAATATTACTGGCAACGTAATCGGCAATATCTTGTTTATCCATCGAACCATCGGTAGAGACGAAAGCAATGGTCAGGATGTTAGTATCGCCGGTTTTACGTATTGTCACGCCCTGGTTTTGTACCGCCTGTGGGAGTTTACGCATGGCCGATTGCAGCTGGTTTTGCACCTGTTGCACCGCCTCGTCTGGGTCGGTTCCGGCTTTAAAACTTAAGGTGACAGATGCCTGACCGGTGCCACTGCTTTGTGACGACATATACATCAGGTTATCGAGGCCAGTCATATTCTGCTCGATAACCTGGGTCACGGTGTTTTCCAGCGTCTGGGCCGATGCGCCGGGATAGTTAGCGGTCACTCGCACATTCGGTGGCGCGAGATCGGGGTATTGTTCAACGGGCAATGAAAAAATCGCCAGGGTACCTGTCAGACACAACAGGATTGCCAGCACCCAGGCAAAAATGGGGCGATCAATAAAGAAATTCGCCATTAAAAGAGGACCTCGTGTTTCTGCGTATCGTTGTAGGCTTGACTTGCTTCACTGTAGCGGCAAGGTACGAGCCAATCGTGGAGAAAAAAAGGAGATAATGTAAATTATCATGCCCTTTTATACTGAACCTTAAGTGCCCGTATTCTTTGGTCAACAAGAGGTATTACATCAGTTGACTTTCCTCACCCGCCGCAGAGCGAAAGCTAATACTCACTAACGTGCCGCCGCCGGAAGGTTGCGAAAATGTCAGCGTTCCGCCCAGTCGTTCCGCGCGCTCGCGCATAATATTCAGACCATAATGGCCTTCAGGTTCTTTCGGTTCACCGATACCAATCCCGTTGTCACGGATATAGACCGTGTGGTTGCCGTCCGGTGCGGTGACGCAGCTAACAGCGATTTCGCTGGCGTTGGCGTGCTTCATCGCATTCAGCACCGCTTCACGAATAATTTGCAACAGATGCACCTGCATTTGCGCATCCAGCGCCAGGGTTGGCAAGCGGCAGTCGAGGGTCAGTTTGGCGCTGGTTTGATTTTGTAATGTATCCAGCATTTCCCGCAGCGCGGAAGGGAGATCCGCCTGCTGCAGCGTGAGGCGGAAAGTGGTCAGCAGCTCGCGTAACTGCCGATACGCATCATTCAATGCCTGGGAAAAATCGGCCATGATACTTTGTGCGGTGGCGTTATCTTCCGGTATCGAACGCTTCAGTAACGTCAACTGGATACGCAAATAAGAAAGCACCTGAGCCAGCGAGTCGTGTAATTCGCGGGCGATGGTCGCGCGTTCCTCCATCAACAGCAATTGCTGAAAATGTTTCTGTGCCTGGTTAAAGTACAAACCGCGCCCCAGCATCGATGAAACGCTATTAAGCAGCGGTTCGGAGGCCGACACGTTGCTGTTTTGCCAGTGCAGCTCGCCGTAAACCGTCTCTTGCATGGTCACCGGTAAAATCTGCATCGGCAGTTGCGGGTTGGGCTTTCCTTCGCTAATCCGCCAGTTTTCACCGACATTTAACTCCAGATATTCAGCCGCTTCATTGTCGCGAACAATCTGCAAAATATGGCGGAAACAATGCACATCAATCTGGCTGGTGTTCAGCGCCTGCGAACACTGATACAACACCTCCAGACGGCGCTTGGCCTCGTGGAGATCGCGGGTTTTTTCTTCTACTGACGCTTCCAGCGAACGGTACAATTTATGCAGTTCGCTCGACATCTGGTTAAAGGTTTTGGCCAGCAGTCCCAGCTCATTGGGCAGGCTGGTATCCAGCGGCGGTGAGTCGAACTGACCGTGTTCAATACGCTGACTGGCGGTAACCAGTTGATTCAGTGGGGCAACGACCTGATGGCGTATGCGGCGCAGAGTAAAAAAGACCAGCGTGAAAATACCGATGCCGCCAGCCAGCGAAATCGCCACCACCAGCAGCATTTTGCGTTCAGCGTAGTGCTGTAAAGCCAGCACGAACAGGTCTATCTGATTGACATAATTATCGATATTGGCCTGATACCACGGCAAATCCCCTTTGCTGAGCCGATTATTCATCTCCAGCCAGTTGGCATTCAGATGCGCATAGCGGGTTTTTACTGCCTCTGGCACATACCAGACGTTGAGATTGGTTAATACCGGTGAATGCAGTGCCTGCTGGAACAACTGGCGATGCGCATTGAGTTGTGGACTGCCACTTTGCAAGTCGTAGCCCAGGCGGTAACTCTGCATACGCAGCGATCCGGCAATATTGATCGCCTCAGCGTCGCGCAAGCTGCTCGCCAGAGTTAGCAGAGCGATACCCGTGGAAAGAATCGACAGCAGCACAATGTAAAAAAAGGCCCTGGCCAGACTGGCCGAGACGGGTCGTTTAACAATCACACGCGTCTTCTCCACATAAAATCATTAATGTTCCAGGTTGTTGAAACGCAATTTAGTCAGTGATGGGATTATTTGATCTGCCACAGTTTATAGCGAAATAGTTACTTGTTCTGGGCACATGGACATTGCCGATTCCCCTGCAAGTCGGGTAATAACAACACTCATATAAAGAATAAGGTTTTTACAACCAAAAAAGAAGGTCGTTATGAATCGTTTTATTATGGCCAACAGTCAGCAATGTCTGGGTTGTCATGCTTGTGAAATCGCCTGTGTCATGGCTCACAATGATGAGCAACATGTCCTGAGCCAACACCATTTTCATCCCCGAATTACGGTTATCAAACATCAGCAGCAACGTAGTGCAGTGACCTGTCACCATTGCGAAGATGCGCCCTGTGCCCGTAGCTGCCCCAATGGCGCAATCAGCCATGTTGATGACAGCATTCAGGTCAATCAGCAAAAGTGTATTGGCTGTAAATCCTGTGTGGTGGCCTGTCCGTTTGGTGCCATGCAGATTGTCCTGACACCCGTCACAGCGGGTAAAGTGAAAGCCACGGCACATAAATGCGACCTGTGCGCAGGGCGAGAAAACGACCCCTCCTGTGTCGAAAACTGCCCGGCGGATGCGCTGCAACTGGTCACCGACGCCGCACTCTCCGGCATAGCGAAATCTCGCCGCTTGCGCACTGCACGTCAGGAACATCAACCGTGGCATACCAGTACAGCGGCACAAGAAATGCCGGTAATGAGTAAAGTCGAGCAAATGCAGGCAACGCCCGCGCGCGGCGAGCCGGATAAACTGGCAATTGAAGCGCGCAAAACCGGCTTTGATGAAATTTATCTGCCATTCCGCACCGACCAGGCACAACGGGAAGCCTCGCGCTGCCTGAAGTGCGGCGAGCATAGCGTCTGTGAATGGACCTGCCCGCTGCATAACCATATTCCGCAGTGGATTGAACTGGTGAAAGCCGGAAATATCGACGCCGCCGTCGAGCTTTCTCACCAGACCAACACCCTGCCAGAAATTACCGGACGCGTCTGTCCGCAAGATCGCTTGTGTGAAGGCGCCTGCACCATTCGCGATGAGCACGGCGCGGTGACTATCGGCAACATTGAACGCTACATTTCAGATCAGGCGTTGGCGAAAGGTTGGCGTCCTGACTTAAGCCATGTCACGAAAGTGGACAAGCGAGTGGCGATTATCGGTGCGGGGCCTGCGGGGCTGGCCTGTGCGGACGTCCTGACCCGCAGCGGCGTGGAGGTGACGGTATACGATCGCCATCCAGAAATCGGTGGCTTGCTCACCTTTGGCATTCCTTCTTTCAAATTGGATAAATCGCTGATGGCGCGCCGTCGGGAAATCTTCAGCGCAATGGGGATTCACTTCAAACTCAATTGTGAAGTGGGTAAAGATGTCTCTTTGGATTCGCTGCTCGAACAATACGACGCAGTCTTCGTTGGCGCCGGCACTTACCGTTCCATGAAAGCGGGCTTACCCAATGAAGATGCGCCGGGCGTTTATGACGCGCTGCCGTTCCTCATCGCCAACACTAAACAGGTGATGGGGCTCGAAGAGCTACCGGAAGAGCCGTTTATCAATACCGCCGGGCTAAATGTCGTTGTACTGGGCGGCGGCGACACCGCGATGGACTGTGTGCGCACCGCGCTGCGCCACGGCGCAAGTAACGTCACCTGCGCCTATCGTCGTGATGAAGCTAACATGCCCGGTTCGAAAAAAGAGGTGAAGAACGCCCGCGAAGAGGGGGCTAACTTCGAATTTAACGTCCAGCCAGTGGCGCTTGAATTGAATGAGCAAGGTCACGTCTGCGGGATTCGTTTCCTGCGCACGCGACTTGGCGAGCCGGATGCACAAGGGCGTCGGCGTCCGGTGCCGGTGGAAGGCAGTGAATTTGTCATGCCAGCCGACGCGGTGATTATGGCGTTTGGTTTTAATCCGCATGATATGCCGTGGCTTCAGTCACATGGTGTAACGGTGGATAAATGGGGGCGCATCGTGGCTGATGTTGAAAGTCAGTACCGTTACCAGACGACGAACCCGAAAATCTTCGCTGGTGGCGATGCCGTGCGCGGTGCGGATCTCGTGGTGACTGCAATGGCGGAAGGGCGCCATGCGGCGCAGGGAATTATTGACTGGCTGGGGATAAAATCAGTCAAATCTCACTAATTCCATCCGCAGACAAACCCGACTTCACAGCGTAAGATACTTGTTCATTTCGCGCTGTGGAGTCGGTATGACGCAACAAATCACCCTCATCAAAGACCAAATTCTCTCCGATAACTATTTCACCCTGCACAACATTACCTACGATCTCACCCGCAAAGATGGCGAAGTTATCCGCCATAAACGTGAAGTTTACGATCGCGGCAATGGCGCGACGATCCTCCTGTACAACGCGAAGAAAAAGACCGTAGTTCTGATTCGTCAGTTCCGCGTCGCGACCTGGGTTAATGGCAATGAAAGCGGGCAGTTGATTGAAACCTGTGCCGGGCTGCTGGACAACGACGAACCCGAAGTGTGCATTCGCAAAGAAGCGATTGAAGAGACGGGTTATGAGGTTGGCGAAGTACGCAAATTATTTGAACTGTATATGTCGCCTGGCGGTGTGACCGAGCTAATCCACTTTTTTATCGCCGAATACAGTGACAGCCAGCGTGCTAACGCGGGGGGCGGCGTCGAAGATGAAGATATTGAAGTGCTTGAGCTGCCGTTCAGCCAGGCGCTTGAGATGATTAATACCGGCGAGATACGTGACGGTAAGACGGTGTTATTGCTTAACTATTTACAAACGTCACATTTAATGGACTGAAAAATAACAATAATATTTCGTTGTTTATTATTGGCTCAATCCGATAAATCCGATTGAGCCGCGCTACCTGCGCAACGAAGATACGACTTGTGCTGTTTGTTTGAACTTCTGGGGTCGTACCGTCCATGCGCTATCGCATTTTCCTGCTCTTTTTTTTCGCTTTGTTGCCGACGTCTTTGGCGTGGGCAGCACCAGCGCAACGGACGTTTTCTGACTGGCAGGTCACCTGTAACAACCAAAATTTCTGCGTAGCGCGCAATACTGGCAATCATAATGGACTGGTGATGACTCTCAGTCGCAGTGCCGGGGCGCATACCGATGCCGTTTTACGTATTGAGCGCGGCGGGTTGAAGTCGCCGGATGCGTCGGAAGAGGCGATAGCGCCACGACTGCTGTTAGATGGCGAGCCGCTGGCGTTAAGCGGGGACAAGTGGCGGATTTCGCCGTGGTTATTAGTGACCGATGATACGGCGACCATCACCGCGTTTTTGCAGATGATTCAGGAAGGGAAGGCAATTACCTTACGCGAGGGCGATCAGACCATTTCTCTTAATGGATTAAAAGCGGCGTTGTTGTTTATTGATGCTCAGCAAAAGCGCGTTGGCAGTGAAACCGCCTGGATCAAGAAAGGGGACGAACCGCCGCTCAGCGTACCGCCCGCGCCTGCGCTGAAAGAGGTCGTGGTGGTAAACCCAACGCCGACGCCACTCTCACTCGAAGAGCGTAATGATTTGCTGGATTACGGTAACTGGCGGATGAATGGCCTGCGTTGTTCGCTTGATCCGTTGCGTCGAGAGGTGAATGTCACTGCGCTAACCGATGATAAAGCGTTGATGATGATTAGCTGTGAGGCGGGCGCCTATAACACCATTGATCTGGCGTGGATAGTGTCGCGTAAAAAGCCGCTGGCCTCGCGTCCGGTACGGTTGCGTTTGCCGTTCAATAACGGTCAGGAGACGAATGAACTGGAACTGATGAACGCGACATTTGATGAAAAATCGCGTGAACTGGTGACGTTAGCGAAAGGCCGTGGATTAAGCGATTGTGGTATCCAGACGCGCTGGCGTTTTGACGGCCAGCGTTTTCGTCTGGTGCGTTACGCTGCCGAACCCACCTGCGATAACTGGCATGGGCCAGACGCCTGGCCCACGTTGTGGATCACCCGTTAAACAAAATGGCGGGGACATGTAGACCGGATAAGACGCTGTAGGCCGGATAAGACGCGTCAGCGTCGCATCCGGCAATCAGCATCCGGCACCTTTCACTCCCAGCACCTTATGCGCTTTTGCCACAATATTCTCGGCGGTAAAGCCAAAGAACGGGAACAGCTTATCCGCCGGAGCCGATTCGCCATAACCCGTCATCCCGACAATCGCACCTTTGAGGCCAACGTATTTGTACCAGTAATCGGCGATGCCTGCTTCCACCGCTACGCGAGCCGTAACGTTAGAAGGCAACACCGACTCCCGATATTCCTCATCCTGGGCGTCGAAAATATCGGTCGAGGGCAGGGAAACCACGCGAACATTGCGACCTTCTCCCGCTAATTTCTCCGCCGCTTGTAGGGTGATTTCCATCTCTGAACCGGTAGCAATCAAAATAATATCCGGCTTGCCGCCGCTGTCTTTCAGCACATAACCACCACGAGCAATCTCTTTTACCTGATCCGGCGTACGTTCCACCTGCGCCAGATTCTGCCTTGAGAGGATCAGCGCCGTCGGCCCGTTGTGGCGCTCAACCGCCAGTTTCCAGCCCACCGCTGCTTCCACCTGATCGCACGGTCGCCAGGTGCTGAAATTCGGGGTTAAGCGCAAACTGGCCAGTTGCTCAACCGCCTGGTGCGTCGGGCCATCTTCCCCCAGACCAATCGAGTCATGGGTATAAACCATAATCTGCCGCGCTTTCATCAGCGCCGCCATACGTGCAGCGTTGCGGGCGTATTCAACAAACATCAGGAACGTCGCGGTATACGGTACAAATCCACCGTGGTGCGCGATGCCGTTGGCGATGGCGGTCATACCAAATTCACGCACTCCGTAGTGAATATAATTCCCTGCCAGATCTTCCTTCAGCGACACCGAACCTTTCCAGATGGTTAAGTTACTGGGAGCCAGATCCGCCGAACCGCCGAGCAGTTCCGGCAGCATGGGGCCGTAAGCGTTAAGCGTATTTTGCGACGCCTTACGGGTAGCGATTTTTGCCGGATTCGCCTGCAACTCATTGATATATTTCTGCGTCGTTTTCTCCCAGTCCTTCGGCAAACCTCCGCTCATCCGGCGGGTAAACTCCTCTGCCAGTTGCGGATGGGCTTTTTTATAAGCTGCAAACTTTTCATTCCAGCTCTGCTGCGCTTTTTCGCCTTTTTCGCGGGCATCCCAGGCGTGATAAATCTCTTTAGGGATCTCAAATGGCGGATGGTGCCAGCCCAGTTTTTGCCGTGCCAGCGCCACTTCTTCTTCCCCCAGAGGTGCGCCGTGCGCCTCTTCCTTACCCGCTTTATTAGGCGAACCGAAGCCAATCACCGTGCGGCAGATAATCAACGACGGCTTATCTTTCACGCTTTGCGCTTCGAGAATCGCTTCTTTCACCGCCTGCGGATCGTGACCGTCGATTTCATGGACAACATGCCAGTGATAGGCTTCAAAACGTTTTGCCGTATCGTCGGTAAACCAGCCTTCGGTTTCACCGTCGATGGAAATACCGTTGTGATCGTAAAAACCAATCAGCTTGCCTAGCCCCAGCGTGCCCGCCAGCGAACAGACTTCGTGAGAAATACCTTCCATCAGGCAGCCGTCGCCCATAAACACATAAGTGAAGTGATCGACAATTTCATGATCCGGCTGGTTAAACTGCGCCGCCAGCGTACGTTCTGCTATCGCCAGTCCAACCGCGTTCGCCAGCCCTTGCCCCAGCGGCCCTGTGGTGGTTTCAACGCCTGGCGTATAGCCAAGCTCAGGGTGTCCTGGGGTTTTCGAATGCAACTGACGGAAGTTCTTCAGCTCTTCCAGCGGCAGGTCGTAACCGGTCAGATGCAGCAAACTGTAGAGCAGCATCGAGGCATGACCGTTGGAGAGAATAAAGCGGTCGCGATCATACCAGGTTGGATCGGTGGGGTTATGTTTAAGAAAATCGTTCCACAGCACTTCGGCAATATCGGCCATGCCCATCGGCGCGCCGGGATGACCAGAATTGGCTTTTTGCACCGCATCCATACTGAGCGCGCGAATCGCATTGGCAAGGTCTTTTCGGGACATATAACACTCCGTGGCTGGTTTATAGTTTGGCGGCAAGAAGATCTTCCAGTTTGCGTTGATCGACGGCGAACAGGCGGATGCCTTCAGACAGTTTTTCTACCGCCATCGCATCCTGATTGTGCTCCCAACGGAACTCCGCTTCGCTCATGGGGGCAGGGCGTGGGAACGTCTGAGAAGGCGGGATCAATTTGCGGACGACTGGCGAGACTTTTTCCTGCAACTCTTTCAGCAAGTTCGGCGCGATAGTCAGACGATCGCAACCGGTTAAAGCGAGGATTTGCTCGGTACGGCGGAAACTTGCGCCCATCACAATGGTTTCATAGCGGTGCTGCTTGAAATAGTCGTAGATATTACGCACCGACTTAACGCCCGGATCTTCTTCCACCACATACGGATCCAGCGGCTTGCGCGCCTGATACCAGTCATAAATACGCCCGACAAATGGCGAAATCAGAAAAACGCCCGCTTCTGCACAGGCGCGTGCCTGAGCAAAGGAAAACAGCAGCGTCAGATTGCAATTAATGCCTTCTTTTTCCAGCTCTTCTGCCGCGCGGATCCCTTCCCAGGTTGAAGCTAGCTTGATCAGAATGCGTGATTTCTCAACGCCCTGCTGCTGGTACAAATCCACCAGATGACGCGCTTTCTCAATACTCTTTTCTTTATCAAAAGAGAGGCGTGCGTCAACTTCTGTCGATACACGACCGGGTACGATTTTGAGAATTTCTGTACCGAAATTGACCGCCAGCTTATCGCAGGCAGCTACCACTTGTTGTTCCTGCGTTTGACCATTTTTTTTACCCCAGGCGATAGCATCGTCTATTAAATGCTCATATTGTGATAATCCGGCAGCCTTGAGTAATAGCGAAGGATTGGTGGTGGCATCCTGAGGATGATAATGGCGAATGGACTCAATATCGCCGCTGTCTGCCACGACAGTGGTGAATTGTTTAATGCCGTCTAACTCGTTCATAGGAAATACTCCTTGAAAAGTAAAGTGTTAGGTGAGTGCGTTAATTCACACTTCTGAGAAATTTTGCTAATCGCATCAAAAAAGCATAGCAGACAGGCATGGTATTGCCGGATTAAGCAGGTAACATCAGTGTTATAGGATTATTGCCAAAATATTATTTTTATGAGGAGAGTTTGGACTTGCTCAAAGTCTGAAAGCTCCGGCAAGGTAATAATGTGCGCCATGTTGTGGGCTGAGGCAGTTGCCCACGCATTTTTGTGAACGTTACGTGAAAGGAACAACCAAATGGATGACCAGTTAAAACAAAGTGCACTTGATTTCCATGAATTTCCAGTTCCAGGGAAAATCCAGGTTTCTCCCACTAAACCTCTGGCCACGCAGCGCGATCTGGCGCTGGCCTACTCACCTGGCGTCGCCGCGCCTTGTCTTGAAATCGAGAAAGATCCGTTAAAAGCCTACAAATATACTGCGCGCGGTAACCTGGTGGCGGTGATCTCCAACGGTACGGCGGTACTGGGGTTAGGCAACATTGGCGCGCTGGCAGGCAAACCAGTGATGGAAGGCAAGGGCGTTCTGTTTAAGAAATTCGCCGGGATTGATGTGTTTGACATTGAAGTTGATGAACTCGATCCGGACAAATTTATCGAAGTGGTCGCTGCGCTGGAACCGACCTTTGGCGGCATCAACCTCGAAGACATTAAAGCGCCAGAATGCTTCTATATTGAGCAGAAACTGCGCCAGCGGATGAACATTCCGGTATTCCACGACGACCAGCACGGAACGGCAATCATCAGCACCGCCGCTATCCTTAACGGCTTGCGCGTGGTAGAGAAAAACATCTCCGACGTGCGGATGGTAGTTTCCGGCGCGGGGGCAGCCGCCATCGCCTGTATGAACCTGCTGGTGGCACTGGGGCTGCAAAAACATAACATCGTGGTTTGTGACTCGAAAGGCGTTATCTATCAGGGTCGAGAGCCGAACATGGCGGAAACCAAAGCCGCTTATGCGGTGGTGGATGACGGTAAACGTACCCTCGACGATGTAATTGAAGGCGCGGATATTTTCCTTGGCTGCTCCGGCCCGAAAGTGCTGACCCAGGAAATGGTGAAGAAAATGGCTCGCGCGCCGATGATCCTGGCGCTGGCGAATCCGGAACCGGAAATTCTGCCGCCGCTGGCGAAAGAAGTGCGTCCGGATGCCATCATCTGTACTGGTCGTTCTGACTATCCAAACCAGGTCAACAACGTGCTTTGCTTCCCGTTCATTTTCCGTGGCGCGCTGGACGTTGGTGCAACCGCTATTAATGAAGAGATGAAACTGGCGGCGGTACGTGCGATTGCTGAACTGGCTCATGCGGAACAGAGCGAAGTGGTTGCTTCTGCCTATGGCGATCAGGATCTGAGCTTTGGCCCGGAATACATCATTCCTAAACCGTTCGATCCGCGTCTGATCGTCAAGATCGCGCCAGCGGTGGCAAAAGCGGCAATGGAGTCCGGTGTGGCGACGCGTCCGATTGCTGATTTCGACGTCTACATCGACAAACTGACCGAGTTCGTTTACAAAACCAACCTGTTTATGAAGCCGATCTTCTCTCAGGCTCGCAAAGCGCCGAAGCGCGTTGTTCTGCCGGAAGGGGAAGAGGCGCGCGTTCTGCATGCCACTCAGGAACTGGTAACGCTGGGACTGGCGAAACCGATTCTTATTGGTCGTCCGAACGTGATCGAAATGCGCATTCAGAAACTGGGCTTGCAGATCAAAGCGGGTGTTGATTTTGAGATCGTCAATAACGAATCCGATCCGCGCTTTAAAGAGTACTGGACCGAATACTTCCAGATCATGAAACGTCGCGGGGTCACCCAGGAACAGGCACAGCGTGCATTGATCGGCAATCCGACAGTGATCGGCGCGATTATGGTTCAGCGTGGCGAAGCCGATGCAATGATCTGCGGTACGGTGGGGGATTATCACGAACACTTTAGTGTGGTGAAAAATGTGTTTGGTTATCGCGATGGCGTTCACACCGCAGGCGCAATGAACGCGCTGCTGCTGCCGAGTGGTAACACCTTCATTGCTGACACCTACGTCAACGATGATCCAGACGCAGAAGGGCTGGCGGAGATCACGCTGATGGCGGCAGAAACTGTCCGTCGTTTCGGTATTGAGCCGCGTGTTGCCTTACTCTCGCACTCCAACTTTGGTTCTTCAAATTGCCCGTCGTCCAGCAAAATGCGTAAAGCCCTGGAACTGGTCAGGGAACGTGCGCCAGAACTGATGATTGATGGCGAAATGCACGGTGATGCGGCGCTGGTGGAAGCGATTCGCAACGATCGTATGCCGGACAGCTCTCTGAAAGGTTCCGCTAATATTCTGGTGATGCCGAATATG
Organism: Escherichia sp. MOD1-EC7011; assembly: GCF_002965005.1. Classification (NCBI taxonomy): domain Bacteria; kingdom Pseudomonadati; phylum Pseudomonadota; class Gammaproteobacteria; order Enterobacterales; family Enterobacteriaceae; genus Escherichia; species Escherichia sp. MOD1-EC7011. The sequence goes on from NZ_PTRD01000034.1 coordinate 39,705, forward strand.
GAAGCCGCCCGCATTAGTTACAACTTACTACGCGTTTCCAGCTCGGAAGGTGTAACCGTTGGTCCGGTGCTGATGGGCGTGGCGAAACCGGTTCACGTATTAACGCCAATCGCGTCGGTACGTCGTATCGTCAACATGGTGGCGCTGGCCGTGGTTGAAGCGCAAACCCAGCCGCTGTAATTCTTTCTTAACTCTTACGCTTACCCTGAATATTCAGGGTAAGCGGTTTATCGCAATATATCAGAAGGAATTATTACTTGTTTTTCGAATAATAAAGCGCGCCATATAAAAATAAATCAATATCAATTTAATTATATTCATGTGCTGTACATGAAAATTTATGCATTAGATAAAATATCTCTCCATTCTTAGTGATCTACCTCACCTTTTAAACTCCCTTGCCGAATTTTGTTATTTACTCTGACGAAAAATTGTCACGATAGCGCCAGATTTTTCACAGGCGGCGACTCATGGATAAAGAACGCATCATTCAGGAATTTGTGCCCGGTAAACAGGTCACGCTGGCGCATTTAATTGCGCATCCCGGTGAGGAACTGGCGAAGAAAATCGGTGTTCCCGATGCCGGCGCAATCGGCATTATGACGCTAACTCCCGGTGAAACAGCGATGATCGCCGGCGATTTAGCACTGAAAGCCGCCGATGTGCATATCGGTTTTCTTGACCGTTTTAGCGGCGCGCTGGTGATTTATGGCTCGGTGGGCGCGGTAGAAGAAGCGTTATCACAAACCGTCAGCGGTTTAGGGCGCTTATTAAATTATACGCTTTGTGAAATGACCAAAAGTTAATGCGAGGCATTCATGAAACGAATTGCGTTTGTGGGTGCTGTCGGAGCAGGAAAGACAACGTTATTTAATGCGTTGCAAGGGGATTATACCCTCGCGCGAAAAACGCAGACTGTGGAATTTAATAATAAGGGTGATATTGATACGCCAGGTGAATATTTTAGCCATCCCCGCTGGTATCACGCCTTAATTACCACGCTACAGGATGTGGACATGCTGATATATGTCCACGGCGCAAATGATCCGGAAAGCCGATTACCTGCCGGGTTGCTGGATATTGGCGTCACTAAACGGCAAATCGCCGTCATCAGTAAAACGGACATGCCGGATGCTGACGTCGCCGCAACGCGACAGTTATTGCGCGAGACTGGCTTTGAAGAGCCGATTTTCGAGCTAAACAGCCACGACCCGCAAAGCGTGCAGCAACTGGTGGATTATCTGGCATCTCTCACCGAACAGGAGGAAGCAGGTGAAAAAACTCATCACAGCGAATGATATTCGTGAAGCCCATGCGCGCGGCGAACAGGCAATGTCCGTGGTTCTGCGCGCCAGCATTATCCACCCCGGAAGCGCGAGAAGTGGCGGATCTGCTGGGGTTTACCATCACCGAATGCGATGAATCGACACCGGTAACGGCGTCCGTTCCTGCCAGCGCGCCTGCCGATAAAACCGAAAGTCAGCGCATTCGCGAAACCATCATCGCCCAACTGCCGGAAGGCCAGTTTACCGAAAGCCTGGTCGCGCAACTGATGGAAAAAGTGATGAAGGAAAAGCAGTCGCTGGAGCAGGGCGCAATGCAGTCGAGTTTTAAATCGGTGACCGGCAAAGGCGGCATCAAAGTTATCGATGGCGGCAGCGTGAAGTTTGGTCGTTTCGACGGCGCGGAGCCTCAATGCGTCGGGTTGACCGACCTGGTTACCGGAGATGACGGCAGCAGCATGGCTGCGGGTTTTATGCAGTGGGATAACGCCTTCTTCCCGTGGAAGCTGAACTACGACGAAATCGACATGGTACTGGAAGGTGAACTGCACGTTCGCCATGAAGGCGAAACCATGATCGCCAAAGCGGGCGACGTGATGTTTATCCCGAAGGGTTCCAGCATCGAATTTGGTACGACATCCAGCGTGAAATTCCTGTATGTCGCCTGGCCGGCTAACTGGCAATCCCTATGAAAGATTTCATCACCGAAGCATGGCTAAGAGCGAACCATACGCTTAGCGAAGGCGCAGAGATCCATCTCCCTGCGCACAGTCGCCTGACGCCCTCTGCCCGGGAGTTACTGGAAAGCCGCCATCTGCGCATCAAGTTTATTGACGAGCAGGGCAGCCTGTTTGTTGACGATGAACAGCAGCAGCCGCAGCGCGTTCACGGGCTGACCAGTAGCGATGAATATCCGCAGGCGTGCTGCGAACTCTGCCACCAGCCGGTGGCGAAAAAGCCAGACACGCTGACTCATCTGTCGGCGGAAAAAATGGTCGCTAAAAGCGATCCGCGCCTGGGTTTTCGCGCTGTTCTCGACAGCACCATTGCGCTGACAGTGTGGCTGCAAATTGAACTGGCGGAACCGTGGCAGCCGTGGCTGGCGGACATCCGTTCGCGTCTTGGCAACATTATGCGCGCCGATGCGCTGGGAGAACCGCTGGGCTGCCAGGCGATTGTCGGGCTTTCAGACGAAGACCTGCATCGGCTTTCCCATCAGCCTCTGCGTTATCTCGATCACGATCATCTGGTGCCGGAAGCCAGCCACGGGCGCGATGCCGCGTTGCTCAATCTGCTACGCACCAAAGTGCGTGAAACCGAAACCGTAGCGGCGCAGGTGTTTATCACCCGCAGTTTTGAAGTATTACGCCCGGACATCTTGCAGGCGCTGAACCGCCTTTCCAGCACAGTTTACGTGATGATGATCCTGAGCGTGACGAAGCAGCCGCTAACGGTGACGCAGATCCAACAACGACTGGGAGAGACGCCATGATAATTGAACGTTGTCGTGAACTGGCGTTGCGAGCGCCCGCCAGAGTGATTTTTCCGGATGCGTTAGATCAACGTGTGCTGAAAGCCGCGCAATATTTACATCAACAAGCTCTGGCAACGCCCATTCTGGTCGCCAATCCGTTTGAACTTCGCCAGTTTGCGCTCAGTCATGGCGTGGCGATGGACGGGCTACAGGTGATTGATCCACACAGCAATCTTGCGATGCGGGACGAATTTACCCACCGCTGGCTTGCTCGCGCAGGCGATAAAACGCCGCCGGACGCGCTGGATAAACTCACCGATCCGCTGATGTTTGCCGCCGCAATAGTCAGCGCCGGTACAGCGGATGTTTGCATTGCGGGCAACCTCTCTTCCACGGCGAATGTGTTACGCGCCGGATTACGCATTATTGGCTTGCAGCCAGGCTGCAAAACGCTCTCCTCCATTTTCCTGATGCTGCCGCAGTACAGCGGCTCCGCGTTGGGCTTTGCCGATTGCAGCGTGGTGCCACAGCCGACGGCGGCGCAACTGGCGGATATCGCGCTTGCCAGCGCCGACACCTGGCGCGCCATCACCGGAGAAGAGCCGCGCGTAGCGATGTTGTCGTTTTCCAGCAACGGCAGCGCCCGTCACCCCTGCGTTGCTAACGTTCAGCAGGCGACCGAAATCGTCCGTGAACGCGCGCCACAGCTTGTGGTGGATGGAGAATTACAGTTTGACGCCGCCTTCGTGCCGGATGTCGCGGCGCAAAAAGCGCCTGCCAGCCCGCTACAAGGTAAGGCCAATGTGATGGTTTTTCCGTCGCTGGAAGCGGGCAATATTGGCTACAAAATCGCACAACGACTTGGCGGATATCGTGCCGTCGGACCGTTGATACAAGGGCTTGCCGCGCCGATGCACGATCTCTCTCGTGGCTGTAGCGTGCAGGAAATTATCGAACTGGCGCTGGTGGCAGCCGTACCGCGTCAGACAGAAGTGAACCGCGAAAGCAGTTTACAAACACTGGTTGAATGAACGGTCCCGTTCTGGACCCCTATAAAGAGGAAAACACAATGGAAGCATTAGGAATGATCGAAACCCGGGGCCTGGTTGCACTGATTGAGGCTTCTGACGCGATGGTAAAAGCTGCGCGCGTCAAACTGGTTGGTGTTAAGCAGATTGGCGGCGGCCTGTGTACTGCGATGGTTCGCGGTGATGTTGCTGCCTGTAAAGCGGCGACCGATGCCGGTGCCGCAGCGGCACAGCGTATCGGCGAGCTAGTATCTGTCCACGTTATTCCGCGTCCGCACGGCGACCTGGAAGAAGTGTTCCCGATCGGCCTGAAAGGCGACAGCAGTAACCTGTAATCACCCTGTGTGACGTCGATTCGGGCGTCACGCTCTCTCCTTTTTCTATTTACCTTCTGCGGAGGGTAGGGGGAGCTTTTACCTGAAATACGCCACGGAGGCGGGTATGAAACTGGCAGTCGTCACTAGACAAATTGTTTGTACCGTACGCCATCACGGACTGGCGCATGACAAATTGCTGATGGTGGAAATGATTGATTCACAGGGAAACCCTGACGGGCAGTGTGCCGTTGCCATCGACAACATTGGCGCAGGAACCGGGGAGTGGGTGTTGCTGGTGAGTGGCAGTTCCGCCCGCCAGGCGCATAAAAGCGAAACGTCACCGGTCGATCTGTGCGTGATTGGCATCGTCGATGAGGTGGTCTCTGGCGGTCAGGTAATTTTCCACAAATAAGGCAGAACATCATGAATCAACAGGATATTGAACAGGTGGTGAAAGCGGTACTGCTGAAAATGCAAAGCAGTGACATGCCGCCCGCCGTCGTTCATGAGATGGGTGTTTTCGCGTCCCTGGATGACGCCGTTGCGGCAGCCAAAATTGCTCAGCAAGGGTTAAAAAGCGTGGCAATGCGCCAGTTAGCTATTGCTGCCATTCGTGAAGCAGGCGAAAAACACGCCAGAGATTTAGCGGAACTTGCCGTCAGTGAAACCGGCATGGGGCGCGTCGAAGATAAATTTGCCAAAAACGTCGCTCAGGCACGCGGCACGCCAGGCGTTGAGTGTCTCTCTCCGCAAGTGCTGACCGGCGACAACGGCCTGACTTTAATTGAAAACGCGCCCTGGGGCGTGGTGGCTTCGGTAACGCCGTCCACTAACCCGGCGGCGACCGTTATTAATAACGCCATCAGCCTGATTGCGGCGGGCAACAGCGTCATTTTTGCCCCGCATCCGGCGGCGAAAAAAGTCTCCCAGCGGGCGATTACGCTGCTCAACCAGGCGATTGTTGCCGCAGGCGGGCCGGAAAACTTACTGGTGACCGTGGCAAATCCGGATATCGAAACCGCGCAACGCTTGTTCAAGTTTCCGGGCATCGGCCTTTTGGTGGTGACCGGCGGCGAAGCAGTGGTGGAAGCGGCGCGTAAACACACCAATAAACGTCTGATAGCCGCAGGTGCAGGCAACCCGCCGGTAGTGGTGGATGAAACCGCCGACCTTGCCCGTGCCGCTCAGTCCATTGTCAAAGGCGCTTCTTTCGATAACAACATTATTTGTGCCGATGAAAAGGTACTGATTGTCGTCGATAGCGTAGCCGATGAGCTGATGCGTCTGATGGAAGGCCAGAACGCGGTGAAACTGACCGCAGAGCAGGCGCAGCAGCTACAACCAGTGTTGCTGAAAAATATCGACGAACGCGGAAAGGGCACAGTCAGCCGCGACTGGGTAGGTCGCGATGCGGCGAAAATCGCGGCGGCAATCGGCCTGAACGTGCCGCAAGAAACGCGCTTGCTGTTTGTAGAAACCACCGCAGAACATCCGTTTGCCGTGACCGAACTGATGATGCCGGTACTGCCGGTGGTGCGCGTCGCCAATGTGGCGGATGCCATTGCGCTGGCGGTGAAACTGGAAGGCGGTTGCCACCATACGGCGGCAATGCACTCGCGCAATATCGAAAACATGAACCAGATGGCGAACGCCATTGATACCAGCATTTTCGTTAAGAACGGACCGTGCATTGCCGGGCTGGGTCTGGGCGGGGAGGGCTGGACCACCATGACCATCACCACGCCAACCGGTGAAGGGGTAACCAGCGCACGGACGTTTGTCCGTCTGCGTCGCTGTGTATTAGTCGATGCGTTTCGCATTGTTTAAGGAGTAACCGATGGCGCACGACGAACAATGGCTCACCCCGCGTCTGCAAACGGCGGCAACGCTGTGTAACCAGACGCCTGGCGCGACGGAGTCTCCGCTGTGGCTGGGGGTGGATCTGGGCACCTGCGATGTGGTGTCGATGGTTGTCGACCGCGAAGGTCAGCCGGTGGCGGTATGCCTCGACTGGGCCGATGTGGTCCGCGACGGCATCGTCTGGGATTTCTTCGGCGCAGTCACCATTGTTCGTCGCCATCTCGACACCCTTGAGCAGCAATTCGGTCGCCGTTTTAGCCATGCGGCGACGTCATTTCCCCCAGGTACGGATGCGCGTATTTCCATCAACGTACTGGAATCTGCCGGACTGGAAGTCAGCCATGTTCTGGATGAACCAACGGCGGTGGTGGATCTGCTGCAACTGGATAACGCAGGCGTAGTGGATATTGGCGGCGGCACCACCGGTATTGCCATCGTGAAACAGGGCAAAGTGACTTACTCGGCGGATGAAGCCACCGGCGGACATCACATTTCTCTGACGCTCGCCGGAAATCGTCGTATTCCGCTGGAAGAGGCGGAGCAGTACAAGCGCGGTCACGGTGAAGAGATTTGGCCAGTGGTGAAACCGGTGTACGAAAAAATGGCGGACATTGTCGCACGGCATATCGCAGGGCAGGGCATTACTGATTTATGGCTGGCAGGCGGCTCCTGTATGCAACCGGGCGTGGCGGAGCTGTTTCGCAAACAATTCCCGACATTCCAGGTGCATTTACCGCAGCACAGTCTGTTTATGACCCCGCTGGCGATTGCCAGTAGCGGGCGAGAGAAAGCGGAGGGGATCTATGCAAAATGAATTGCAGACCGCGCTCTTTCAGGCATTCGATGCCCTGAATCTGCAACGGGTAAAAACATTTAGCGTTCCACCTGTGACGCTTTGCGGCTCTGGTGCGGTGAGCAGTTGCGGACAGCAGGCGCAAACGCGCGGGTTGAAACATCTGTTCGTGATGGCAGACAGCTTTTTGCATCAGGCGGGGATGACCGCCGGGCTTATGCGTAGCCTGGCGGTAAAAGGTATCGCCATGACGCTCTGGCCATGTCCGGTGGGCGAACCGTGCATTACCGACGTGTGTGCGGCTGTGGCGCAACTGCGTGAATCAGGCTGTGATGGTGTTATCGCGTTTGGCGGTGGCTCGGTGCTGGATGCCGCAAAAGCCGTGGCGTTGCTGGTGACGAACCCCGATAGCACGCTGGCAGAGATGTCAGAAACCCGCGTTCTGCAACCGCGCCTGCCGCTGATTGCCATTCCAACTACCGCCGGAACCGGCTCTGAAACCACTAACGTAACGGTGATTATCGACGCTGTGAGCGGGCGCAAGCAGGTGTTAGCACATGCCTCACTGATGCCGGATGTGGCGATTCTCGATGCCGCGCTGACCGAAGGCGTGCCGTCGCATGTCACGGCGATGACCGGCATCGATGCGTTAACCCATGCCATTGAAGCGTATAGCGCACTGAACGCCACACCGTTTACCGACAGTCTGGCGATTGGCGCCATTGCGATGATTGGTAAATCGCTGCCGAAAGCGGTGGGCTACGGGCACGACCTTGCCGCGCGCGAAAGTATGTTGCTCGCATCATGCATGGCGGGAATGGCGTTTTCCAGTGCGGGGCTTGGGTTATGCCACGCGATGGCGCATCAGCCGGGCGCGGCGCTGCATATTCCGCACGGTCTGGCGAATGCCATGCTGCTGCCAACGGTGATGGAGTTTAACCGGATGGTATGCCGCGAACGTTTTAGCCAGGTAGGCAGGGCGCTGCGAACTAAAAAATCCGACGAGCGTGATGCTATTAACGCGGTTAGTGAGCTGATTGCGGAAGTTGGGATTGGTAAACGACTGGGCGATGTTGGTGCGACATCTGCGCATTACGGCGCATGGGCGCAGGCCGCGCTGGAAGATATTTGTCTGCGCAGTAATCCGCGTACCGCCAGCCTGGAACAGATTGTCGGCCTGTACGCAGCAGCACAATAAACGCCGGATGCGACGCTTGTCGCGTCTTATCCGGCCTACAGGATTGCACATGTAGGACGGATAAGGCGTTCACGCCGCATCCGCCAGTGCGGAGCAATTGCCGGATGCGACGTATGTCGCGTTTTATCCGGCCTTCGGGATTGCACATGTAGGGCGGATAAGGCGTTTACGCCGCATCCGCCAATAAATAACAACTAACAGGGAGTAAAGGCGATGGGAATTAACGAAATCATCATGTACATCATGATGTTCTTTATGCTGATAGCTGCCGTAGACAGGATCCTGTCGCAGTTCGGCGGTTCTGCACGTTTCCTCGGTAAATTCGGTAAAAGTATTGAAGGATCGGGCGGGCAGTTCGAAGAAGGCTTTATGGCGATGGGCGCGCTGGGTCTGGCGATGGTCGGTATGACTGCGCTGGCACCGGTGCTGGCGCATGTGCTGGGCCCGGTCATTATCCCGCTGTATGAAATGCTTGGCGCTAACCCGTCAATGTTCGCCGGAACGCTGCTGGCGTGCGATATGGGCGGCTTCTTCCTCGCTAAAGAGCTGGCGGGCGGCGATGTGGCGGCGTGGCTATACTCAGGTTTGATTCTGGGCTCGATGATGGGGCCGACGATTGTGTTCTCCATTCCCGTGGCGCTCGGCATTATCGAACCTTCCGACCGTCGTTACCTGGCGCTTGGCGTGCTGGCCGGGATCGTCACCATCCCCATCGGCTGTATCGCGGGTGGCTTAATCGCCATGTATTCCGGCGTGCAGATCAACGGTCAGCCGGTGGAATTCACCTTCGCGTTGATCCTGATGAACATGATCCCGGTATTAATTGTCGCGGTGCTGGTGGCATTGGGGCTGAAGTTCATCCCGGAAAAAATGATCAACGGCTTCCAGATCTTCGCCAAATTCCTCGTCGCGCTGATTACGATTGGCCTTGCCGCCGCGGTAGTGAAATTCCTGCTTGGCTGGGAACTTATTCCAGGTCTTGATCCTATCTTTATAGCGCCCGGCGATAAACCTGGCGAAGTGATGCGCGCCATCGAAGTTATTGGTTCTATCTCCTGCGTGCTGCTGGGAGCGTATCCGATGGTGCTGCTGCTCACCCGTTGGTTTGAAAAACCGTTGATGAGCGTCGGTAAGCTTCTGAATGTGAATAATATTGCGGCAGCGGGCATGGTGGCAACGCTTGCCAACAATATCCCGATGTTCGGCATGATGAAGCAGATGGATACCCGCGGCAAAGTGATCAACTGCGCCTTCGCCGTCTCTGCGGCGTTCGCTCTGGGCGATCACTTAGGTTTTGCGGCGGCCAACATGAACGCGATGATCTTCCCGATGATTGTCGGCAAGCTGATTGGCGGCGTCACGGCGATTGGCGTGGCAATGATGCTGGTGCCGAAAGATGACGCAGCACAGGTTAAAACCGAAGCGGAGGCACAATCGTGAACACTCGCCAGCTACTGAGCGTCGGTATCGATATCGGCACCACCACCACCCAGGTGATCTTTTCCCGTCTGGAACTGGTTAACCGTGCGGCAGTGTCGCAGGTGCCGCGTTACGAATTCATCAAACGCGAAATTAGCTGGCAAAGCCCGGTGTTCTTTACCCCTGTCGATAAACAGGGCGGATTAAAAGAAGCGGAGCTGAAAACTTTAATCCTTGAGCAATATCAGGCTGCGGGCATTGCGCCGGAAAGCGTTGATTCCGGGGCCATTATCATCACCGGCGAGAGTGCGAAAACCCGCAATGCGCGTCCGGCGGTCATGACGCTTTCCCAGTCGCTGGGCGATTTTGTGGTGGCCAGCGCCGGGCCGCATCTGGAATCGGTGATTGCCGGACACGGCGCCGGGGCGCAAACCCTGTCGGAACAGCGGATGTGCCGGGTGTTGAATATTGATATTGGCGGCGGTACGTCAAACTACGCGCTCTTTGAAGCGGGAAAGGTGAGCGGAACCGCCTGCCTGAACGTCGGCGGACGTCTGCTGGAAACGGATAGCCAGGGCCGGGTGGTTTACGCCCACAAGCCGGGGCAGATGATTGTCGATGACCTTTTTGGCAAGGGAACCGACGCCTGCGCACTCACTGGCGCACAGCTTGGGCAGGTTACCCGGCGGATGGCGGAGCTTATTGTGGAAGTGGTGAGCGGCACGCTCTCTGCGCTTGCGCAGCAGTTGATGCAAACCGGCCTTCTGCCCGCCGATGTGAAACCGGACGTTATCACCCTTTCTGGCGGCGTGGGCGAGTGTTACCGCCATCAGCCTGCCGACCCGTTTTGTTTTTCCGATATTGGCCCGCTGCTGGCGACGGCGCTGCATGAACATCCGCGCCTGCGTGAGATGAACGTGCAGTTTCCGGCGCAAACCGTGCGCGCCACGGTGATTGGCGCGGGCGCGCATACGCTATCGCTTTCCGGCAGCACAATTTGGCTGGATGGCGTTGATTTGCCGATACGCAATCTGCCGGTGGCCATCCCACAGACTGAGTCGAACCTGGTTGATGCCTGGCAGCAGGCATTGGCGCAGCTCGATCTTTGTCCCCAAACAGACGCATACGTGCTGGCGCTACCCGCCGGGCTTCCCGTGCGTTATGCCGCATTACTGACGGTCATCGACGCGTTGACCCAATTCGTCGCGCGTTTTCCGAATCCGCATCCCCTGCTGGTGGTAGCCGGGCAGGACTTTGGTAAAGCTCTGGGCATGTTATTGCGCCCACAGCTACAACAACTCCCGTTGGCAGTCATTGACGAAGTGATTGTTCGCGCGGGGGACTATATCGACATTGGTACGCCTCTTTTTGGCGGATCGGTTGTGCCGGTGACGGTGAAATCACTCGCATTTCCTTCCTGAGGGAACGACTTATGAAACTAAAGACCACATTGTTCGGCAATGTATATCAGTTTAAGGATGTAAAAGAGGTGCTGGCTAAAGCCAACGAACTGCGTTCGGGGGATGTGCTGGCGGGCGTTGCAGCGGCAAGCTCGCAGGAGCGCGTGGCGGCAAAGCAGGTGTTGTCGGAAATGACGGTGGCGGATATCCGCAATAATCCGGTGATTTCTTATGAAGAGGACTGCGTAACGCGGCTGATTCAGGACGACGTTAACGAAACGGCCTACAACCAGATTAAAAACTGGAGCATCAGCGAATTGCGCGAGTATGTGCTGAGCGACGAAACCAGCGTGGATGACATTGCCTTTACCCGCAAAGGGCTGACCTCGGAAGTGGTCGCGGCGGTGGCGAAGATTTGTTCCAACGCGGATCTCATCTACGGCGCGAAGAAAATGCCGGTGATCAAAAAGGCCAATACCACCATCGGTATCCCAGGCACTTTCAGCGCCCGTTTGCAGCCGAACGATACCCGTGATGACGTGCAAAGTATTGCCGCACAAATCTACGAAGGGCTTTCTTTCGGCGTGGGCGATGCGGTGATTGGCGTTAACCCGGTGACTGATGACGTGGAAAACTTAAGCCGCGTGCTGGACACCATTTACGGTGTTATCGACAAATTCAACATTCCAACTCAGGGCTGCGTGCTGGCGCATGTCACCACCCAGATCGAAGCGATCCGTCGTGGCGCACCAGGCGGGCTGATTTTCCAGAGTATCTGTGGCAGTGAAAAAGGGCTGAAAGAGTTTGGTGTGGAACTGGCGATGCTCGACGAAGCGCGCGCAGTGGGTGCAGAGTTCAACCGTATCGCCGGGGAAAACTGCCTCTACTTCGAAACCGGACAAGGTTCAGCGCTATCCGCTGGCGCTAACTTCGGCGCAGACCAGGTGACGATGGAAGCACGTAACTATGGGCTGGCGCGTCATTACGATCCGTTTATCGTCAACACCGTGGTCGGCTTTATTGGGCCGGAGTATCTCTACAATGACCGTCAGATTATCCGTGCGGGCTTAGAAGATCACTTTATGGGCAAGCTGAGCGGCATCTCTATGGGCTGTGACTGCTGTTACACCAACCACGCTGACGCTGACCAGAACCTCAACGAAAACCTGATGATCCTGCTCGCCACCGCAGGCTGCAACTACATCATGGGGATGCCGTTAGGCGATGACATCATGCTCAACTATCAGACCACCGCCTTCCATGACACCGCCACAGTGCGTCAGTTACTCAACCTGCGTCCGTCACCGGAGTTTGAACGCTGGCTGGAAAGCATGGGCATTATGGCAAACGGTCGCCTGACCAAACGGGCGGGCGATCCGTCACTGTTCTTCTGATGACGCGGAGATAACACATCATGGATCAAAAACAGATTGAAGAAATTGTACGCAGCGTGATGGCGTCAATGGGGCAGGCGGATGCCGCGCCAGCGGAAACCAAATGCGCCACCACAACGTGCGCTGCGCCGGTGACCTCTGAAAGTTGCGCGCTGGATTTAGGTTCCGCTGAAGCGAAGGCATGGATTGGCGTGGAAAATCCGCATCGCGCAGACGTATTAACAGAACTGCGTCGCAGCACCGTGGCTCGCGTTTGTACCGGTCGTGCCGGCCCGCGTCCGCGTACTCAGGCGTTGCTGCGTTTCCTGGCCGACCACTCTCGTTCGAAAGATACCGTACTGAAAGAAGTGCCGGAAGAGTGGGTGAAAGCGCAGGGTTTGCTGGAAGTACGCTCTGAAATCAGTGACAAAAATCTCTACCTGACTCGCCCGGACATGGGGCGTCGCCTGTGTGCGGAAGCTGTTGAAGCCTTGAAAGCACAGTGCGTTGCCAATCCGGACGTACAGGTCGTTGTCTCCGATGGCCTGTCAACTGATGCGATCACCGTGAACTACGAAGAGATCCTGCCGCCGCTGATGGCGGGCCTGAAACAGGCCGGGCTGAAAGTCGGTACGCCATTCTTTGTTCGTTATGGTCGCGTGAAGATTGAAGATCAGATCGGTGAGATCCTCGGCGCGAAAGTGGTGATCCTGCTGGTGGGCGAACGCCCGGGATTAGGGCAGTCAGAAAGCCTCTCCTGCTACGCCGTTTACTCGCCGCGTATGGCGACCACCGTTGAGGCCGATCGCACCTGTATCTCTAACATTCACCAGGGCGGCACACCGCCGGTTGAAGCCGCAGCCGTCATTGTGGATTTGGCGAAACGTATGCTGGAGCAGAAAGCATCCGGCATCAACATGACCCGATAAGGAGGCATCATGCCAGCTTTAGATTTGATTCGACCGTCTGTCACCGCCATGCGGGTGATTGCCTCCGTTAACGCCGAATTTGCGCGTGAACTGAAATTGCCGCCGCATATTCGTAGCCTCGGGCTGATTTCTGCCGACTCCGATGACGTAACCTACATTGCGGCTGACGAAGCGACCAAACAGGCGATGGTCGAAGTGGTGTATGGTCGCTCGCTGTATGCGGGCGCTGCACACGGACCGTCACCGACTGCCGGTGAAGTGCTGATTATGCTTGGTGGGCCAAACCCGGCGGAAGTGCGTGCAGGTCTGGATGCGATGGTTGCGCATATTGAAAATGGCGCTGCTTTCCAGTGGGCTAATGACGCAGAAAATACAGCCTTCCTGGCACATGTAGTTTCGCGTACCGGTTCTTATCTCTCATCAACCGCCGGGATCACGCTTGGCGATCCGATGGCGTATCTGGTGGCACCGCCGCTGGAAGCGACCTACGGCATTGATGCAGCCCTGAAATCTGCCGACGTACAGCTGGTGACCTATGTCCCGCCACCGTCTGAAACTAACTACTCGGCAGCATTTTTAACCGGTAGCCAGGCAGCGTGTAAAGCGGCCTGCAACGCCTTTACCGATGCAGTGCTGGAAATCGCGCGTAATCCAATCCAGCGTGCGTAACGGAGGTTGCCGATGATCAATGCACTGGGATTGCTGGAAGTGGACGGCATGGTCGCCGCGATAGATGCGGCGGATGCCATGCTGAAAGCGGCTAACGTGCGTCTGCTCAGTCACGAAGTGCTTGACCCTGGTCGCTTAACGCTGGTGGTGGAAGGCGATCTGGCGGCGTGTCGTGCGGCGCTGGACGCAGGTTGTGCCGCCGCGATGCGTACCGGGCGTGTCATCAGCCGTAAGGAGATTGGTCGGCCTGATGATGACACCCAGTGGCTGGTTACTGGCTTTAATCGCCAGCCGAAGCAACCTGATGCGTCCGCTATTGCCGAGGGATCTGCTGACGAGTTGTTGGCGCTGTTAACATCAGTACGTCAGGGAATGACGGCAGGAGAAGTGGCTGCCCACTTTGGCTGGCCGCTGGAAAAAGCCAGAAATGCGCTCGAACAGCTCTTTTCTGCCGGGACGTTACGTAAACGCAGTAGTCGTTATCGTCTCAAGCCCCATTAACCTGTCGGAGGTGCCGGGTGTCATACAACACCCGGCATTAACATCATGAAAAAGACCCGTACAGCCAATTTGCACCATCTTTATCATGAACCCTTACCCGAAAACCTGAAGCTCACGCCGAAGGTCGAAGTGGATAATGTTCATCAACGACAGACAACGGATGTCTATGAACATGCCTTGACGATTACCGCCTGGCAGCAGATTTACGATCAGCTCCATCCGGGCAAGTTTCATGGTGAATTTACGGAAATCCTGCTCGATGATATTCAGGTTTTCCGTGAATACACCGGTCTGGCGCTGCGTCAGTCGTGCCTGGTCTGGCCGAACTCGTTCTGGTTTGGCATTCCGGCGACACGTGGTGAACAGGGATTTATCGGTTCGCAATGTCTGGGAAGCGCAGAAATTGCCACGCGCCCTGGTGGAACCGAGTTTGAATTAAGTACGCCGGACGATTACACGATCCTTGGCGTGGTGCTTTCTGAAGACGTCATTACCCGGCAGGCTAACTTTTTGCATAATCCGGATCGGGTATTACATATGCTGCGTAGCCAGTCGGCGCTGGAAGTGAAAGAGCAGCATAAAGCCGCTCTGTGGGGCTTTGTCCAACAGGCGCTGGCGACGTTTTGCGAGAAACCGGAAAATCTTCATCAGCCTGCTGTGCGTAAAGTGCTGGGGGATAATTTGCTAATGGCGATGGGGGCGATGCTGGAAGAAGCGCAGCCGATGATGACGGCGGAAAGCATCAGTCATCAGAGTTACCGTCGATTGCTTTCCCGCGCCCGTGAATATGTGCTGGAAAACATGTCCGAACCGGTGACGGTGCTGGACTTGTGTAATCAACTGCATGTCAGTCGCCGCACGTTACAAAACGCGTTTCACGCTATTTTAGGCATTGGCCCGAACGCGTGGTTGAAACGTATTCGTCTGAACGCCGTGCGACGCGAACTGATAAGCCCGTGGTCGCAAAGCACAACGGTAAAAGACGCCGCCATGCAATGGGGATTCTGGCATCTGGGGCAATTCGCCACGGATTACCAGCAACTGTTTGCCGAGAAGCCGTCACTGACGCTGCATCAGCGGATGCGGGAGTTGGGGTGAGGGAGTTACACCCAATCCCTGACCTGAATAAACTCACTCAACGCCGCTTCCGGACTGCCTTCTTCCGGCTGATAATCGTACTCCCAGCGTACCAGCGGCGGCATTGACATCAGGATCGATTCGGTGCGCCCGCCAGTTTGTAAGCCAAACAGCGTGCCGCGATCCCAGACCAGGTTGAATTCGACATAACGACCGCGACGGTAGAGCTGGAAATTACGCTCGCGCTCGCCGTATTCCATCGCTTTACGTCGCTCTACAATTGGTAAATAAGCGTCGGTGTAGCCTTTGCCTACCACCTGCATAAAGGCAAAACAGTGGTCGAAATCTGGCGTGTTCAGATCATCAAAGAACAGCCCGCCAATACCGCGCTGTTCGTTGCGATGTTTGAGGTAGAAGTATTCGTCGCACCACTTTTTATAACGTGGATAAACGTCTTCGCCAAACGGCTGGCACAGGTCACGGGCGGTGCGGTGCCAGTGAATGGCGTCTTCTTCAAAGCCATAGAAGGGGGTTAAGTCGAAGCCGCCGCCAAACCACCAGACGGGTTCGGCACCCGGTTTTTCGGCAATAAAAAAGCGCACATTCGCGTGGCTGGTGGGAACATACGGGTTATGCGGATGCACGACCAGCGAAACGCCCATCGCCTCGAAACTACGCCCGGCAAGTTCCGGGCGATGAGCGGTGGCGGAAGCAGGCATCGCCTCGCCGTGGACGTGAGAAAAGTTGACGCCCGCCTGTTCGAAAACACCACCATTACGCAACACCCGGCTACGTCCGCCGCCGCCAGCGTCGCGCTGCCAGCTATCTTCGACAAACTCTGCGCCATCTACGGCGCTCAGTTGCTGGCAAATTGTGTCCTGAAGGTTGAGCAGGAACTGTTTAACCTGGTGTGCGTCGGGCTTCATAACTTACCGTTTTTTCGAGTGTGCTTTCTGGTTGTCAAACCAGTGGAAATAACTGATCACGCCTTCAGCAATCGCTGTGGCGATTTTCTGACGAAACGCCGCCGTGCCTAACAGTCGCTCTTCTTCTGGGTTGGTGATAAACGAAGTTTCCACCAGCACTGAAGGAACCGACGGCGATTTCAATACCACAAACGCGGCTTGCTCAGTGTTGCGGCTGTGCAGCTTATGCACCGGCTTAATCTTCTTCAGAATATGCGAGCCAAGCGTCAGGCTGTTTTTAATGGTATCTGTTTGCACCAGATCAAACAGCACTTGCTGCAATAGATGATCTCTGTCAGTCGCTTTTTTCCCGGCGACTTCATCGGCACGGTTTTCGCGTTCCGACAAATATTTTGCCATCGCACTACTTGCGCCACGGTTAGAGAGGGCAAAGACTGATGCACCAGCGGCTTTTGGGTTGGTAAAGCCGTCGGCGTGAATTGACATAAACAGATCCGCGCCATGTTTATGGGCGATTTCAACGCGATCGTACAGTGGGATAAACGTATCGCCAGAACGCGTTAAACGCGCATCAATGCCATGATTGCGCAAAATGGAACGGACGTTTTTGGCAATCGCCAGCACCACATGTTTTTCTTTCGATCCATTGCGGCCAATCGCCCCGGTATCAATCCCGCCGTGGCCTGGATCGAGAACAACGACACGTTTGCCGCCGGCTTTTTTGGCTTTTGGCTTGCTGTGTCCGTTACTGGTTTTTAAAGGTTCTTCTTTGGCGATGGCTTGCGACATGCCTGACAACGTCAGGGCAGCCAATCCGGCTTTCAGCACCTGGCGGCGCGAAGTGAGTGTTTTTAGTGGTTTAAAAGTGCTCATACGGCCTGAGTTGTAATAATAAAGTTCCAGATGTTATATCGTATCGCGTAATCCGTTACGACCGTTTGCTGTTGAGAATTGTTTTACTTTTCATTTCAATAGTTGACAACTCCCCATTATGCCACTTTTTCAACCGATTTTCGTCAGATATTGGCTAATTCGACCGTTCACGCCATAATCACCCTTTTAACCCGCAAAAAGGTAACGAATACCATGGAGATACGCGTATTTCGCCAGGAAGATTTCGAAGAGGTCATCACCCTTTGGGAGCGTTGCGACTTGCTGCGTCCGTGGAATGATCCGGAAATGGACATCGAGCGCAAGATGAACCATGACGTCAGTTTGTTTCTGGTCGCTGAGGTGAACGGTGAAGTGGTGGGAACGGTGATGGGCGGTTATGACGGGCATCGCGGATCTGCTTATTATCTTGGCGTGCATCCTGAGTTTCGTGGGCGTGGCATTGCTAATGCGCTGCTTAATCGGCTGGAGAAAAAGCTGATTGCTCGCGGCTGCCCGAAAATTCAGATCAACGTGCCGGAAGATAACGACATGGTGCTCGGAATGTATGAACGCCTGGGATATGAACACGCCGACGTGCTGAGTCTGGGTAAGCGTTTGATTGAAGATGAAGAGTACTGAGTTTCATCCTGTCCATTATGATGCGCACGGACGCCTGCGTTTACCTTTTCTCTTCTGGATTGTGCTTTTGCTACAGGCGCGAACCTGGGTACTGTTTGTTATTGCCGGTGCATCGCGCGAGCAGGGTAGTGCGCTGCTGAATCTGTTTTATCCCGATCACGATAATTTCTGGCTGGGGCTGATTCCTGGCATTCCGGCGGTGCTGGCGTTTTTGTTGAGCGGTCGGCGGGCTACGTTTCCCCGTATCTGGCATGTGCTCTATTTTCTGTTGCTGTTAGCGCAAGTGGTTTTACTTTGCTGGCAACCGTGGCTGTGGCTGAACGGTGAATCCGTTAGCGGTATCGGTCTGGCGCTGGTAGTGGCGGATATTGTGGCGTTAATCTGGCTGCTGACCAATCGACGTTTACGCGCTTGTTTTAATGAAGAAAAAGAATAACGGCACTTTTTGGTGAATTTGCACTCCAAGCAACGTTATTGAATAACCAAAGGAAGTGACATGAAATCGCTGCGTTTAATGTTATGCGCTATGCCGTTGATGCTGACCGGCTGTTCCACTATGTCGTCAGTTAACTGGTCTGCCGCTAACCCGTGGAACTGGTTTGGTTCGTCCACCAAAGTGAGCGAGCAGGGCGTGGGTGAATTAACGGCGTCCACACCACTGCAAGAACAAGCCATTGCCGATGCGCTTGATGGCGATTATCGCCTGCGCAGCGGAATGAAAACCGCGAACGGCAACGTGGTGCGCTTTTTCGAAGTGATGAAAGGCGACAACGTGGCGATGGTGATTAACGGCGATCAGGGCACAATCAGCCGTATTGACGTGCTGGATAGCGATATTCCTGCTGATACGGGTGTTAAAATCGGAACACCGTTTAGCGACCTTTACAGCAAAGCATTTGGCAATTGCCAAAAAGCTGATGGTGATGATAATCGTGCTGTCGAATGTAAAGCCGAAGGTAGTCAACATATTAGCTACCAGTTCAGCGGTGAGTGGAGTGGTCCTGAAGGGTTAATGCCTTCAGACGATACCCTGAAAAACTGGAAAGTCAGTAAAATTATCTGGCGGCGTTAATTTGCGTCTGAACAAACCGCCGCCGCGAAAAAACACGTAAAATAGCGCCCAACAATGCCACGGATTGCGTGGCATTCTTATTTTCAGGAGGAACAATGTCTCAGGTTCAGAGTGGCATTTTGCCAGAACATTGCCGCGCAGCGATTTGGATTGAAGCCAACGTAAAAGGGGATGTTGATGCCCTGCGTGCGGCCAGTAAAACCTTTGCCGATAAACTGGCAACCTTTGAAGCAAAATTCCCGGACGCGCATCTCGGTGCTGTGGTTGCCTTTGGTAACAACACCTGGCGTGCTCTGAGTGGCGGCGTTGGGGCCGAAGAGCTGAAAGATTTTCCGGGCTACGGTAAAGGTCTTGCGCCGACGACCCAGTTCGATGTGTTGATCCACATTCTTTCTCTGCGTCACGACGTAAACTTCTCTGTCGCTCAGGCGGCGATGGAAGCCTTTGGTGACTGCATTGAAGTGAAAGAAGAGATCCACGGCTTCCGTTGGGTTGAAGAGCGTGACCTGAGCGGCTTTGTTGACGGTACAGAAAACCCGGCGGGTGAAGAGACGCGTCGCGAAGTGGCGGTTATCAAAGACGGCGTGGATGCGGGCGGCAGCTATGTGTTTGTGCAGCGTTGGGAGCACAACTTGAAGCAGCTTAACCGTATGAGTGTTCACGATCAGGAGATGATGATCGGGCGCACCAAAGAAGCCAACGAAGAGATTGACGGCGACGAACGTCCGGAAACCTCTCACCTGACCCGCGTTGATCTGAAAGAAGACGGCAAAGGGCTGAAGATTGTTCGCCAGAGCTTGCCATACGGTACAGCCAGCGGCACGCACGGTCTGTACTTCTGCGCTTACTGCGCACGTCTGCACAACATTGAGCAACAGCTGCTGAGCATGTTTGGCGATACTGATGGCAAACGTGACGCAATGTTACGTTTCACCAAACCGGTCACTGGCGGCTATTACTTCGCACCGTCGCTGGACAAGCTGATGGCGCTGTAAGTTTTACTCACGCACCTGTAGCGTCTTGCCGGAGCGGCGTAAATGCTTTATCCGGCCTGTATGATCGTTAAAATTCAATAAATTGCAGTTAACCTGCAGGCCCGATAAGCGTAGCGTATCGGGCTGTTTTGTTTCTAAGTTACGGCTTAGTCCAGATTGACGTCACGGCAGCCAAAGAGCGTGGTGAAAATGAATCCGCTAATCCATGCCACCAGAATCCCACCTGCATACACAGCCATTGCCGGAAGGATGCCTTGTGCCGAAGTCATCAGCGGCAACGCCACCAGGCCAGACGGCCCAAAGGCACTGTTTAGCCCCATCGGCAGACCCCACCATGCGATAAGACCAATAAACAATCCACCTGCTGCGCCGCCTAAACAAGCGGTAACAAACGGTTTCATGCGCGGCAGGGTGACACCGTAAATCAACGGTTCACCAACGCCCAGCAGACCAGGGATAATCGCCCCGCGCACCTGGCTGCGTAAGGCACTGTGCGGCTGCGCGCGCCAGTAAAGCGCCAGCGCCGCGCCCACCTGACCTGCGCCTGCCATTGAAAGGATCGGGAATAGACTGTTGAAACCCTGGCTGTCCATCAAGGCAAGATAAACGGGAATAAAGCCCTGATGCACGCCGAAGACCACGGCAATCAGGAACAGTCCGGCAAGCACTGCACAGCCAAGTGGATTACTGTTCAGATGCATAAACAGCCAGGACATGCCTTCGAATAACCAGCCTCCCAGCGGCATAATCACCAGATATGCCAGCGTAGCGGTGATCAGCAGAGTGATTAACGAGGTCAGCAGCATGTCGAGATCGTCCGGCATAAATTGACGCACCATACCTTCAATGCGGGCGCAGGCCCAGGCGGCAATCAGTACGCCGATGATATTTCCGCGCGGATCGATAGGCAGGCCGAAGAAATCGTGAAAACCAGCGTAGTAACCGGTGGTCGCGCCTGGGTTATAACCGAGCAAAAACAGTGCGGCGATAATCGCGCCATTTACACCTGTGCCGCCGAAGGCCTGAGCGGCGTTATATCCCACCAGGATCACCAGGAAGGTGAATAAGCCTTTGCTGAATACCTTCATAAAATTCAGCGCATCGGGCAGCGTTCCCTGGGCATCTGCCGGAACGTGCATCACCGTGGCGATTAACGTCGCAATCCCCAGCAGCAGACCGGCGGCAATAAATCCGGGGATTAGCGGCGTAAAGATAGTGGCGAATTTGGCGAGAAATTGCTGCACGCCAGAGGTTTGTCTGGCTTTTAACTGACGTTTGTTCTGAGCGGCGATTTCTGCGGCATCCTGCACTGGTGTTTCACCCAACAACACGCTCATCGCTTTTGCGGCACGATGCGCTTTGCCCGACCCAAATACCACCTGTACTTGATCGCTGGTCAAAATGACACCCTTCACCCCTTCCAGCGTTTTGATATCAGGATCAACCAGTGAACTGTCATGTACACCGAGACGCAGACGCGTCATACAGTGACCACAACTGGCGATATTTCCCGCGCCGCCGACGCGGGTAAGAATGGTGTTCAGAAGCTCACTGCTGATCTCTTTAGCCATAGGTTATTCCTTTTCCAGAGCCTTACGAATAAAACCGCCATGCTGCGCCAGGCGTTTTTTCGCTTCTGCGGCATTGAGATTTTTCAAGACCATTACAATCGCTGTTTTGCAGTGGCGATCGCAGGCAATTAGCGCCGCTTCCGCCTGTTCCGCGCTACATCCGGTCGCGTTTTTGACAATATTGACCTGGCGCACGTGTAGTTTTTCATTGGTGGCGACCACATCGACCATCAGGTTGCCGAACACTTTTCCTGACTTAATCATCAGCCCGGTGGAGAGCATGTTGAGCACCAGTTTCTGCGCCGTACCTGCTTTCATCCGCGAAGAACCGGTAACCACTTCAGCCCCGACGACTGGCGTAATAGCAAACTCTGCGGTTGTTGAAACAGCACTACCGGGATTACAGGAAATGCCCACCGTGCGGCAGCCCAACTGGCGAGCGTATTCCAGCCCGGCAATCACATACGGCGTGCGACCACTGGCAGCAATACCGACAACCACATCCTGCGCCGTTAACGCAATATTTTTCAGATCGTTGACGCCGCCTTCCCGGCTGTCTTCCGCGCCTTCCACCGCGTGCTGAATGGCATATTCGCCGCCAGCAATCAAACCAACCACCAGACCAGGTTTCACGCCGTAGGTTGGGGGGCACTCGCTGGCATCCAGAATCCCCAACCGACCGGAAGTTCCGGCACCGATATAAATCAGACGACCGCCACCGCTGACCTGGGCGTGGATGACATCAATCGCCGCTGCGATATCCGGCAGTACTCGCTCAACGGCCAATGGAACGGTTTTATCTTCATCATTGATAATTCGGCACATTTCCAGCGTCGATACGCGGTCGATTTCAGCCGAGGCGCTGTTCGAACCTTCAGTAATCATTTTTTCAAGTTGCATATACAATCACCTTAAATATTTGCCTTCGAATAATTTCATATGGAGTGAATCATATCTCCCTGCCTGATTATGTACAGCAGGGAATGCATACAATGACAGAGTTGTGGTTATGGGAGATTTTACTTAAGATTTTCCTGAATTTAGATCCACTCCTCAGCATTGATCTGTTATTCAGGTATGGTAGGGACAATAGAGCGTAATGCTCTGTATTCAAAAGGAGAAACTTGAAATGGGTAAACTCACGGGCAAGACAGCACTGATTACGGGCGCATCGCAAGGCATTGGTGAAGGAATTGCCAGAACCTTTGCGCGTCATGGCGCAAACCTAATCTTGCTGGATATCTCCCCTGAGATTGAAAAGCTGGCGGATGAGCTGTGTGGTCGTGGTCATCGCTGTACGGCGGTAATTGCCGATGTACGCGACCCGGCGTCAGTTACGGCAGCGATCAAGCGCGCGAAGGAAAAAGAAGGGCGCATTGATATTCTGGTGAATAACGCAGGTGTTTGCCGTCTGGGTAGTTTTCTTGAAATGAGCGATGACGATCGCGATTTCCATATTGATATCAATATCAAAGGTGTCTGGAACGTCACGAAGGCGGTGCTGCCGGAGATGATTGCCCGCAAAGATGGTCGCATTGTGATGATGTCTTCGGTCACCGGCGATATGGTGGCCGATCCGGGCGAAACAGCGTATGCCTTAACGAAAGCGGCGATTGTGGGGCTGACCAAATCGCTGGCAGTGGAGTATGCACAGTCGGGGATTCGCGTTAATGCAATCTGCCCTGGTTACGTTCGCACGCCAATGGCGGAAAGCATCGCCCGTCAGTCAAATCCGCAAGATCCGGAATCGGTGCTCACCGAAATGGCAAAAGCAATCCCGCTGCGTCGCCTCGCCGATCCGCTGGAAGTCGGCGAACTGGCAGCCTTCCTCGCGTCGGATGAATCCAGCTATTTAACAGGTACACAGAATGTGATCGATGGCGGTAGCACACTACCGGAGACGGTTAGCGTCGGCATCTGATTCACCTCTGTTTCCTCCCTGCATTAGTGGGGAGGATTTCGTCTTGAACTAAGTTCACCAGGCTATTTTATTTGTCATTTTTGCCCCAGGCAGTGCTCGAAATCCTCACGTACTATGTGTACGCTCCGGTTTCTCCGCGCTGTCCGTGTCCAAACTGACTGCAACAATTACGCCTGTTGAACCAAGTTCTTATTCCCTTTTCAACTTCCAAATCACCAAACGGTATATAAAACCGTTACTCCTTTCATGCCCGTTATAAATATGATGGCTATTAGAAAGTCATTAAATATATAAGGGTGCGCAATGGCCGTTAACTTACTGAAAAAGAACTCTCTCGCGCTGGTCGCTTCGCTGCTGCTGGCTGGCCACGTGCAGGCAACGGAACTGCTTAACAGTTCTTATGACGTCTCCCGCGAGCTGTTTGCCGCCCTGAATACCCCGTTTGAACAGCAGTGGGCAAAAGATAACGGCGGCGACAAACTGACGATAAAACAATCACATGCCGGGTCATCAAAACAGGCGCTGGCGATTTTGCAGGGCTTAAAAGCCGACGTTGTTACTTATAACCAGGTGACCGACGTACAAATCCTGCACGACAAAGGCAAGCTGATCCCGGCCGACTGGCAGTCGCGCCTGCCGAACAACAGCTCGCCGTTATACTCCACCATGGGCTTCCTGGTGCGTAAGGGCAACCCGAAGAATATCCACGACTGGAACGATTTGGTTCGCTCCGACGTGAAGCTGATTTTCCCGAACCCGAAAACGTCCGGTAACGCGCGCTACACCTATTTAGCCGCGTGGGGCGCAGCGGATAAAGCCGACGGTGGCGATAAAGCCAAAACCGAACAGTTTATGACCCAGTTCCTGAAAAACGTCGAAGTGTTCGATACCGGCGGTCGTGGCGCAACCACCACTTTTGCCGAGCGCGGTTTGGGCGATGTGCTGATCAGCTTCGAATCGGAAGTGAACAACATCCGTAAACAGTATGAAGCGCAGGGCTTCGAAGTGGTGATTCCAAAAACCAACATTCTGGCGGAGTTCCCGGTGGCGTGGGTGGATAAAAACGTGCAGGCCAACGGTACGGAAAAAGCCGCCAAAGCTTACCTGAACTGGCTCTACAGCCCGCAGGCGCAAACCATCATCACCGACTATTACTACCGCGTAAATAACCCGGAAGTTATGGACAAACTGAAAGATAAATTCCCGCAGACCGAGCTGTTCCGCGTGGAAGACAAATTTGGCTCCTGGCCGGAAGTGATGAAAACTCACTTCACCAGCGGCGGCGAGTTAGACAAGCTGTTAGCGGCGGGGCGTAGCTGATGTTTGCCGTCGCTTCCAGACGTGTGCTGCCGGGCTTTACCTTAAGCCTCGGCACCAGTCTGCTGTTTGTGTGCCTGATTTTGTTACTGCCGCTTTCCGCACTGGTGATGCAGCTCTCTGAGATGAGCTGGGCGCAGTACTGGGAGGTGATCACCAATCCGCAGGTGGTCGCGGCCTATAAAGTGACGCTGCTGTCGGCGTTTGTGGCGTCGATTTTTAACGGCGTTTTCGGTCTGCTGATGGCATGGATCCTAACCCGTTATCGCTTTCCGGGGCGCACTCTGCTTGATGCGCTGATGGATTTGCCGTTTGCATTGCCGACGGCGGTAGCAGGTTTAACGCTGGCTTCGCTGTTTTCGGTCAACGGCTTTTACGGTGAATGGCTAGCGAAGTTTGATATCAAAGTTACCTACACCTGGCTGGGGATTGCGGTGGCAATGGCCTTTACCAGTATTCCGTTTGTGGTGCGTACCGTGCAGCCGGTGCTGGAAGAGTTAGGCCCGGAATATGAAGAAGCGGCGGAAACGCTCGGAGCAACGCGCTGGCAGAGTTTCTGCAAAGTGGTGCTGCCGGAGCTTTCCCCTGCGCTGGTGGCGGGTGTGGCGCTGTCGTTCACCCGTAGCCTCGGTGAGTTTGGCGCGGTGATTTTTATCGCCGGGAACATCGCATGGAAGACGGAAGTGACGTCGCTGATGATTTTCGTTCGCTTACAGGAGTTTGATTACCCGGCGGCGAGCGCGATTGCCTCGGTGATCCTTGCGGCATCACTGCTACTGCTGTTCTCTATTAACACTCTGCAAAGTCGCTTTGGTCGGCGTGTGGTAGGTCATTAATGGCGGAAGTTACCCAATTGAAGCGTTATGACGCGCGCCCGATTAACTGGGGCAAATGGTTTCTGATTGGCATCGGGATGCTGGTTTCGGCGTTCATCCTGCTGGTGCCAATGATTTACATCTTCGTGCAGGCATTCAGCAAAGGGCTGATGCCGGTTTTACAGAATCTGGCCGACCCGGACATGCTGCACGCCATCTGGCTGACGGTGATGATTGCGCTGATTGCCGTGCCGGTAAACCTGGTGTTCGGCATTCTGCTGGCCTGGCTGGTGACGCGTTTTGATTTTCCGGGACGTCAGTTGCTGCTGACGCTGCTGGACATCCCGTTTGCGGTGTCGCCGGTGGTTGCCGGTCTGGTTTATCTGCTGTTCTACGGCTCCAACGGCCCGCTGGGCGGTTGGCTCGACGAGCATAACCTACAAATTATGTTCTCTTGGCCGGGGATGGTGCTGGTCACCATCTTCGTGACATGCCCGTTTGTGGTGCGCGAGCTGGTGCCGGTGATGTTGAGCCAGGGCAGCCAGGAAGACGAAGCGGCGATTTTGCTTGGTGCATCTGGCTGGCAGATGTTTCGTCGCGTCACATTGCCGAATATTCGCTGGGCGCTACTTTACGGCGTGGTGCTGACCAACGCCCGCGCAATTGGTGAGTTTGGCGCGGTGTCGGTGGTTTCCGGCTCGATTCGCGGTGAAACGCTGTCGCTGCCGTTACAAATTGAATTGCTGGAGCAGGACTACAACACTGTCGGCTCCTTTACCGCTGCGGCGTTATTGACGCTGATGGCGATTATCACCCTGTTTTTGAAGAGTATGTTGCAATGGCGCCTGGAGAATCAGGAAAAACGCGCGCAGCAGGAGGAACATCATGAGCATTGAGATTGCCAGGATTAAGAAGTCTTTTGGTCGCACCCAGGTGCTGAACGATATCTCACTGGATATTCCTTCAGGCCAGATGGTCGCGCTGCTGGGGCCGTCCGGTTCCGGGAAAACCACGCTGCTGCGTATTATTGCCGGGCTGGAACATCAAACCAGCGGACATATTCGCTTCCACGGCACTGACGTCAGCCGCCTGCACGCGCGCGACCGTAAAGTCGGTTTCGTGTTCCAGCATTACGCGTTGTTCCGCCATATGACGGTATTCGACAATATCGCTTTTGGCCTGACGGTGCTGCCGCGTCGCGAGCGGCCAAATGCCGCAGCCATCAAAGCGAAAGTGACAAAATTGCTGGAGATGGTGCAGCTTGCTCATCTGGCGGATCGTTATCCGGCGCAGCTTTCCGGCGGTCAGAAACAGCGTGTGGCGCTGGCGCGCGCGCTTGCTGTTGAACCGCAAATTCTGCTACTTGATGAACCGTTCGGCGCGCTGGATGCGCAGGTACGTAAAGAGCTGCGTCGCTGGCTGCGTCAACTGCATGAAGAACTGAAATTCACCAGCGTATTCGTCACCCACGACCAGGAAGAGGCGATGGAAGTCGCCAACCGCGTGGTGGTGATGAGCCAGGGCAATATTGAACAGGCTGACGCGCCGGATCAGGTATGGCGCGAACCGGCGACCCGTTTTGTGCTGGAATTTATGGGCGAAGTAAACCGTCTGCGTGGCACCATTCGCGGCGGGCAGTTCCATGTTGGCGCACATCGCTGGCCGCTGGGATATACGCCTGCCTATCAGGGGCCGGTGGATCTCTTCCTGCGCCCGTGGGAAGTGGATATCAGCCGCCGCACCAGCCTGGATTCGCCGCTGCCGGTTCAGGTGCTGGAAGCCAGCCCGAAAGGCCACTACACCCAATTAGTTGTGCAGCCGCTGGGGTGGTATGACGACCCGCTAACCGTGGTGATGCGCGGGGATGACGCGCCAGTACGCGGCGATCGCCTGTTTGTTGGGCTGCAACATGCGCGGCTGTATAACGGTGACGAGCGTATCGAAACCCGCGATGAGGAACTTGCTCTCGCACAAAGCGCCTGATAGGTTGAGTGAATGTTAAACGCCCGGAGGCGCTTCCCGCGATCCGGGCTTTTTAATGGCAAGGTTTTGTAACCTGTAGGCCTGATAAGACGCACAAGCCTCGCATCAGGCAACACCATGTATGGACAGAGATCGTGAGTACATTAGAACAAACAATAGGCAATACGCCTCTGGTGAAGTTACAGCGAATGGGGCCGGATAACGGCAGTGAAGTCTGGTTAAAGCTGGAAGGTAATAATCCGGCAGGTTCGGTGAAAGATCGTGCGGCGCTATCGATGATTGTTGAGGCGGAAAAACGCGGTGAGATTAAACCGGGCGATGTGTTGATTGAAGCCACCAGCGGTAACACCGGCATTGCGCTGGCAATGATCGCCGCGCTAAAAGGCTATCGCATGAAATTGCTGATGCCCGACAACATGAGCCAGGAACGCCGTGCGGCGATGCGTGCCTATGGTGCGGAGCTGATTCTGGTGACCAAAGAACAAGGCATGGAAGGTGCGCGCGATCTGGCGCTGGAAATGGCGAACCGGGGCGAAGGCAAGTTGCTTGACCAGTTCAACAACCCCGATAACCCCTACGCCCATTACACCACCACCGGGCCGGAAATCTGGCAGCAAACTGGCGGTCGCATTACCCATTTTGTCTCCAGTATGGGGACAACCGGCACCATTACCGGTGTGTCACGGTTTATGCGCGAGCAATCCAAACCGGTGACCATTGTCGGCCTGCAGCCAGAAGAGGGCAGCAGCATTCCGGGCATTCGCCGCTGGTCAGCAGAGTATCTGCCGGGGATTTTCAACGCCTCGCTGGTGGATGAGGTGCTGGATATTCATCAGCGCGATGCGGAAAACACCATGCGCGAACTGGCGGTGCGGGAAGGTATTTTCTGCGGCGTTAGTTCTGGCGGCGCGGTTGCTGGTGCGCTGCGCGTGGCAAAAGCTAACGCTGGCGCGGTAGTGGTGGCGATCATCTGCGATCGCGGCGATCGCTACCTTTCCACCGGCGTATTTGGCGAAGAACACTTTAGCCAGGGGGCGGGAATTTAAGATTATTGCGCAGGCAACGTTTTATCCGTCTGGGCAATTAACGTATGTAAAAAAGGTTGCGCGTTTTCATCGCTCTTACCAGGGATCTTCACAATGTAAGGCTTTCCGGTAATCGATGATGACGAGGCAACCTTATCAATAAATTGCTCGGCAGTATCAATGCGATTACGGGTATTGCCCAGCTTCAGACGCAGATGGGAAACCGCTTCATCACAGGTGTGTTCATCGCCGTTGCGTACAAATATCAAATCCTTTTTCTGTGCTAATCCCTCTAGCATGGCGTTGATGCGGGCTTCTTCATGGGCTGTTAACTTCGCGTAAGCGGGAAGTGCCATTAACAGCGTAATGACCAGACAAATGATTTTCTTCACTGAATTACCTTATCCTTGTTTTGTGATAGCCGATTTGACTGCCAGAATCAGGTAAAGTTTCGGTTGGAATACGATGGGGATCATCGGCAAGGAGAAAAACTAAATGAGTAGTTTGTTGTTGTTTAACGATAAGAGCAGGGCGCTGCAGGCGGATATCGTCGCCGTGCAGTCGCAGGTGGTGTATGGCAGCGTAGGTAACAGCATCGCCGTGCCTGCGATTAAACAGAACGGCCTGAATGTCTTTGCCGTGCCGACCGTGTTGCTGAGCAATACGCCGCATTACGATACGTTCTACGGTGGTGCGATTCCGGACGAGTGGTTTAGCGGCTATTTGCGTGCGCTACAGGAGCGTGATGCGCTGCGCCAACTTCGCGCTGTTACCACGGGCTATATGGGGACGGCATCGCAAATCAAAATCCTTGCCGAATGGCTGACAGCCTTACGCGAAGAGCATCCTGACTTGCTGATTATGGTTGATCCGGTGATTGGCGATATTGATAGCGGTATTTACGTCAAAGCTGATCTTCCCGATGCGTATCGGCAATATTTACTGCCGCTGGCGCAGGGGATTACGCCAAATATCTTTGAGCTGGAAATATTGACCGGTAAAAACTGCCGCGACCTCGACAGCGCCATTGCTGCTGCAAAAAGCCTGCTTTCAGAGACATTAAAATGGGTGGTTGTTACCAGCGCCTCCGGCAATGAAGAACATCAGGAGATGCAGGTGGTGGTGGTCAGTGCCGATAGCGTGAATGTCATTTCCCATTCACGGGTAAAAACCGACCTGAAAGGTACTGGCGATCTGTTTTGCGCCCAGCTTATTAGTGGATTACTGAAAGGGAAGGCGTTAACCGACGCAGTACACAGCGCGGGCTTACGTGTGCTGGAGGTAATGCGTTATACCCAGCAGCATGAGAGCGATGAATTGATTTTGCCGCCGCTGTTAGATGCATAAAAAAATGGCGCCGATGGCGCCATTTTTCATTGCGGCAAGAATTACTTCTTGATGCGGATAACCGGGGTTTCACCCACAGTCACGCTACCGGACAGTTTGATCAGTTCTTTGATTTCGTCCATGTTGGAGATAACAACCGGAGTCAGGGTAGACTTGGCTTTCTCTTCCAGCAGCGGCAGATCGAATTCAATAACCGTATCGCCAACTTTCACGCGCTGACCTTCTTCAGCAATACGCTTGAAGCCTTCGCCTTTCAGTTCAACGGTGTCGATACCGAAGTGGACGAACAGCTCAACGCCGCTATCGGATTCGATAGAGAACGCGTGGTTGGTTTCAAAGATTTTACCAATGGTGCCGTCAACCGGAGCGACCATTTTGTTACCAGTTGGTTTGATAGCAATGCCATCACCAACGATTTTTTCCGCAAAAACGACATCCGGCACGTCTTCGATATTGACGATCTCGCCAGAGAGCGGAGCAATGATCTCAATAGTTCCGGTATCCTTTTTGTCATCGGAAACCAGAGATTTCAGTTTATCGAACAAACCCATGATCTTCTCCTAAGCAGTAAATTGGGCCGCATCTCGTGGATTAGCAGATTGTTTTTTCTTCAATGAACTTGTTAACCAGCGTCATTAACTCGTCCGTTGTCGGTTGAGCAAGAGCCTGCTCTGCTAACACCTTCGCATCTTCGAAGTTCGTGTTACGGATAATCTTCTTAATGCGCGGGATAGAAATGGCGCTCATAGAGAATTCGTCCAGACCCATCCCCAGCAACAGAAGTGTAGCACGTTCATCGCCAGCAAGCTCACCACACATGCCAGTCCATTTGCCTTCAGCATGAGAAGCATCAATAACTTGCTTGATCAAGTTCAGCACGGACGGTGACATTGGCTGGTAAAGGTGTGAAATCATATCATTACCACGGTCAACTGCCAGAGTGTACTGCGTTAAATCATTGGTGCCGATACTAAAGAAATCAACTTCTTTGGCTAAATGACGCGCAATTGTTGCGGCAGCCGGTGTTTCCACCATTACGCCAATTTCAATTGATTCGTCAAACGCTTTACCTTCGTCACGCAGTTCCTGTTTGTAGATTTCGATCTCTTTGCGCAGAGCGCGAACTTCTTCGACAGAGATGATCATCGGGAACATGATGCGCAATTTACCGAAAGCAGAGGCACGCAGGATAGCGCGGAGCTGATCGCGCAGGATCTCTTTACGATCCATCGCGATACGGATAGCACGCCAGCCGAGGAACGGGTTCTCTTCTTTCGGGAAGTTCATGTACGGCAGCTCTTTGTCGCCGCCAATATCCATGGTACGAACGATAACAGCCTGCGAACCACACGCTTCAGCCACTGCTTTATAGGCAGCAAACTGTTCTTCTTCTGTTGGCAGCGCGTCGCGGTCCATGAACAAGAATTCAGTACGATACAGACCAACACCTTCAGCGCCGTTACGTTCTGCACCTTCAACATCACGAACAGTACCGATGTTAGCGCACACTTCTACCTGGTGACCGTCCAGCGTAATAGCCGGGAGATCTTTCAGTTTAGCAAGCTCTGCTTTTTCAGAAGCCACTTGCTCCTGAACAGCGCGCAATTTATCGATAACTTCGTTGGTTGGATTGACGTAAACCTGATTATTTACGGCATCCAGAATCAGATAGTCGTCATTTTTCACCTGCGAAGTGACGCTACCAGTACCCACGATGGCCGGCAGCTCCAGAGAACGCGCCATAATAGAAGTGTGGGAAGTACGGCCACCCGCGTCGGTGATGAAACCCAGCACCTTCTTCAGGTTCAACTGTGCGGTTTCGGACGGTGTCAGGTCAGCGGCAACCAGAATGACTTCATCCTGAATGGCGCTCAGGTCGATAATCTTCAGACCCAAGATGTTGCGCAGCAGGCGCTTACCGATATCACGCACGTCAGCCGCACGCTCTTTCAGGTATTCATCATCCAGTTCTTCCAGGGCAGAAGCCTGACCTTCAATAACTTCATGAGCAGCTGCGTCAGCCGTCATGTGCTTATCTTTAATCAGGGCTATGATTTCCTGCTCCAGCTCCTCATCTTCGAGCAGCATAATATGCCCTTCAAAGATGGCTTCTTTTTCTTCACCGAACGTTTCACCAGCTTTCGTTTTGATCGTTTCCAGCTGGGCTGATGCCTTGGCACGACCGCTCAGAAAACGTTCAACTTCCTGATCAACCTGGTCGGCAGAAATTTTTTTCCGGTCAATGACGATTTCGTCTTCTTTCAGAAGCAGAGCTTTACCGAAAGCGATACCCGGGGATGCTAAAATGCCTGAAATCATAACCCTACCTTACTTGTGACTGATTTTTAAAAGAACCCGGGAAATTACTCGAGTTCCGCCATCAGTTTAACCAGATGTTCAACCGCTTTCTGCTCGTCTTCGCCTTCAGCGGAGATAGTCACAACGGTCCCTTGAGTCAGGCCCAGAGTCTGCAGTTTAAACAGGCTTTTCGCGCTGGCGCTTTTGCCGTTGGAAGTCACAGTAATTTCAGAAGTGAAGCCCTTAGCTTCTTTTACAAACTGGGCAGCAGGGCGGGTGTGCAGACCGTTCGGAGCGGTAATGGTAACTTCTTGCTGGAACATTGTATTTCCCCAACTTATAGGTTTAGTGTTGTGGAACTAAAGTCTAGCCTGGCGGTTTGACTTTAGCCTGTATTGTTAGCGCCAGTTTTTAACAGACGCGACGCACGAAGTGTTCTGTACAGTCCATTGCTGGCGGATATCGACCGCTGACGTTTCGTTCATCATTAAACATTATGCCGCTAAAGGAAGAATTGAACCAAATCATAAAATCGATTCAGCTAAGGCTTTTCCTGTAACGATTAATTTCGCGCATCAAAATAATTAGTCAGGTTAAATACCAGTTCCGACAGGCTGAATCAATGCCAGGAGAGGCTAAAATTTGAAGTAGGCCACAAAAAAGCACCTGAAAAGGTGCTTTTTTACGCATTTTTAACAACCTGGCATTACTGTTGCAATTCTTTTTCGGTAAAGAGATCGGCAAATAATGCGGTGCTTAAATAACGCTCACCCGATGATGGCAGAATAACCACAATATTCTTATTGGTAAAGCTTTCATCTTCTTGTAGTTTCAACGCCGCAGCAACCGCCGCGCCGGAAGAGATTCCGGCAAGAATGCCTTCTTCTTCCATTAAACGACGTGCAGTAGAGATAGCTTCTTCATTGGTGATGCCAATAACTTTATCGACCAGTTTGAGATCAAGGTTCGCCGGGATAAAGCCAGCGCCAATGCCCTGGATTTTATGCGGGCCGGGTTTGATTTCTTCACCTGCCAGCGCCTGGGCGATGACGGGAGAATCGGTTGGCTCAACGGCAACAGAGATGAGGTCAGTCTTGCCTTTGGTGCCTTTAATGTAGCGGCTGACGCCGGTAAGCGTACCGCCAGTACCGACACCCGCAATAAATACATCAACCTGACCGTCGGTATCTTCCCAGATCTCCGGACCGGTGGTTTTTTCATGAATTTCCGGATTCGCCGGGTTGCTGAATTGTTGTAGCAGCAGGTATTTCTCTGGGTTACTGGCGACAATTTCTTCTGCTTTTTGAATCGCGCCTTTCATGCCTTTCGCGCCTTCAGTCAGTACCAGGTTTGCGCCCAGAGCTTTCAGCAGTTTGCGGCGTTCAATACTCATTGTCTCTGGCATGGTCAGAGTGAGTTTATAACCGCGAGCGGCTGCCACATAAGCCAGAGCAATACCTGTGTTGCCGCTGGTGGGTTCAACCAGTTCAACGCCGGGTTTCAGCACGCCGCGTTTTTCGGCATCCCAAATCATATTGGCACCGATACGGCACTTAACGCTGAAGCTGGGGTTACGAGATTCCACCTTCGCCAGAATACGTCCGTTACCGATGCGATTCAGGCGAACCAGCGGTGTGTGACCGATAGTCAGCGAGTTATCTTCAAAAATCTTACTCATGGCCTGTCCTTAACTGTATGAAATTGGGATACAACAGGTAGCATACCCGCTCAGAGAATATGCGGAAGTAAGGATTTAGCATATCTATATGCAGAAGGGAAATAATGACTTGCAAGATGGAATAAGGGTGGCATAAGCCACCCTTGTTTCATACAAATAGTTTACAAAACAACCGGAAGATTGTTACCGCCATAGTGCATGTTTAGCGCGATAGCAATCGACCCACATTGCTGTCGCGCCACAGACGGCCACCGGCATGATGAACAGGTTGAGCACCGGGATCATCGTGAACAGACTCGTTAATGCGCCAAACTGCATATTGGTGATTTTGCGCGTGCGCAGGGCAGTGCGCATCTCTTTAAACGGCACTTTGTGGTTGTCGAACGGATAGTCGCAGTACTGAATGGCTAACATCCAGGCGCTGAACAGGAACCACAACACTGGCGCGACGGTTTGCCCGATGCCTGGGATAAAGTAGAGGATCAGCAATACGATGGCGCGTGGCAAATACCACGCAAATTTTTGCCATTCGCGTTTCATAATTCGCGGCACATCTTTCATGATACCCAAAATTCCGGTATCCGGCGGCGTAGCGCCTGTCAGCCTTGCTTCCAGTTGTTCAGCCAATAAACCGTTAAATGGCGCGGCAATCCAGTTCGCAATAGTTGAGAAAAAATAGCCAAAAATCAGCAGCACGGAGAGAACCGCGACAGGCCACAGCAAATAGCTTAACCATTGCAGCCAGTCAGGCACGTGGCTCATTAATGATGGGATCCAGACATCCAGTTGGGTAAAGAGCCACCAGAATGCACTTCCCATCAACAAAATATTGACCAACAGAGGTAAAATGACAAAACGCCGAATCCCGGGTTGCGAGACGAGCTTCCAGCCTTGCGCAAAATAGTAAAAACCGCTGCGTGGGGAAGATGTGTATGTTGAAACCATAATCAGGAGATGCTCCTTTTGACCAATCCCAGGAAAATTCTGCGTATTTTACCGGGTAATTGCGCAATGGACAGTTAGGATATGTTCGAAAAAACAGCAAAAAGCACGATTTCATCTATCTTTGTGCTGTGAAAGTTAAGAGTGCACTTGCACTCGAGGTAATCGGCAAATACTCTTAGTGAGTAAATGTTTGCCGTGGTGGCAAGGTGTTAGAACAACAGAGAATATAATGATGCAGGATTTGCGTCTGATATTAATCATTGTTGGCGCGATCGCCATAATCGCTTTACTGGTACATGGTTTCTGGACCAGCCGTAAAGAACGATCTTCTATGTTCCGCGATCGGCCATTAAAACGAATGAAGTCAAAACGTGACGACGATTCTTATGATGAGGATGTCGAAGATGATGAGGGCGTTGGTGAGGTTCGTGTTCACCGCGTAAATCATGCCCCGGCTAACGCCCAGGAGCATGAGGCTGCTCGTCCGTCGCCGCAACACCAGTACCAACCGCCTTATGCGTCTGCGCAGCCGCGTCAACCGGTTCAGCAGCCGCCTGAAGCGCAGGTATCGCCGCAACATGCTCCGCATTCAGCGCAGCCGGTTCAGCAACCGCAGCCGGTTCAGCAGCCGACCTACCAGCCGCAGCCTGAACAGCAGGTTGCTCCGCAAGTACCGCCAGCTCCGCAACCGACGCAGCCAGCGCCCCAACCAGCGCAGCAGGCTTTCCAGGTTGCGGAACCCGTAGCGGCACCGCAGCCTGAACCTGTAAATGAACCGGCACCTGTCATGGATAAGCCGAAGCGTAAAGAAGCGGTGATCATTATGAACGTCGCGGCGCATCACGGTAGCGAGCTGAATGGTGAACTGCTTCTTAACAGCATTCAGCAGGCGGGCTTTATCTTTGGCGATATGAATATTTACCATCGTCATCTCAGCCCGGACGGCAGTGGCCCTGCGTTATTCAGCCTGGCGAATATGGTGAAACCGGGAACATTCGATCCTGAAATGAAGGATTTCACCACTCCTGGCGTCACTATCTTTATGCAGGTTCCGTCTTATGGTGATGAACTGCAAAACTTCAAGCTGATGCTGCAATCTGCGCAGCATATCGCTGATGAAGTCGGTGGCGTAGTTCTTGACGATCAGCGCCGTATGATGACTCCGCAGAAACTGCGCGAGTATCAGGACATCATCCGCGAAGTGAAAGACGCTAACGTCTGATACACTTAAGGCAAATTAACTCTTCTTCGAACCCCCGCTTGTCGGGGGTTTTTAGCATTGATGGTGCGATATGGAATCAATCGAAAGACAACTCACAGAACTGCGAACGACGCTTCGCCATCATGAATATCTTTATCATGTGATGGATGCGCCGGAAATTCCCGACGCTGAATACGACAGGCTGATGCGTGAGCTGCGCGAGCTGGAAGCAAAACATCCGGAACTCATTACCCCGGATTCACCAACCCAGCGCGTAGGTGCAGCGCCGCTGGCAGCCTTCAGCCAGATCCGTCATGAAGTACCGATGCTGTCGCTGGACAACGTTTTTGATGAAGAGAGTTTTCTCGCTTTCAACAAACGCGTACTGGATCGTCTGAAAAGTAACGAAAAAGTCAGCTGGTGCTGTGAGCTGAAGCTTGATGGCCTTGCCGTCAGCATTCTGTATGAGAATGGCGTTCTGGTCAGTGCGGCGACCCGTGGTGATGGCACCACCGGCGAAGACATCACCTCTAACGTCCGTACTATTCGCGCGATTCCGCTGAAATTGCATGGTGAGAATATCCCGGCGCGCCTGGAAGTGCGTGGTGAAGTATTCCTGCCACAAGCAGGGTTCGAAAAGATCAACGAAGAGGCGCGACGCACGGGCGGGAAAGTATTTGCTAACCCACGTAATGCTGCGGCAGGTTCGCTGCGTCAGCTTGATCCGCGTATCACGGCGAAGCGACCGCTCACGTTCTTCTGCTACGGCGTTGGTGTGCTGGAAGGCGGCGAGCTGCCGGACACCCATCTTGGTCGTTTAATGCAATTTAAAAAGTGGGGATTACCGGTCAGCGATCGTGTCACGTTATGTGAATCGGCAGAAGAGGTGCTGGCGTTTTACCACAAAGTGGAAGAAGACCGTCCGACGCTGGGCTTTGATATCGACGGTGTGGTGATTAAAGTCAACTCACTGGCGCAGCAGGAACAGCTTGGGTTTGTTTCACGTGCCCCGCGCTGGGCTGTGGCGTTTAAATTCCCGGCGCAGGAACAGATGACTTTCGTGCGCGACGTTGAGTTTCAGGTTGGGCGTACCGGCGCTATTACGCCCGTTGCGCGTCTGGAACCTGTACATGTTGCAGGCGTGCTGGTGAGCAATGCTACCTTACACAATGCCGATGAAATCGAACGTCTTGGTTTACGTATTGGCGATAAGGTGGTGATCCGCCGCGCTGGCGATGTGATCCCGCAGGTGGTTAACGTCGTGCTTTCTGAACGCCCTGAAGACACCCGTGAGGTTGTATTCCCGACGCATTGCCCGGTATGTGGTTCTGACGTCGAGCGTGTGGAAGGTGAAGCAGTCGCCCGCTGTACAGGTGGCCTGATTTGCGGCGCTCAGCGTAAAGAGTCGCTGAAACATTTTGTTTCCCGTCGGGCGATGGACGTTGACGGTATGGGTGACAAAATCATCGACCAGCTGGTTGAAAAAGAGTACGTCCACACACCTGCTGACCTGTTTAAACTCACCGCAGGCAAACTGACCGGACTGGAGAGAATGGGGCCGAAATCAGCGCAAAACGTGGTTAACGCGCTGGAAAAAGCGAAAGAAACCACCTTTGCTCGCTTCCTTTATGCGCTTGGCATTCGCGAAGTCGGCGAGGCCACTGCAGCAGGTCTGGCAGCATATTTCGGCACGCTGGACGCACTGGAAGCTGCCTCGATTGAAGAGCTGCAAAAAGTGCCCGATGTCGGAATTGTCGTCGCATCCCATGTTCACAACTTCTTTGCCGAAGACAGTAACCGCAATGTCATCAGCGAGCTGTTGGCGGAAGGTGTTCACTGGCCTGCGCCGGTGGTGATTAACGCGGAAGAGATCGACAGTCCGTTTGCCGGTAAAACCGTGGTGCTCACCGGTAGCTTAAGTCAGATGTCGCGTGATGATGCTAAAGCTCGCCTGGTCGAACTGGGCGCGAAAGTCGTGGGCAGCGTTTCGAAGAAAACCGATCTGGTGATCGCCGGAGAAGCCGCAGGTTCTAAACTGGCGAAAGCGCAGGAATTGGGCATTGAAGTGATCGACGAAGCAGAGATGCTACGTTTGCTGGGTAACTGAGATGGAAAAAGAGCAGCTGATTGAAATAGCCAATACGATAATGCCGTTTGGCAAGTACAAAGGGCGTCGCTTAATCGACCTGCCGGAAGAGTATCTTTTGTGGTTTGCCCGCAAGGATGAGTTCCCGGCAGGAAAACTCGGTGAGCTAATGCAAATCACGCTGCTGATTAAAACCGAGGGGCTGACGCAACTGGTTCAGCCCCTGAAACGTCCGCTTTAAATCTTCCCTGCGTGGCTTTCCTGCTGCGCCTGTAGTTGCTCGGTCTGGCGCTTATAACGACGCGCCAGCACCGCGCAAACCATCAGCTGGATCTGATGGAAAATCATCAGTGGCAGCACCATCATACCGATAACTGACGTTGGGAACAGAATGTTCGCCATCGGAATACCATTCGCCAGGCTCTTTTTCGAACCACAGAAGACAATCGTTATCTCATCCGCCTTATTGAAACCCAGTCGGCGTGCCATAAAGACGTTAATCACAATCACGATAGCCAACAGCACGCAGCTGACCACCACGATAAACAGCAACGATCCCCAGCCGACTTTGTGCCAGATGCCGTTAACAACAGCTTCGCTGAAGGCCGTATAGACCACCAACAGAATGGAGGTCTGGTCAGTTTTCGCAATCCACTTTTTATTGCGCGCCACCCAGTTGCCAATCCACGGGCGAGAAAGATGCCCCAACACAAAAGGTAGTAACAGCTGCAGCATAATCTTACCGACCTGTTCGAGGCTGCCCTCTGCACCGTGAACATTCATTACCAGACCAACCAGCAATGGCGAAAGGAAAATACCCAGCAGGCTGGATGCTGATGCAGAACAAACGGCCGCCGCAACGTTACCGCCCGCCATCGAGGTAAAAGCGATTGCAGACTGCACCGTGGCAGGAAGAATGCAAAGATAGAGAAAGCCGGAATAGAGCATGGGATCGACGTTTACTGGTTTCCACCAGGCAAACAACACGCCCAGAACCGGAAACAGCACGAAGGTACTGCACATCACCCACAAATGCAGTCGCCAGTGACTACCGCCTGCAATAATGGCCTCTCGCGACAACTTCGCGCCGTGCATAAAGAACAGCAGGGCAATGGCTGCTGTGGTCAGATTTTCAAAGAAGGGGACGAAATCGCCTCTGGCCGGAAAGAAAGAAGCCAGTAACATCACCGTGACCAGGGTTAAGGTGAAAGGATCGAGGATACGAAAAAGTTTCATAAAGGCTCCAGATAATCGATGGTTCTATTGTGCTTCTTCCAGTTTGAGAAATAAAATTGATTTATTGCATTCATTCATGAAGAAAATAGATGAATGACTCTTTAAAACAATTAAAGGTTTTCGTCACAGTAGCGAAGGAAGAACCGGACACTTTCAACAGCTGGTGAAGCATTAGAGGACGTGGAGCAAGAACAGGGGGAATAGTGATGGCAGGGCGAGAAGGGGAGCCGTTGTATCATATATCGTGTTATGCATTTCTGCCGGGAATCCCGGCAGAAATGGTTCAGAAGTTAAATTTGACCGAGTAAATGATGGCGTCCTGATACCAGGCTTCTCCCAGCTTGTCGTCCGCGTAGCGATACTGAAGCCCCGTAGTTATATTCGGGGTAGCATTCCACCAGAGGGCGACCGCACCGTTCAGCCCTTCTTTACCGCCATTACCTGTTGCGTAGGTGGCATCACGGTCAAACTCGTACTCGTTCCAGTTGGTGAGGGTGAATTTCTCTCTGCCCAGCATAAAGCTGTAACCCGCAACCCAACCTGCCACGTAGCCGTTATCGCCCGTGTAATAGGTTTGATCCGTATAGCGTTTGGCAAAGAAAGGTTTGAACCACCAACTGTTACCGGTGAAGTTGTAGCCAAAACCGTACAGGAACATATCGTCGTGGAAATTTACCCGATTTGCAGAACCGTAGGTGCCATACGCGTGCAGGTAGAGATTAAATCCGGTATTGCCCAGGTAAATGCGGTTGGTATTTTTAAAGGTATAACGCTGCTCACTACCTGGTTTATCGTGGCGGTCGTTATAAAAGTTTTCCCAGTCGAAAAACCCGTACATTTCTCCCCAACTAAAGTTGGCACCGCCTTCCAGTTCCAGATAACCAAAATCATCTTTGTGTGACTTAGTTGACGATTTCTCGGTGGTTCGGCTGGTCCAGTCCAGGTAATGCACGCCGATATCTGCAAACCCACCTTTAAATTCTGCATGAGATATAACAGGTATGGCTAATAAAGAGGTGAGCGTCAGAGTTAAAAGATGTTTTTTCATAGCATAATTCCCTATGCCGATCGTTATTAGTAGATTGCTTAATAAAGTGGTTTGTTAAAAACAGCATATTGTTAATGCAAGGGAGTGAATATCGCCAATACAGTTTTTGCTGGGAATTAATAGTGAAAAGATATAAATCCATCGATATCGAATCGCTATTGAATGCGTGAGGAAAGTGTATTGGTAAGAGCCGGGACAACTTCGCTATAAAAAGACATTAGATTCAACCCTACTGAAAAAAGGATATATATGTCTCAGGCTCAATTTTCTCATAACCCGCTGTATTGCGTCGATATTATCCAGGCTTATAAACCTGATTTCACACCACGAGTGGCTTTTATTTTAGGTTCCGGGCTGGGCGCGCTGGCCGATCAGATTGATAACGCTGTCGCCATTTCCTATGAAAAGCTGCCGGGTTTCCCGGTGAGTACGGTGCATGGACATGCGGGTGAGCTGGTGTTGGGGCATCTCCAGGGCGTTCCGGTGGCATGTATGAAAGGTCGAGGGCATTTCTATGAAGGTCGTGGAATGACCATCATGACCGACGCGATTCGTACTTTCAAATTGCTGGGCTGTGAACTGCTGTTCTGCACCAATGCGGCGGGCTCACTGCGTCCGGAAGTCGGTGCGGGCAGTCTGGTTGCGCTGAAAGACCACATCAACACCATGCCAGGTACACCGATGGTGGGTCTTAACGATGAACGCTTTGGCGAACGCTTCTTCTCGCTGGCGAATGCCTACGATGCGGACTACCGCGCACTGTTGCAAAAAGTGGCGAAAGAAGAGGGTTTCCCCCTGCGGAAGGTGTGTTCGTCTCGTATCCGGGGCCGAATTTCGAAACGGCGGCAGAGATTCGCATGATGCAAATTATTGGCGGGGATGTCGTTGGAATGTCCGTTGTGCCTGAAGTTATTTCAGCACGCCATTGTGACCTGAAGGTCGTGGCCGTTTCTGCGATTACCAATATGGCGGAAGGTCTGAGTGACGTGAAGCTCTCGCATACCCAAACGTTGGCGGCAGCGGATCTCTCTAAGCAGAACTTTATCAACCTTATTTGCGGCTTTCTGCGCAATATTGCCTGATTAAAACAACAATAAACGGCCTCACGGGTGAGGCCACATGATGCGACAAGGAAACGATTATGAGCATCGCTTTGCGCTTAAAGGTAATGTCCTTTTTGCAATATTTTATCTGGGGGAGCTGGCTGGTTACCCTCGGTTCCTACATGATTAATACCCTTCATTTTACCGGCGCTAACGTCGGTATGGTCTACAGCTCCAAAGGGATTGCTGCGATTATTATGCCTGGCATTATGGGGATTATCGCGGATAAATGGCTGCGTGCGGAACGCGCATATATGCTGTGCCACCTGGTGTGTGCTGGCGTGCTTTTTTATGCGGCATCCGTTAGTGATCCGGAGACGATGTTTTGGGTGATGTTAGTCAATGCAATGGCATTTATGCCGACCATCGCGTTATCAAACAGCGTCTCTTATTCCTGCCTCGCTCAGACCGGGCTTGACCCGGTGACAGCTTTCCCGCCTATTCGCGTTTTTGGTACGGTGGGGTTCATCATTGCGATGTGGGCAGTAAGCTTACTGCATCTGGAATTGAGCAGCCTGCAATTGTATATCGCTTCCGGCGCGTCTCTGCTGCTGTCGGCTTACGCGCTGACTTTGCCTAAGATTCCTGTTGCGCAGAAAAAAGTGACTACTTCGCTTGCCAGTAAACTCGGTCTGGACGCGTTTGTGCTATTCAAAAATCCGCGTATGGCCATCTTTTTCCTCTTCGCCATGATGCTGGGCGCGGTACTGCAAATTACCAACGTTTTTGGCAACCCGTTCCTGCATGATTTTGCCCGTAACCCGGAGTTTGCTGATAGCTTCGTGGTGAAATATCCGTCCATTTTATTGTCAGTTTCACAGATGGCTGAAGTCGGTTTCATTCTGACGATTCCGTTCTTTTTGAAGCGTTTCGGCATCAAAACGGTCATGCTTATGAGTATGGTGGCCTGGACGCTGCGCTTTGGCTTCTTTGCTTATGGCGATCCGTCACCAACTGGGTTTATTTTGCTGCTGCTGTCGATGATTGTTTACGGCTGCGCATTTGATTTCTTCAATATTTCCGGTTCGGTCTTTGTTGAACAGGAAGTTGATTCCAACATTCGTGCCAGCGCACAGGGGCTCTTTATGACCATGGTAAATGGTGTCGGTGCTTGGGTTGGCTCGATTCTGAGCGGCATGGCAGTGGATTACTTCTCGGTAGATGGCGTAAAAGACTGGCAAACTATCTGGCTGATGTTTGCAGGATATTCTCTTTTCCTCGCAGTGATATTTTTCTTTGGATTTAAATATAACCATGACCCTGAAAAGATAACACATCGAACAGTGACACATTAAAAGAACTGCCAGCTCCGTTTTTCAGGGCTGCTTTTATGATAAAGGTTAATTAATGAAAGATATTTTATTTTCTTCTGGCGTCGGTTTTGGTATTGGTGCTTTATTTACAATCGTGCGGTTACCTATTCCCGTGCCAAATGTATTGCCGGGTATATTATCTATTGTGTTTATGTATGTAGGTTATCTGGTGGTGAAATACTTTATGCCGTGATAATTTAATAAGATATATTTATTAAACGGAGCATTTAATTATGGAACGCATTTACAGAACAGACCTTAAGTTGCTCCGTTATTTTCTTGCTGTAGCGGAAGAGTTACATTTTGGCCGCGCAGCGGCGCGTTTAAATATGTCTCAGCCTCCGCTCAGTATTCATATTAAAGAGCTGGAAAATCAACTCGGCACACAGCTTTTTATTCGTCATTCGCGCAGCGTCGCCCTGACACACGCGGGCAAAATCTTGATGGAAGAATCGCGCCGGTTGCTGATGAATGCAAATCAGGTGTTGGCTCGGATTGAACAAATAGGCCGGGGAGAAGCAGGGCGGATTGAACTCGGT
This sequence comes from Escherichia sp. MOD1-EC7011, assembly GCF_002965005.1. NCBI lineage: Bacteria > Pseudomonadati > Pseudomonadota > Gammaproteobacteria > Enterobacterales > Enterobacteriaceae > Escherichia > Escherichia sp. MOD1-EC7011. The sequence continues at coordinate 82,957 of NZ_PTRD01000034.1, forward strand.
GTGGTCGGAACGGCAATGTGGGGACGGATGCGGCCGGTTATGCGGCGATTCCTTAGGGAAAACCCCAACGTTGAAGTACTGTTTCGCGAAAAGATGCCTGCGATGCAAATGGCGCTGTTGGAGCGCCGCGAACTCGATGCCGGGATCTGGCGAATGGCGACAGAACCACCGGAAGATTTTACCAGCTTACGCTTGCATGAATCGGCGTTTCTGGTAGCGATGCCTGAAGAGCATCACCTTTCATCATATTCCGACGTTCCGCTGGAAGCACTACGTGACGAGTATTTTGTCACAATGCCGCCCGTGTACACTGACTGGGAATTTTTGCAGCGCGTTTGTCAGCAGGCGGGTTTTTCACCGGTTGTTATTCGCGAAGTTAATGAACCACAAACGGTGCTGGCCATGATCAGTATGGGCATTGGTATCACGTTGATAGCAGACAGCTATGCACAGATGAACTGGCCTGGTGTCATTTTCCGTCCGCTCAAAGAGCGCATCCCGGCAGATTTATATATTGTTTATGAAACGCAGCAGGTGACGCCCGCGATGGTTAAGCTGTTGGCAGCATTGAGACAGTAGGCGAGGGGGAGACAGCCGGAAATCGTAGGTCTGATAAGCGAAGCGAATCTGGCAATTTCGCAAATCGCACATAGCAAAAAAGCGCCTTTAGGGCGCTTTTTTACATTGGTGGGTCGTGCAGGATTCGAACCTGCGACCAATTGATTAAAAGTCAACTGCTCTACCAACTGAGCTAACGACCCGAAGTGGTGGGTGATGACGGGATCGAACCGCCGACCCCCTCCTTGTAAGGGAGGTGCTCTCCCAGCTGAGCTAATCACCCACTTCGGTACTTCACATTATTGCAAGAAATTTAGCTGGCGAGAAAGTGGTGGGTGATGACGGGATCGAACCGCCGACCCCCTCCTTGTAAGGGAGGTGCTCTCCCAGCTGAGCTAATCACCCACTTCTCAATTTCTTGCTACACGGCGGAGACTACATAAAGTAGTTGGTGGGTGATGACGGGATCGAACCGCCGACCCCCTCCTTGTAAGGGAGGTGCTCTCCCAGCTGAGCTAATCACCCCCGCTGTGTGGAGTCGCATTATAGGGAGAGTTGGAAATGAGTCAACGCATTTTCTAAAGAATTTGTTTGTTCGTCGTAAAATTAAGCAGGATGATCGCAAAACAGACCGCGTTGCGCAATTTCTCAACGAAAACAATAATGCATCATGTAGCAACCCGAACTACATTGAGGAATCAGGCTGGAGTGATAGAATATCGCCCACTCAATTTTTCCAGGATTTGCCGGTTGTCGGCATCTTTCTAAACGTAAGGCCATTTCATGAAAATCAAAACTCGCTTCGCGCCAAGCCCAACAGGCTATCTGCACGTTGGCGGCGCGCGTACTGCTCTTTACTCCTGGCTTTTTGCACGTAACCACGGCGGTGAGTTCGTGCTGCGTATTGAAGACACCGATCTTGAGCGTTCTACGCCGGAAGCTATCGAAGCCATTATGGATGGTATGAACTGGCTGAGTCTGGAGTGGGATGAAGGTCCGTACTATCAGACCAAACGTTTTGATCGCTATAACGCAGTTATCGATCAGATGCTGGAAGAGGGCACGGCCTATAAATGCTATTGCTCTAAAGAGCGTCTGGAAGCACTGCGTGAAGAGCAAATGGCGAAAGGTGAAAAGCCGCGTTATGACGGTCGCTGCCGCCACAACCATGAACATCATGCTGATGATGAACCATGTGTCGTTCGTTTTGCTAATCCGCAAGAAGGTTCTGTGGTTTTTGACGATCAGATCCGTGGTCCGATCGAGTTCAGCAACCAGGAGCTGGATGATCTGATCATCCGCCGTACCGATGGTTCTCCGACCTATAACTTCTGTGTAGTTGTCGATGACTGGGATATGGAAATCACCCATGTTATCCGTGGTGAAGACCATATCAACAACACGCCGCGCCAGATCAACATTCTTAAAGCCCTGAAAGCACCAGTGCCGGTTTATGCGCACGTTTCTATGATCAACGGCGATGATGGTAAGAAACTGTCCAAACGCCACGGTGCGGTCAGCGTAATGCAGTATCGTGATGACGGCTATCTGCCGGAAGCGTTGCTGAACTATCTGGTGCGTCTGGGCTGGTCCCACGGCGATCAGGAAATCTTCACCCGTGAAGAGATGATCAAATACTTCACCCTGAATGCCGTCAGCAAATCCGCCAGCGCGTTCAATACCGACAAGTTGCTGTGGTTGAACCATCACTACATTAACACGCTGCCGCCGGAGTATGTTGCTACCCATTTACAGTGGCACATCGAGCAGGAAAATATCGATACCCGCAACGGCCCGCAGCTGGCGGATCTGGTTAAACTGCTGGGTGAACGCTGCAAGACGCTGAAAGAGATGGCACAGAGCTGCCGTTACTTCTACGAAGATTTTGCTGAGTTCGATGCCGATGCAGCGAAAAAACATCTGCGCCCGGTAGCACGTCAGACGCTGGAAGTAGTTCGCGACAAACTGGCCGCGATTACTGACTGGACAGCTGAAAACGTTCACCACGCTATTCAGACGACGGCGGACGAGCTGGAAGTGGGAATGGGTAAAGTTGGTATGCCGCTGCGTGTCGCCGTTACTGGTGCGGGGCAGTCTCCGGCACTGGATGTTACCGTTCACGCGATCGGCAAAGCACGTAGCATCGAGCGCATCAATAAAGCTCTGGCTTTTATTGCTGAACGCGAAAACCAGCAGTAATTAGCGCATAAAAGATAAACGGCAGGAGATAGTATCCTGCCGTTTTTTATTTATGCTGATTCGTCTATGTCGAGACGGGCAAGGAAATTACGAATCCCTTCACGTGACAAAAATTGCGCAACTTTTTCCTGCTCACTGTGAGTCATATTGTCTATTGCGCTGATGATTTGCCGATAAGCCGGAGTGCGCATACCTGGCGCGTATTCAGCAAGGGGTTCTTCGGCCTCAAGAAGCATTGGCGTATTATGGAAGGCAGGCGTGTTTTGAATAAATTCGCAAACGTGTGTGTCCAGTAGAATAAGTCTGGCGCGACCTCCTTTCACTCCGGGAAATTTTTCTGTTTTCCAGCCTTTTTCTCTAATCCAGCGGTTAACGGTTTGTTTAGCCACACCGAGGCATTCCGCCAGTTCTTCGGTGGTCATTTTATTGCGTAATCTTTTCATATTATTTGCTATTGCGAATCCCTAAGCGTTGTAATAACCCGATAATCCCTTCCCGCAGAAGCAATGATGTAAACTGTTTTTGTTCAGCCGGCGTCATCTCTTTCGCCAGCGTAGCTAACAGCACTTCAAGCGGTGCATCGCCAGACAGGGCTGGGATTTCTCCCTGACCCTCCGTGCGTTCTGCATTGCGAATATATTCACGAACCTGTTCATTGACGTGTACCAGTCGAGCCTTGCCCCCCTGGACGCCTGGTTTGGGTGATGTCGTCCAGCCTTCCTTGCGTACCCATTTATTAATGGTCTGGCGGCTATAACCGGTCAGTCTGGCAAGTTCATCTGGCGTCATCCTCTCCTTGAACATAACAATTCCCGGAATAGTTGTGGGTCTATTAAGTGTTCATTTTATAGCATCAATTTACATGAAACCGTGACATGAATAACTACTGAATGCGAGGCGTAATCCAAAAATGTTCATTTGCCTGATTTTTCAGCGATTGAAACAAGGCGCTGCAATTTGCCGTTGACACATTCGGACGGAATTCATATGATGCCGCCCGTCAACTCGACAAGCTTTACGTGACGGGGCTATAGCTCAGCTGGGAGAGCGCTTGCATGGCATGCAAGAGGTCAGCGGTTCGATCCCGCTTAGCTCCACCAAATTTTGCACCCAGCAAATTTGGTACGTAAACGCCTCGTGGGGCTATAGCTCAGCTGGGAGAGCGCTTGCATGGCATGCAAGAGGTCAGCGGTTCGATCCCGCTTAGCTCCACCAAATTTCAAACCCTCGCTGTGAAGCGGGGGTTTTTTGTCTCTGATTTTTGCCGCTTTTGTAATACAGTCTACGTCCGGGTTAGTGCCGCCTGGTGAAAGCATCATTGGATGAAAAATCGGCAACAGGCCGGCCCCTGTTTGCTTCGCGATGCGAATAAACTTATTATTTGTGTGCCTGAAAACCCCGATCAGTGAGAGTAGTCTACTCATGTTTGTGGAGCATAACCTGATAAAAAATATCAAGATATTCACACTGGCGTTTACGCTCACCGTGGTACTTATTCAGCTATCCCGTTTTATTTCGCCACTGGCCGTTATCCATTCCAGCTATATCTTTCTGGCGTGGATGCCACTGTGCGTAATGCTGTCAATATTATTCATCTTTGGCTGGCGTGGTGTTGTTCCTGTTTTATGCGGGATGTTTTGCACTAATCTGTGGAATTTTCATCTCTCATTTTTGCAAACTGCCGTCATGCTCGGCAGCCAGACATTTGTAGTGCTGTGTGCCTGTGCAATATTACGCTGGCAGTTAGGAACGCGTTGGCGTTATGGGTTGACCACCCGATACGTTTGGCAACGTCTCTTCTGGCTTGGTTTAGTGACGCCGATTGGCATCAAAGGCAGCATGTATCTGGTGGGTAGCTTTTTTGATTTCCCGCTAAAGATATCGACATTTTTCGGCGATGCAGATGCTATTTTCACGGTCGTTGATTTGCTTAGCCTTTTCACCGCTGTGCTGATTTACAACATGTTCTTTTACTATCTCACTCGCATGGTTGTAAGTCCCCACTTTGCGCAGATATTGTGGCGCAGGGATATCGCCCCGTCGCTGAACAAAGAGAAACGTGCATTTACTTTAAGCTGGCTGGCAACTCTTAGCGTGCTGCTGCTTCTGATGTGTACGCCTTATGAAAACGATTTTATTGCCGGTTACCTGGTGCCCGTTTTCTTCATCATCTTTACCCTTGGTGTTGGTAAACTTCGTTATCCGTTTTTAAATCTCACCTGGGCTGTTTCGACTCTTTTCCTCCTGAATTACAACCAGAATTTTTTACAAGGGGTCGAAACCGAATATTCGCTGGCATTTATTCTCGCGGTGCTGATTTCCTTTAGCGTTTGCCTGCTTTACATGGTGCGTATTTATCATCGAAGTGAATGGCTTAACCGCCGCTGGCATTTGCAGGCGCTGACCGATCCATTAACGCTATTACCCAACTTTCGTGCACTGGAGCAATCGCAAGAGCAGGAGGCAGGAAAGAGTTTTTGCTGCCTGCGTATTGATAATCTTGAGTTTCTGAGTCGTCATTACGGCCTGGTGATGCGTGTTCATTGTATCCGCTCAATTTACCGTACCTTGCTGCCGTTGATGCAGGAAAACGAAAAGTTGTATCAACTGCCGGGCAGTGAATTGCTGTTGGTACTGACCGGGCCGGAAACGGAAGGTCGACTACAGCATATGGTTAACATCCTCAATAGTCGGCAGATTCACTGGAACAACACCGGCCTGGATATGGGCTATGGTGCCGCCTGGGGGCGTTTTGATGGCAATCAGGAAACCCTGCAGCCCATGCTGGGGCAGTTAAGCTGGCTGGCGGAACAATCTTGCGTTCATCATCATGTGTTGGCGTTGGATAATCGAGAGGAAATAGCGTCCGGGCAGACCACCAAACAGGTACTGTTGCTGAACACCATTCGTAAGGCGTTAGATAATGGTGACTTGCTCCTCTACGCTCAGCCCATTCGAAACAAAGAGGGGCAGGGCTATGATGAGATCCTGGCGCGTCTGAAATATGACGACGGCATTATGACGCCGGATAAATTTCTGCCGCTTATCGCCCAGTTTAACCTTAGCGCGCGTTTCGATTTGCAGGTGCTGGAATCTCTGTTGAAGTGGTTAGCAACTCACCCTTCCAACAATAAAGGTCCGCGCTTTTCAGTCAATTTAATGCCGCTCACTCTGCTGCAAAAAAATATCGCCGGGCGGATTATTCGTCTGTTTAAGCGTTATCACATCTCCCCGGAGACAGTCATTCTTGAGATCACCGAGGAGCAGGCGTTTTCAAATGCAGAAAGCAGCATGTACAACATCGAGCAACTGCATAAATTTGGCTTCCGTATTGCGATTGATGATTTTGGCACTGGTTATGCCAACTACGAGCGATTAAAACGTTTGCAGGCCGATATCATCAAGATTGATGGCGTCTTTGTGAAAGATATAGTGACTAATACGCTGGATGCGATGATTGTGCGGTCAATTACCGACCTGGCGAAAGCGAAGTCATTGAGTGTGGTCGCGGAGTTTGTCGAAACGCAACAGCAGCAGGCGTTATTGCATAAACTTGGGGTGCAATATCTGCAAGGGTATTTGATTGGTCGCCCTCAGCCATTAGTTGATTAACAGACGTAAAAAAGCCGGGGAATTATCCCCGGCTTTTTTAATGAATGTATTGGACTTACAGCACCAGTGCTGCGATTGACGCAGAAAGCACACTCACCAGCGTAGAGCCGTAAACCAGTTTCAGACCGAAGCGAGAAACGACGTTACCTTGCTCTTCGTTCAGACCTTTAACCGCGCCCGCGATAATCCCGATAGAAGAGAAGTTAGCAAAGGATACCAGGAATACAGAGATGATGCCTTCTGCACGCGGAGAAAGCGTGGAAGCAATTTTCTGCAGATCCATCATTGCTACGAACTCGTTGGAAACCAGTTTGGTCGCCATGATACTGCCTACTTGCAGTGCTTCACTGGAAGGAACACCCATCACCCATGCAATCGGATAGAATATGTAGCCCAGGATGCCCTGGAAGGAGATGCTGTAGCCAAACCAACCAGTCACGGTGGCAAACAGTGCGTTCAGTGCGGCGATCAGGGCGATAAAGCCGATCAGCATCGCTGCAACGATAATGGCGACTTTGAAACCTGCCAGAATGTATTCACCCAGCATTTCGAAGAAGCTCTGACCTTCGTGCAGGTTGGACATCTGAATGTTTTCTTCGCTGGCATCAACGCGGTAAGGGTTGATCAGCGACAGTACGATAAAGGTGCTGAACATGTTCAGTACCAGTGCAGCAACGACGTATTTCGGCTCCAGCATCGTCATGTATGCGCCAACGATGGACATCGACACGGTGGACATCGCCGTTGCTGCCATGGTGTACATACGATTACGGGAGATTTTGCCGAGGATATCTTTATAGGCGATAAAGTTCTCGGATTGTCCCAAAATCAGGGAGCTTACGGCGTTAAAGGATTCCAGTTTGCCCATGCCATTGACTTTGGAAAGCAGGAAACCAATCGCGCGAATAATCACCGGCAACACGCGAATGTGCTGGAGAATACCGATCAACGCAGAAATAAAGACGATAGGGCACAGCACTTTCAGGAAGAAGAACGCTAGGCCTTGATCATTCATGCTACCAAAGACGAAGTTAGTACCTTCGTTGGCAAATCCGAGCAGTTTTTCGAACATTTCGGAGAAGCCTTTCACGAAGCCCAGACCAACGTCAGAGTTCAGGAAGAACCACGCCAGTAATACTTCGATAACAAGCAGTTGAATAATATAACGGATACGAATTTTTTTGCGGTCGCTGCTTGCCAGCAATGCGAGAATCGCAACAACGGCTAGTGCCAGTACAAAATGAAGGACGCGGTCCATATTTGCTCCAAATATGAGGCAGGTTAAATTTCCGTGCACATTCTATGCAACATGATTCAGGAAAACGAGATCTGACACACACTATAATGACGTCCTGTGACAAGCTTCAAAAATAGTGAGCTGTCCTACATTTCTGCTATGTTGTGTATGGAAGCGGAAAGTTATGTAAATGTGCTAACATTAAACATAAAAATAACATTCAAACCATCAATCTTTTCGTAGTCATAATCCTGGTCTATCAGAGAAATCATCACAACCCATTTAAATGAATTTGATAATCATTCTCGTTTGACATAGCATGAAACATAGCAAAGGCTATGTTTTAGAGGCACAACAAGATGGCGAACTATCGCGTTGAGAGTAGCAGCGGACGGGCGGCGCGCAAGATGAGGCTCGCATTAATGGGACCTGCGTTCATTGCGGCGATTGGTTATATCGATCCTGGTAACTTTGCGACCAATATTCAGGCGGGTGCCACCTTCGGCTATCAGCTATTGTGGGTTGTTGTCTGGGCTAATCTGATGGCGATGTTGATTCAGATCCTCTCGGCCAAACTGGGGATTGCCACCGGTAAAAATCTGGCGGAACAAATTCGCGATCACTACCCGCGTCCGGTCGTCTGGTTCTATTGGGTTCAGGCAGAAATTATTGCGATGGCTACCGACCTGGCGGAATTTATTGGTGCGGCTATCGGTTTCAAACTGATTCTTGGGGTTTCGTTGTTGCAAGGCGCCGTACTGACGGGTATCGCAACCTTCCTGATTTTAATGCTGCAACGTCGCGGGCAAAAACCGTTGGAGAAAGTGATTGGCGGGCTACTGCTGTTTGTCGCAGCGGCTTACATTGTTGAGCTGATCTTCTCCCAGCCTAACCTGGTGCAGTTAGGTAAAGGAATGGTGATCCCGAGTTTACCGACCTCAGAGGCGGTCTTCCTGGCTGCGGGTGTGCTGGGTGCGACAATTATGCCGCATGTGATTTATTTGCACTCTTCGCTGACCCAGCATCTGCATGGTGGGTCACGCCAGCAACGTTATTCAGCCACCAAATGGGATGTCGCGATTGCCATGACTATTGCTGGTTTTGTCAATCTGGCGATGATGGCAACGGCTGCTGCCGCGTTCCACTTTTCCGGCCATACTGGTGTCGCCGATCTTGACGAAGCTTACCTGACGCTGCAACCGCTGTTAAGCAATGCTGCAGCGACGGTCTTTGGTTTAAGCCTGGTGGCAGCAGGGCTTTCTTCAACGGTGGTGGGTACGCTGGCGGGGCAGGTGGTGATGCAGGGCTTTATTCGTTTCCATATCCCGCTGTGGGTGCGCCGGACAGTGACCATGTTACCGTCATTTATTGTCATCCTGATGGGATTAGATCCGACACGAATTCTGGTCATGAGTCAGGTGCTGCTAAGTTTTGGTATCGCCCTGGCGCTGGTTCCACTGTTGATTTTCACCAGTGACAGTAAGTTGATGGGCGATCTGGTGAACAGCAAACGCGTAAAACAGGCTGGCTGGGTGATTGTGGTATTGGTAGTGGCGCTGAATATCTGGCTGTTGGTGGGAACGGCGCTGGGGTTGTAGTTCAACTGGCGTCGTACCAGGCATCACTGGCGGATGCGGCGTAAACGCCTTATCCGCCCTACGCGTTCAATGGAGTGGGGCTGTAGGTCTGATAAGACGCGCGGGCGTCGCATCAGGCATCGTGCTCCATTGGTGGATGTGTTTAATGACGATGTCCGTGTCCACGGCCTTTCCCGCGATGATCATCACGGTCGCGCCAGCCTTCACGATAGCCACGCTCATGCGCTTTACGCTTATCCCAGCCACGGTGGTAGCCATTATCGTGACGCCACCAGCGGTTTTTACGCCATTCGTAATTACGGTGCCAGTAATCACGGTCGCGCCAATGACCACCGTCCCAGTAATTACCGTAATGATCGCGATCGCCAATTTGTAATTTGATTGATGGCAGTAGGGTAATTTCACCTGCGTTCGCCGCAAGCGGGGTAAAAGCCATCAGGGCGGCCGCCAGAAACAGTGACCTGAACATTGTTATTCTCCTTCACGATCGAAGCCGTCAGCGGCCTGTTAACGCAATATTACGGGGAGGTAAAGCCCAGTTTCATCGCCATAACTCTTAAATCATGATGGAGAGCATTTTTTGCTAAAGATTATCGTGGGGTGGTTGCTGCTTCGGGCGATTCACAATCATCATCGGTTTGCCAGCCAGCAATAGCCATGCCGGAAGCATAACGATACAAAGTAGCGGTAGCAGATTGGTATCAGGTACAACGACTGCCGCCATAAACAGGCTTAACCAGCCATCGCGCGTTACCACCAGTACCATACCGAGAATAGCGCAGGAGACAGTAATTGCCGCCGGGACTGCGGGAACGTGTTCATGTAGCATCAAACCTAACGCCACGCCAACAAACACTGCCGGGAAGATTCGCCCGCCACGAAACCCGCTGGCGGCGGCAATGACCAGAGCGGCGAGCTTAATCACTGCCAGTAAAAAGTAATCACTGGTGCTGAAAGCCTGATTCATCACCATTTGCTGCATCTCATCCAGCCCTTTAAACAGTGAAACCGGCCCACCAATAACGCCCAAAATACCGAGAATAAACCCGCCAACCCCGAGCATGAGCACAGGGTTTTTAATCTGATGCATCATTGCGTGCAACCGTGGCAGACACCATACGGCGACCATCCCCGCAGCGATGGCAATCGCCGCTACAATCGCACCGCTGATGATATCTGCCATCTGCATCTGTCCGTAATGCGCAATGGGCAGCGAAAAATGGGGGTGGAAAAATAGACTTGTCGTCAGCGCACCAGCCGCCGCTGCCATTAACGGCGCAAAGAGTCGATCCCATAGCGGCACTTCATTACTGCCATTTAAGGTTTGCGAAAATATCAACGCCGCCGCAACAGGTGTGCCAAATAGCGCACCGATAGTTCCGGCTGAGGCTAAAATAGTCCATTCCATCCGGTTAACTCGAGGTAACAGGCGAGCGCCTATCGTTACCGCGAGGGCGATATTAACAGTCATAATCGGATGTTCCGGCCCCAGGCTGACGCCACCGGCAAGACCGAGAATTAATGCTACGATAAGCCCCGGTAGCGCAGAAGGGGGGACTGGCGCGCCGATCAGCGGTTCACTGGCGGGATCTGGTCCGGCATGACCCTGGCTGAAACGGATAACCAGTCCCACTGCGATCCCCGTCAGCGTTAATATTCCGATGATCCACAGCGGTGAATCCTGGGCTATCCCCAGACTTCCCGGCAGTCGTTGCCAGAGTAAATTCTGTAATACCGAGGCGATTTTCATCACCACAATCAGAATAAGACTGGACGCAATCCCAATTGCCAGGGCGGGAAGCGATAATAACAACATGGTTCTGGCTCGCGAATGGAGCATGTTCTATTCCTTATGCGGGGTCAGATACTTAGTTTGCCCAGCTTGCATAAAGGCATCGCTGCAATTGGTGCTGAAACGATAAAGTAATAGTGTGACCCAGATCGATATTTACAGGGAGCCCGCCTTTCCGGCGTTGTTGTTAGGCTCCCAGGTATTTACAGTGTGAGAAAGAATTATTTTGACTTTAGCGGAGCAGTAGAAGAATGACAAAGTATGCATTAGTCGGTGATGTGGGCGGCACCAACGCACGTCTTGCTCTGTGTGATATTACCAGTGGTGAAATCTCGCAGGCTAAAACCTATTCTGGGCTTGATTATCCCAGCCTGGAAGCGGTTATCCGCGTTTATCTCGAAGAACATAAGGTCGAGGTGAAAGACGGTTGTATTGCCATCGCTTGCCCAATTACCGGTGACTGGGTGGCAATGACCAACCATACCTGGGCGTTCTCAATTGCCGAAATGAAAAAGAATCTCGGTTTTAGCCATCTGGAAATTATTAACGATTTTACCGCTGTATCGATGGCGATCCCGATGCTGAAAAAAGAGCATCTGATCCAGTTTGGCGGTAAGGAACCAGTTGAAGGTAAACCTATCGCGGTTTACGGTGCCGGAACGGGGCTAGGCGTGGCGCATCTGGTTCATGTTGATAAACGCTGGGTAAGCCTGCCAGGCGAAGGCGGTCACGTTGATTTTGCGCCAAACAGCGAAGAAGAGGCCATTATTCTCGAAATACTGCGTGCTGAAATAGGCCATGTCTCTGCTGAACGCGTGCTCTCTGGGCCAGGGCTGGTGAATTTGTACCGCGCGATTGTGAAAGCAGATAACCGTCTGCCAGAAAATCTCAAGCCAAAAGATATTACCGAACGCGCGCTGGCCGACAGTTGCACCGATTGCCGCCGCGCGTTGTCGCTGTTTTGCGTGATTATGGGCCGTTTTGGCGGCAATCTGGCGCTCAATCTCGGCACATTTGGCGGCGTGTTTATTGCGGGCGGTATCGTGCCGCGTTTCCTTGAATTCTTCAAAGCCTCTGGTTTCCGTGCCGCTTTTGAAGACAAAGGCCGCTTTAAAGAATATGTCCATGATATTCCGGCTTATCTTATCGTCCATGACAATCCGGGTCTTCTCGGCTCAGGTGCACATTTACGCCAGACCTTAGGGTACGTCCTGTAAATCCTTCCTGCCATATCGGGAGATAATCCTCCCGATAATCTTTTAAATCATACGGTTAGTTCAATTTTTCTTTGTGTTTCATCACAAGGCCGACCTGCGTCACACTTCCGCACTACGGGATTAATTCTCCAGTAAATGCATTATTTGTCTGGTAACGGCAATTTGTTTTGCACGTTCATAATTTCACTCATTAACTATAAACGAACGAGGAAATAACGATGAGTAAGAAACTGATTGCCTTATGTGCCTGCCCGATGGGCCTTGCGCACACTTTTATGGCGGCTCAGGCGCTGGAAGAGGCCGCAGTGGAAGCTGGCTATGAAGTGAAGATTGAAACCCAGGGCGCAGACGGCATCCAGAATCGCCTGACGGCGCAGGATATCGCCGAAGCAACCATCATCATCCACTCCGTAGCAGTTACCCCGGAAGATAACGAACGTTTCGAATCCCGCGACGTTTATGAAATCACTTTGCAGGACGCAATTAAAAACGCTGCGGGCATCATCAAAGAAATCGAAGAGATGATTGCCGCTGAACAACCGTAATTTTCGACAGGGATAATTGTTATGGCCATTAAAAAACGCAGTGCAACCGTTGTGCCTGGCGCATCCGGTGCGGCAGCGGCAATTAAGAATCCGCAGGCCTCTAAAAGCAGCTTCTGGGGTGAACTTCCGCAGCATGTGATGTCAGGGATTTCACGCATGGTGCCGACCTTAATTATGGGCGGCGTGATCCTCGCTTTCAGCCAGCTGATTGCTTATAGCTGGCTAAAAATTCCCGCTGACATTGGCATTATGGATGCACTTAATAGCGGGAAATTTTCCGGTTTCGACCTCTCCTTACTGAAATTTGCCTGGCTGTCGCAGTCCTTTGGCGGCGTGTTGTTTGGTTTTGCCATTCCGATGTTTGCTGCTTTTGTGGCGAACTCCATTGGCGGCAAACTGGCGTTCCCGGCTGGGTTTATCGGCGGGTTAATGTCTACCCAGCCAACGCAACTGCTGAACTTTGATCCCAGCACCATGCAGTGGGCGACCTCTTCACCGGTGCCGTCTACCTTCATTGGTGCGCTGATCATTTCTATCGTTGCAGGTTACCTTGTGAAGTGGATGAACCAGAAAATCCAGTTACCGGATTTCCTGTTAGCGTTCAAAACCACATTTTTGCTACCGATTCTTTCCGCCATTTTTGTCATGCTGGCGATGTATTACGTCATCACCCCATTTGGCGGTTGGATCAACGGTGGGATCCGTGCCGTGCTGACTGCCGCAGGTGAGAAGGGTGCGCTGATGTATGCGATGGGTATCGCAGCAGCGACCGCAATCGACCTCGGTGGCCCAATCAACAAAGCAGCAGGTTTCGTTGCTTTCAGCTTTACCACTGACCACGTATTACCGGTTACCGCGCGTTCTATCGCAATCGTCATTCCGCCGATTGGTCTGGGTCTGGCGACTATTATCGACCGTCGTTTAACCGGCAAACGCCTGTTTAACGCCCAGCTTTATCCGCAGGGTAAAACCGCCATGTTCCTGGCGTTTATGGGGATCAGTGAAGGTGCGATTCCGTTTGCGCTGGAAAGCCCCATCACCGCAATTCCGTCCTATATGGTCGGTGCGATTGTCGGCTCCACCGCCGCTGTCTGGCTGGGCGCAGTGCAATGGTTCCCGGAATCAGCAATCTGGGCGTGGCCGCTGGTGACTAATCTGGGCGTTTACATGGCGGGGATCGCGCTGGGGGCAATCATTACCGCGCTGATGGTGGTGTTCCTGCGTTTGATGATGTTCCGCAAAGGCAAATTGTTAATCGATAGCCTGTAAGAAGGACAATCCTGATGACATTACTCGCTTCGCTGCGCGACTGGCTTAAGGCGCAACAGCTGGATGCGGTGCTTCTCTCCTCACGGCAGAACAAACAGCCCCATCTGGGGATTTCCACCGGGTCAGGCTATGTGCTGATTGGCCGTGAAAGTGCGCACATTCTGGTGGATTCGCGCTATTACGTGGAGGTGGAAGCTCGTGCGCAAGGCTACCAGCTACATTTGCTTGACGCGATGCACACGCTGGCAACCATCGTCAATCAAATCATTGCCGATGAGCAGCTGCAAACGCTCGGTTTTGAAGGCCAGCAGGTGAGTTGGGAAACCGCGCACCGCTGGCAGGCTGAACTTAATGCAAAGCTGGTCAGCGCCACGCCGGATGTGCTGCGGCAAATCAAAACGCCAGAGGAGGTGGAAAAAATCCGTCTCGCCTGTGGGATTGCCGATCGTGGTGCAGAGCATATTCGCCGTTTTATTCAGGCGGGGATGAGCGAGCGCGAGATTGCCGCTGAACTGGAGTGGTTTATGCGCCAGCAGGGAGCAGAAAAAGCCTCCTTTGACACCATTGTTGCCAGTGGCTGGCGTGGGGCGCTGCCGCACGGCAAGGCCAGCGACAAAGTGGTTGTAGCGGGCGAGTTTGTCACACTCGATTTCGGTGCGCTGTATCAGGGCTACTGCTCTGATATGACGCGCACCTTCCTGGTTCATGGCGAAGGGGGGAGCGCCGAATCTCACCCGCTGTTTAACGTGTATCAGATTGTCCTGCAAGCGCAACTGGCGGCAATCTCCGCGATTCTCCCCGGCGTGCGTTGCCAGCAGGTTGACGACGCCGCGCGTCGGGTCATTACAGAAGCCGGTTATGGAGAGTATTTCGGCCATAACACCGGTCATGCAATCGGCATTGACGTACATGAAGATCCGCGTTTTTCACCACGTGATACCACGATGCTCCAGCCAGGCATGTTACTGACCGTAGAGCCGGGGATTTATTTGCCAGGGCAAGGGGGCGTGCGCATCGAAGATGTCGTGCTGGTTACCCCGCAAGGCGCAGAAGTGCTCTACGCCATGCCGAAAACAGTGTTGCTCACGGGAGAGGCATAATGGATTTATCGCTATTAAAAGCGTTGAGTGAGGCCGATGCGATCGCCTCCTCGGAACAGGAAGTCCGGCAGATTCTGCTGGATGAAGCGGATCGACTGCAAAAAGAAGTGCGATTTGACGGTCTGGGATCGGTGCTGATCCACCTCAATGAATCGATGGGGCCGAAGGTGATGATCTGCGCACATATGGATGAAGTGGGGTTTATGGTGCGTAGCATCTCCCGCGAAGGCGCGATCGATGTGCTGCCGGTTGGCAACGTGCGCATGGCTGCCCGTCAGCTTCAGCCGGTGCGGATCACTACCCGTGAAGAGTGCAAAATTCCCGGCCTGCTCGACGGCGAGCGGCAGGGAAATGAGGTTAGCGTAATGCGCGTGGACATTGGCGCGCGCTCGTATGATGAAGTGATACAGGCGGGAATTCGTCCAGGCGATCGCGTCACGTTTGATACCGCTTTTCAGGTTCTCCCTCACCAGCGGGTGATGGGGAAAGCTTTTGATGACCGCCTCGGTTGCTATCTGCTGGTGACGTTACTACGTGAGCTGCACGACGCCGAACTGCCTGCGGAAGTGTGGCTGGTGGCAAGTTCCAGCGAAGAGGTGGGATTACGCGGCGGGCAAACCGCCACCCGCGCGGTGTCGCCGGACGTCGCCATTGTGCTTGATACCGCCTGCTGGGCGAAAAACTTTGATTATGGCGCGGCTAACCATCGCCAGATTGGTAACGGCCCGATGCTGGTGTTAAGCGACAAGTCATTGATTGCGCCGCTAAAACTCACCGCCTGGATCGAAACCGTGGCGGCAGAAATTGGCGTGCCGTTACAGGCGGATATGTTCAGTAACGGCGGCACGGACGGTGGAGCGGTTCACTTAACCGGTACTGGCGTACCTACGGTGGTGATGGGGCCAGCAACCCGCCATGGACATTGCGCCGCATCGATTGCCGACTGCCGCGACATCTTGCAGATGCAGCAGCTTTTATCTGCCCTTATTCAACGTTTTACGCGTGAGACGGTTGTTCAACTGACGGATTTCAGATGATCTCCTGATTAACCCGGAGCGGTTATGTTAACGATTCTATTTCTCTGTCCTTTGCCTAACGGACTTCATGCCCGTCCGGCGTGGGAACTTAAAGAACAGTGTAGTCAGTGGCAAAGCGAAATCGCTTTTATCAACCATCGCCAGAACGCAAAGGCCGATGCCAAAAGTTCACTGGCGCTGATTGGCACCGGCACTTTATTTAATGACAGTTGCAGCCTGAACATTAGCGGTAGCGATGAAGAACAGGCACGGCGCGTACTGGAAGAGTTCATCCAGGTGCGCTTTATCGACAGCGACAGCGACAGCATCCAACCGACACAAGCAGAACTGACGGCGCATCCGCTGCCACGTTCATTAAGTCGCCTTAACCCTGATTTGCTGTACGGTAACGTGCTGGCGAGCGGCGTCGGTGTTGGTACGTTAACGTTGTTGCAGAGCGACAGCCTCGACAGTTATCGGGCGATCCCTGCCAGTGTGCAAGACACCACCCGGCTGGAACACAGCCTGGCAACGCTTGCCGAACAACTGAACCAGCAGCTGCGCGAGCGTGACGGCGAAAGTAAAACCATTCTTAGCGCCCATTTGTCGCTGATTCAGGATGAAGAGTTTGCGGGGAATATCCGTCGTCTGATGGCAGAACAACATCAGGGACTGGGGGCGGCAATCATCAGCAATATGGAGCAGGTTTGCGACAAACTTTCTGCCTCTGCCAGCGATTATCTGCGCGAGCGAGTTAGTGATATTCGTGATATCAGCGAACAGTTGCTGCATATCACCTGGCCGGAACTGAAGCCGCGCAATAATCTGCTGCTTGAAAAATCGACCATTCTGGTCGCCGAAGATTTAACTCCAAGCCAGTTTTTGAGTCTCGATTTAAAAAATCTCGCAGGCATGATTCTGGAGAAAACCGGGCGCACATCGCATACCCTGATTCTGGCGCGAGCTTCGGCGATCCCGGTACTGAGCGGCTTGCCGCTGGATGCGATAGCCCGTTATGCCGGGCAACCGGCGGTGCTTGACGCCCAGTGTGGCGTGCTGGCGATTAATCCTGATGACGCGGTGAGCGGTTATTACCAGGTTGCGCAGACGCTGGCGGACAAACGCCAAAAACAACAGGCGCAGGCCGCCGCGCAACTGGCCTATTCCCGTGATAACAAGCGAATTGATATCGCCGCGAATATTGGCACCGCTCTGGAAGCTCCTGGTGCGTTTGCCAATGGCGCGGAAGGCGTCGGGCTGTTCCGCACCGAAATGCTGTATATGGATCGCGATAGCGCGCCGGACGAGCAGGAACAGTTTGAAGCCTACCAGCAGGTGTTACTGGCGGCGGGCGACAAGCCAATTATTTTCCGCACGATGGACATCGGCGGCGATAAAAGCATTCCATATCTCAACATTCCCCAGGAAGAGAACCCGTTCCTCGGCTATCGTGCGGTACGTATTTACCCGGAATTTGCTGGCCTGTTCCGTACCCAGCTACGGGCCATTTTGCGTGCTGCCAGTTACGGTAACGCTCAGTTGATGATCCCGATGGTTCACAGCCTCGATCAGATCTTATGGGTGAAGAGTGAGATCCAGAAAGCAATCGTTGAGCTTAAGCGCGATGGCCTGCGTCATGCAGAGACGATTACGCTTGGGATCATGGTGGAAGTGCCGTCGGTTTGCTACATCATCGACCACTTCTGCGATGAGGTCGATTTCTTTAGTATCGGCTCGAACGATATGACCCAGTATCTGTATGCGGTCGATCGTAATAACCCGCGCGTATCGCCGCTATATAACCCGATTACGCCATCTTTCCTGCGCATGTTGCAGCAGATAGTGACCACTGCGCATCAGCGGGGAAAATGGGTCGGCATTTGCGGTGAGCTGGGTGGTGAAAGCCGTTATCTGCCGCTACTGCTTGGGCTGGGCCTGGATGAGCTAAGTATGAGTAGCCCACGCATTCCGGCGGTGAAAAGCCAGTTGCGTCAACTGGATAGCGAGGCGTGTCGGGAACTTGCGCGTCAGGCTTGCGAGTGCCGCAGTGCGCAGGAAATTGAAGCGTTACTCACCGCCTTTACGCCGGAAGAAGACGTTCGCCCATTGCTGGCGCTGGAGAATATCTTTGTTGATCAGGCTTTTAGTAATAAAGAGCAGGCGATTCAGTTTCTGTGCGGCAACCTTGGCGTCAACGGGCGCACTGAGCATCCGTTCGAGCTGGAAGAAGATGTCTGGCAGCGGGAAGAGATTGTGACTACTGGCGTTGGTTTTGGCGTGGCGATCCCGCACACTAAATCTCAGTGGATCCGCCATTCCAGTATCAGCATTGCCCGGCTGGTGAAACCGGTTGACTGGCAGTCAGAAATGGGCGAAGTCGAGCTGGTGATCATGCTGACGCTGGGCGCTAGCGAAGGGATGAACCATGTGAAGGTCTTCTCGCAGCTGGCGCGCAAACTGGTGAATAAAAACTTCCGCCAGTCGCTGTTCGCCGCGCAAGACGCACAAAGCATCCTGACGCTGCTGGAAACGGAATTAACCTTCTAATGTTAGCCCTGAAAACGGGCGCTGTACTCTCCCGGCGTCAGGCCAAACTGACGCCGGAAGACGCGACAAAAATAGTCGCTATCCGGAAAGCCGCAACGCTGCGCCACTTCATGAATCGACAGATGATATTTCTGCAAAATCATCCTCGCCTTCGCCATTCGCACCCAACGCACATACTCGATAAAACGCATCGTTCCATGCTGAGCAAACAGTTTTGACAGATGATTGGGCGTGATATTAAAAAACTGCGCCACGCTCTCGCGGGTGAGCGGCTGGGCATAATTATCCTGAACCCAGTTACAAATGCTGTGATAGAGAAAATCGCCGCGCGGCTGCGAATTGCCCGGCGGCATATTCACCACGTTACGGCAAAGATGCAGCAAACTTAACACCAGTGGCTGAATGATATTCTGCTCCAGCGGCGAACGGCTGAGATGGGTGAGGGCGGTGAGCATTGCTTCACCTTCACCGCGTTGCAGACTGGGAAGCTGGATCCGGCGAACCGGATGCAACAATGACGTGCTGCGGCTATCGTAATACGATAACCCAAGCCAGGTCGGTGCGAACACCAGGCTTAACAGCATTACCGGTTTGTTGTTGACCGGTAAATTAGCTGCGCGCGCCGGAATAAACAGCATTTCCCCTTCCACCATACGCTGCTGCTTTGCTTCCAGCAGATTGCCGTATTCGCCGCGCAGCACGATATCCAGACGGGGAAAGTCAATACATAAACTACCCACCGGCAACGAGGCAGGCTGGCTGGCAAACCAGACGCGCCCAAGTAGTTGCGGGTTAAGCACCAGGCCGCTGAACAGATCGGCGAAAAATTGTTGATCGGCGGGCAAGCCTGTTGCTTTCATGAATATTCCTGATTACAGATGCATTAACTGCCTGAATTCTTTTACTTTGCTGCGGCTGACTGGCACTTCAAAATCCAGATCTTTTAGCCGCAGAATATAAGTGTTATTAAACCACGGTTCGATTTCGCGGATTTTGTTCAGATTGACACAAAACGAGCGATGGCAGCGGAAAAAATGCGATGGAGGCAGCTTGCTGCAAAACTCGGTAATGTTCATCGGCATTACGTAGGATTCACGCCGCGTATAGACAAAGGTCATTTTTTCGTGCGCTTCGGCGTAATAGATATCATTAATTGGCGTAACGATAATTCGCTCATCTTTCACCAGATTAATAGTGTCATTCTCACGCGTTACCGTTGTGGCAGGCGTACTGCTGGTTTGCTGTTGCTGCCAGGCCGCTTCCAGTTTTTGCAGCATCCCGGTGATGCGTGACTCCTGATACGGTTTGAGAATGTAGTCAAACGCCTCCAGTTCAAACGCTTCTACCGCATGTTCTTTCCACGCAGTGATGAACACAATAAATGGTTTATGGGCGAACTGGCTGATGTTTTGCGCCAGCAACACGCCATCCAGCGACGGAATATTGATATCCAGAAAAATGGCGTCGACGCGGTTATGCTGCAAAAACTTCAACACGTCCAGACCGTCGTCAAAGGTGCCGACAATCTCCATCTGGCTATGCTCTTTAATTAGCCAGCTCAGTTCCTGTTGTGCCAGGAATTCGTCTTCAACAATGATGACTTTCACAATATCACTCCGGCTCAAAGCAATAACGTAGCCTGTGAGGCGACTGGGGTGCGTTGGTTAGGAATGTAAAACGCAATTTCCGTCCCCGGCTCCAGGCGGCGGATATGCAGCCCCTCGCCATACAATAACTTCACGCGATGATGGACATTCAGCAGGCCAATTTTATTGCCCGGCATTTCATTCGCTTCGACCCGCTCAATCACCTTTGGATCGATGCCGTGCCCGGTATCTCGCACCGCAATGCGTACCCGATTACCGCACTCTGCAACGCTGATGGTGACAACGCCTTTACCTTTGCAAGGCTGAATACCGTGGACAATGGCGTTCTCCACCAACGGCTGGATCAGCAGGCTGGGAATGCAGCAATTCACCTCTTCATCAATATCATAGATAACCGTCAGCTTGTCACCAAAGCGGGCCTGCTCAATGGCAATATAGTCTTTAATTTGATACAGCTCTTTTTTGATATCGATTTGCTCATCGTCTTTTAATTCAATGTTATAGCGCAGATAACGCGACAGATTAAAGATCAGCTGGCGAGCGGTATCCGGATTCAGGCGAATTGATGAGGAGATTGCGTTCAGAGCGTTAAACAGGAAATGGGGATTAATTTTACTTTGTAGCGCGCGAAGCTCTGCCTTATTTGCCATTTCACGTAGCTGCTCGGCACGCGAAACCTCCAGTTGCGTGGAGATGATTTGTGACAGACCGACCGCCATTTCCTGCAATGACGAGGTGATCTGATGCGCGTGGCAGTAGTAGATTTTCAGCGTCCCGGTCACGACTCCTTTCTCCCAAAGCGGGATCACCAGCATCGAGTGGATTTCCGGCGTGCGATGGGCTTCATCATTGTTTTTAATGATGATTTTACCGTAATTCATCGCCTGCCGTGTGGTTGGGCTAATAAAGTCATCACCATTCTGATAGTTATGTTCACCCACGCCAACGTAGGCCAGCACATGATCGGTATTGGTGATTGCTACCGCATCGGCGTGAATATCATCGCGGATAATTTCGCAGACTTTACGTAATGATTCGCTATTGACATGGCGAAACAGCGGCAGCGTTTTGTTGGCGATATCCAGCGCCAGCTTGGCCTGCCGCGCGGCGCTGGCCTCCTTTTCGCCCTCAACGCTTTGCACCAGCAGCACAATAAAACCGATACAGACGCTGCCAAGGATCATCGGGATACCGATTTTAGAGACGATATCGATCCCCAGTTCGGTGGTCGGCGCCCAGACAATCACCAGAATCATGGTCAACGTTTCACACAACATACCGCCGAGAATACCGACACGCCAACGCTGCGCTTTGGGGATTTTTAGGTTGATCCAGCCCGATATACATCCCGCCAGAATACTGGTGATAAAGCAGGGAATCGCCGTCACGCCACCAATATCAATAAGATAGCGGTGAATCCCGGCTATCACGCCGGTAATGATGCCTACCCACGGGCCAAATAAAATCCCGCCTGACATCACCGCAATAATACGCACGTTCACCAGCGAGCCTTCTACAGGAACGCCGGACCAGGTGCTGAACAGGGCGAACAGCGAGAAAATGGCGGTAACGGCGAGCAACTCTTTTGGGGAGTGCGCCGACTTGTGCAACAGCTCGCGAAACAGGCGGATACGGATGAGAAAGAACAGGCAGATAAGCATTAACGCTGCCCGATCGAAGACCGCCAGCAGCATGTTGAATATTTCGTGCACGGGTAACTCTGGATAAGGATTAAACCTCTATGATAGGTAACCTGAAGGCTGATGACCAGCAGGCCGTTTTTGAGGAAAAACCACAGTTTTAAAAGGGGATTATCAGGTAAATGGTGTATTGGCAATGCATCTCTTGATAATGCACACCCAATAAGTAAAATTATTGAAATTGTAATGTTAATTAATGTGAGTTTGATTTTCTTGGAAGAAATTAAGGATTTCCCGTTTTATTACAGATGTTCCTCTTTTTTTGGTAGAAAAAAATTTTTGCTAAAACGCTCGACAGACAGAAATTAATCAGGCTATTTTCAAAACAGCCACCCATCGTGGCAGCGTCGCTCGGACGGTCCGGGCGCTAACGTTTATCTGTG
>NZ_PTRD01000035.1:0-40831 GCF_002965005.1 Escherichia sp. MOD1-EC7011
ATATATATTAATTTTATATTCACTACGAAAATTATAATTGCAATATATTAATGCAACTTAAAACACCATGTGTATTAACATATTTAACGCTTATAACGTCTACTTCCCGGGCTTTTTCGCTCATGAATTTTTGAAATGGCACACAAAATTCACATAATTAAACTAAAAATTAACAAGCGGAATTGGAAGCTCATCTTATAAAACACGGGCATCATTATAAATGCCCGTATATACAATTATTATTGTCGATAGTTACGTTTCAATGCTGAACTGAGTTCGAACGTATAAATAATTCGTTTATTTTACCACCCATCCTTTTTTCAATTCTTTGCTTGTAGGCGTAGATGCTGCGGATATCCATGTCGAGAGTGTCTGCAATTTGATATGGATTATAGCCAGATACCATATGCCCCATTATGGTGAACTCCATTTGAGTCAATGTATTGCCTCTGGTAAATGACAGGTAACGACCAATAAACAGCTGCCTGATCTTCTCGTTAGCAACATCCAGTCCATCATCATTATATATAATAGCTGATATTGCGGGATTGTGTTTTCTCCAGTAATTAGCAAGAGATTGCATATTCCTGTCGCTTATCAACACAATTCCCATTTCCGTACTTGCAAGATACTCAATCCAGTCTTTATCCAGAAAAAGACGTAAAAAACTTACTGAAAAATCTACAAAAATATATCCACTTAATCGAGCATTGTGATTTTTACTTAATATGCCTTCAACCACACCACGATTAAAATACGAACTATCTTCGGGCCACATACAAAAACAGGCGTTTGCACAATACTGCAAGCGCGGTGACTTTTCTGGCATTATTTGGCAATGCATTGAGCAACTATTGCATGTAAGACTTTTATATCTACTACAAAGTCTCATGTTAATAACCTCCCTATTCATAGATAATCGCATAATTTCATTGGTTATTGATGATGTCAATACGCTCTGATTTAATAAGCTTTTAATGGGGATTTGCGTTAAATCTGTATTTGATATTATTCTCAATAAGATATTTAAGAATACATCATTAAGTTTTAAATATGGCTGGATTTCACTCGGTTAACCATGTTGGGCTTATTGCAAATCAGATAAGTGCCTAATGCATTAGGAATATCTATACTGCAAATTGTTTTCGAATAACCAGACGATATCGTGTAAATCTAAGTGATGCATCTTAAATAGTCTTATTTAAGATATTCAGATTTTTACTGAGGATAACAGCTTGATATTGTTTGTTTATGACTATAGATAGTCAGGAGGGTGATTAATGGTGGAGAGGCATTGTAAGAACTGGAATGGTTCAAAATAAGGACTATTTTGAACCATTCACATCAGCGATTAACTAAAGAACATTACCGATACGCACAGGATACCCACGATCAACGTAATTAGATTTCCGATGGAACGCCAGGGTTTAAGGGCAGGAATGAGATACGTAGACAGTGTTGGCATGATAAAAAGAATCATGGCAATGAGCGGACCACTGATCGCGTAAATCATCGAAATTGCGTTAGGGTTGATGCAGCAGACGATGAAAGTAATCAGCGATACCAACATAATTGACAGCGCGCGGTTAAATGCTCGGCTTTTTTTAACTCCCGCCTGCTGTAACGTGGTTTTGACTAATTCCGTCGCACCTTCAATAACGCCAAAGTAGGTGCCTAAAAATGATTTAGACATGGCAACTACCGCGACAATAATCCCGGAAATTGACAACCACGCAGGGGCATTTGGCAGCATAGATAGTGCCGATAAAATGGTGACGCCTTCCTCTTTTGCCGCCTCAATATATGAAGGTGGAATTGATAACAGGCAGCTAAAGACGAAGAACAGCACGCTCACGCAGATGATGAGATAAGCGACCTTCATAATTTTTTTGCATTTATCCATAGCGTGTTCGCCGTATTTTTCTCGTCTGTCGATAGCAAACGTAGAAATAATCGGAGTATGGCTAAAGGCGAAAACCATCACGGGAATCGATATCCATATCTGGTGAAGGGTATTCTGATTGAACTCTACCTGGGTTGTTAATAAAGAAGGCTGCCAGCTACCGACCAGGTAGATGGAAAGAAATAAGAAGTAGGCAATCAGCGGGAAAACTAAAAATCCCATTACCCGAATTGTGGCGTGACGCCCCATCAGAAAAATAAGATTCAGGATTAACACAACGCCAAGACTCACCAGCATACGGATGCGTAGATCAATGACCATATGCTTCGCCAGCTGTTCAGTGAGTGAGTTGGTGATTGCCACTGCGTATATCAACACCACGACAAAAAAGGCAATGAAGTACAGAGTGGTAATCAGATTACCGATCTTCTTGCCATAGTAGTGAGTTACCGCGCCAGTGATCCCTTCGCCTGCCGATGTTTTTGAAGAAAGGATGAACTGGCATAAGGCTTTATGTGGCCAATATGTTAAAGGCCAGGCGACCAGTGCAGTAATAAACAGGACCACCGCTCCTGCTGAACCTAATTGAATAGGAAGGAAGAGCGTGCCTGCGCCAACGGCTGTGCCGTAGAGTGCGAAGCTCCAGAGAGTTTCTTCTTTTGACCAAATTTTAGACATTATTTGAACGTATCATCTACAAATTAAACAAAATGGAGGGCAATTTACCATAAACCAGGCCAGTCATGGGAGATTAACGCTATATCAACCTCTGGATTGGTGTGTTAGTAGATGCAAACCTTGCGTGCCAGTCAGATATCATCCTCCCTTTTTACGGTAAATTTCCTTTGTGATAAAAATCACTTTTTTTAAACATTTTGGATAATTGAAATTAACAATCATTTACTATTGCGCTGTTAATTGGTGCGAGGTTGTGATGAAAGATGTTGTGATTGTCGGTGCGTTACGAACACCTATCGGCTGCTTTCGTGGAGCGTTGGCTGGTCATTCTGCGGTGGAACTAGGCAGCCTGGTCGTGAAAGCATTATTAGAGCGCACCGGCGTTGCTGCACATGCGGTGGATGAAGTGATTCTTGGACAGGTTCTTACTGCCGGGGCAGGGCAGAATCCAGCACGGCAATCGGCTATTAAAGGTGGTCTTCCCAACAGCGTTTCGGCAATTACCATTAATGATGTTTGTGGTTCCGGGCTAAAAGCTCTGCATCTTGCTACTCAGGCGATTCAGTGTGGTGAGGCTGATATTGTTATTGCCGGTGGTCAGGAAAATATGAGTCGTGCGCCACATGTTTTGACTGATAGCCGCACCGGAGCACAGCTTGGCGATAGCCAATTGGTTGATAGCCTGGTGCATGATGGCTTGTGGGATGCATTCAATGATTACCATATTGGTGTCACTGCCGAAAATCTGGCGCGCGAATATGGTATCAGTCGTCAATTACAAGATGCCTACGCACTTAGCTCACAACAGAAAGCGCGGGCGGCCATTGATGCCGGACGATTCAAAGATGAGATCGTCCCGGTCAGAACGCAAAGCAATGGGCAGTTACTGATTGTTGATACCGATGAGCAGCCGCGTACCGATGCCAGTGCCGAAGGGCTGGCTAGTTTAAATCCGTCCTTTGATAGTCACGGTTCTGTTACCGCAGGAAATGCCTCATCCATCAATGATGGCGCGGCTGCGGTAATGATGATGAGCGAAGCCAAAGCACATGCGTTGAATTTACCCGTACTGGCACGTATTCGCGCCTTTGCCAGCGTTGGTGTTGATCCTGCGCTGATGGGCATTGCTCCTGTGTATGCGACTCGCCGTTGCCTGGAGCGTGTAGGCTGGCAGTTGGCTGATGTCGATCTTATTGAGGCTAATGAAGCATTTGCCGCGCAGGCGCTTTCTGTTGGCAAGATGCTTGAATGGGATGAACGCCGGGTCAATGTCAATGGCGGCGCGATTGCATTGGGTCATCCGATTGGCGCCTCTGGCTGTCGCATTTTGGTTTCTTTGGTTCATGAAATGGTGAAACGCAACGCTCGTAAAGGATTGGCTACACTCTGTATTGGTGGTGGTCAGGGCGTGGCATTAACTATTGAGCGTGACGATTAGATCTGTATTTCTTCCTTATCCGTTAAACCTCTACCGCCATCAAGCTGCTTTATAATGATGGCTGGCACGTCTATACATGTCCCATATAGAACCTGACTTTTTCCTTTCCCCTGCTTATTCGTGATCGATACTACACTTTTTACAATCGTCATCTTAAAAATGAAACAATGTTTTATTTTTAATTGAAAAGAGCACATCACGGGCTTATCATCCTTCAATAGAAAAACGAAACGATGTTTCATAATCGTTCTGGTTTCACACTTCAATGATTATCGGAGGTTGATGTGGACGTAAGACAAAGCATCCATAGCGCGCACGCGAAAACACTGGATACCCAAGGGCTGCGCAATGAATTTTTGGTTGAAAAGGTATTCGTCGCGGATGAGTACACCATGGTTTACAGCCACATTGACCGTATTATTGTTGGCGGCATTATGCCGGTAACGAAAACGGTTTCCGTTGGCGGGGAGGTTGGTAAGCAACTGGGCGTAAGCTACTTCCTTGAACGTCGCGAGCTAGGGGTTATCAATATTGGTGGAACCGGTACGATTACCGTCGATGGTCAATGCTACGAAATCGGTCACCGCGACGCCCTCTATGTTGGTAAAGGTGCAAAAGAAGTTGTTTTTGCCAGCATTGATAGTGCCACTCCGGCGAAGTTTTATTACAACTGCGCACCTGCTCACACGACGTATCCCACGAAAAAAGTCACGCCATCTGAAGTGTCTCCGGTTACGCTGGGCGATAATCTCACCAGTAACCGCCGCACGATTAACAAATACTTTGTGCCGGATGTGCTGGAAACCTGCCAGTTGAGTATGGGGCTGACAGAACTGGCACCGGGAAACCTGTGGAATACCATGCCGTGCCACACCCACGAGCGCCGGATGGAAGTTTACTTCTATTTCAACATGGACGATGACGCCTGCGTTTTCCACATGATGGGGCAGCCGCAAGAAACGCGTCACATTGTGATGCATAACGAACAGGCGGTGATTTCCCCAAGCTGGTCTATCCATTCAGGTGTAGGAACCAGGGCTTATACCTTTATCTGGGGCATGGTCGGTGAAAACCAGGTCTTTGATGATATGGACCACGTTGCCATTAAAGATCTGCGCTAGTCGCGGATATAAATTAATAAGGTATTATCATGATTTTAAATGCATTTTCTCTTGAAGGTAAAGTTGCAGTTGTCACCGGTTGTGACACTGGGCTGGGGCAGGGAATGGCGTTGGGTCTGGCGCAAGCGGGCTGTGACATTGTGGGTATCAACATTGTTGAGCCAACTGAGACCATTGAACAGGTCACTGCGCTGGGGCGCCGTTTTTTAAGTCTGACCGCCGATCTGCGTAAGATTGATGGTATTCCAGCACTGCTGGATCGTGCGGTGGCTGAATTTGGGCATATTGATATCCTGGTGAACAACGCCGGATTAATTCGCCGCGAAGATGCTCTCGATTTCAGCGAAAAAGACTGGGACGATGTGATGAATCTGAACATCAAAAGCGTGTTCTTCATGTCCCAGGCGGCGGCGAAGCACTTTATCGCGCAGGGTAATGGCGGCAAGATTATTAATATCGCGTCAATGCTTTCATTCCAGGGCGGGATCCGTGTGCCCTCATATACCGCATCAAAAAGCGGCGTGATGGGTGTGACGCGCCTGATGGCGAACGAATGGGCAAAACACAACATCAACGTTAATGCGATTGCTCCGGGTTATATGGCGACCAACAATACTCAGCAACTGCGGGCTGATGAACAGCGTAGTGCGGAAATTTTGGATCGCATTCCTGCGGGGCGTTGGGGGTTGCCGAGCGATCTGATGGGGCCGGTGGTGTTTCTGGCATCCAGTGCTTCTGACTATGTTAATGGCTACACCATTGCCGTGGATGGCGGCTGGTTAGCACGTTAATTCATCTTGCTTACATTTATGACCCTGTCACATTGGCAGGGTTTTTTATTTCTGATAATCAACATAATCCATATCATGGCTATTAAATAATCCATATTAATTATCAATTGATGAGTTTTGTTAGTTTTAACTGCTTTAAAATTAGTTTCTTAATTATAATGTCATTAATTTTACTTAATTTTAAAAGTGTAATGTCCATCACATAACTGCATGTGGCAGCAATTTAATCCATATTTATGCTATTTCCGACCTGACACCTGAGTTAATTGTTCACGTATTTTTTCACTATGTCTTACTCTGTGCTGGCAGGAAAAAATGGTTACTATCAATACGGAATCTGCTTTAACGCCGCGCCCTCTGCGTGATACGCGGCGTATGAATATGTTTGTTTCGGTAGCTGCTGCGGTCGCGGGATTGTTATTCGGTCTTGATATCGGGGTTATCGCAGGTGCATTACCGTTTATCACCGATCACTTTGTGCTGACCAGTCGTTTGCAGGAATGGGTGGTCAGTAGCATGATGCTTGGCGCAGCAATCGGTGCGCTGTTTAACGGCTGGCTGTCGTTCCGTTTGGGACGTAAATACAGCCTGATGGCTGGTGCTGTACTGTTCGTATTGGGCTCAATAGGATCAGCGTTTGCCACCAGTGTCGAAATGTTAATCGCGGCCCGTGTGGTTCTGGGGATTGCGGTGGGGATTGCCTCTTACACTGCGCCACTGTATCTCTCTGAAATGGCGAGTGAAAACGTGCGTGGCAAGATGATCAGTATGTACCAGTTAATGGTCACGCTTGGCATCGTTCTGGCGTTTTTATCCGACACGGCATTCAGCTATAGCGGTAACTGGCGTGCGATGTTAGGTGTTCTTGCCTTACCGGCAGTTCTGTTGATTATTCTGGTGGTATTTCTGCCGAATAGCCCGCGCTGGCTGGCGGAAAAGGGGCGTCATATTGAGGCGGAAGAAGTGCTGCGTATGCTGCGCGATACGTCGGAAAAAGCGCGAGAAGAACTCAATGAAATTCGTGAAAGCCTGAAATTAAAACAGGGCGGTTGGGCGCTGTTTAAGATCAACCGTAATGTCCGTCGAGCAGTGTTCCTCGGTATGTTGTTGCAGGCGATGCAGCAGTTTACTGGTATGAATATCATCATGTACTACGCGCCGCGCATCTTCAAAATGGCGGGCTTTACGACCACAGAGCAACAGATGATTGCGACTCTGGTGGTGGGGCTGACATTTATGTTCGCCACCTTTATTGCTGTCTTTACGGTAGATAAAGCGGGGCGTAAACCGGCACTGAAAATTGGTTTTAGCGTGATGGCGCTGGGCACGTTGGTGTTGGGCTATTGCCTGATGCAGTTTGATAACGGTACGGCTTCCAGTGGTTTGTCCTGGCTCTCTGTTGGCATGACGATGATGTGTATTGCCGGTTATGCGATGAGCGCCGCGCCAGTGGTGTGGATCCTGTGCTCCGAAATTCAGCCGCTGAAATGCCGCGATTTTGGTATTACCTGTTCGACCACTACGAACTGGGTGTCGAATATGATTATCGGCGCGACCTTCCTGACTCTGCTCGATAGCATCGGCGCGGCAGGTACGTTCTGGCTCTACACTGCGCTGAACATTGCGTTTGTTGGCATCACCTTCTGGCTTATTCCGGAAACCAAGAATGTCACGCTGGAACATATCGAACGTAGACTGATGGCTGGTGAGAAATTGAGAAATATCGGTGTCTGATTTCACAGGCCGGATGTGCTGTACATCCGGCCTTTTTTTCGCTAATAGAGATCTGGCACCAGGCCGTTGAGGCGTTTGTTTCGTTCCTTAATCAGCTCTGTTGCGGTAACTCACATCAGGAGAGAGGAATGAAAACAATTGGTTTGCTGGGAGGAATGAGCTGGGAATCCACCATTCCTTACTATCGCCTGATAAATGAAGGCATTAAACAGCGACTTGGCGGGCTTCACTCTGCGCAAGTGCTGCTACATAGCGTCGATTTTCATGAAATAGAAGAGTGCCAACGTCGCGGTGAGTGGGACAAAACAGGAGAGATTCTTGCCAGTGCGGCGCTTGGGTTACAGCGGGCAGGAGCAGAAGGCATTGTGTTATGTACCAATACGATGCACAAAGTAGCAGATGTCATCGAGTCTCGTTGCTCACTGCCTTTCTTACATATTGCGGATGCCACCGGGCGTGCCATCACCCGTGTTGGAATGACGCGCGTGGCGCTGCTGGGAACGCGCTACACCATGGAACAGGATTTTTATCGTGGACGGCTGGCAGAGCAATTTTCTATCGATTGTCTGGTGCCTGAAGCGGATGAGCGGGCGAAAATTAATCAGATTATTTTTGAAGAGCTGTGTCTGGGGCAATTTACCGAAACGTCACGCGCTTATTATGCGCAAGTCATTACTCGTCTCGCAGAACAGGGGGCGCAGGGCGTCATTTTTGGCTGTACTGAAATTGGTTTACTGGTGCCAGAAGAGCGCAGTGTCCTGCCCGTGTTCGATACCACCGCTCTTCATGCCGAGGATGCCGTCGCTTTTATGCTGTCGTAATTCGCTACAAAATAGCGTTAAGTGAGGCAACCAGATTCGGTAAACCTGCCTGTAAGTGCTCACTAAATGCCTGCACCAGTGCTGATGACGGACGGTGCAGGGGGCGAATCAGGCTAACGGTGAACGGAACTGCAATACTAAATCGCCGCACCACTAAACCGCTTGCCGCATAATCCAGTGCGGTGAGCGGGTTAACCACGGAAACTCCCACCCCCGCCCGTACCATCGCGCAGACTGACGCGGCGCTATGGGTTTCCACAATCATGCGGCGTTTAACCTGATGTTCATTAAATAGTTGATCCAACAACTGGCGATAGCTATCAGTACGGGAAAGGCTGATGTAATTCTCACCCTGAAAATCTTCCGGCGTTAATACCACTTTTGCCGCCAGCGAATGCCCCTGTGGTAAAACACAGACTTCATCTAAAGACAGTAATTCAGTACGTTCCGTACCCGCAGGCGTATGCAGCGTCTCGGTGAGGCCTAAATCATGGCGCTGGGCTGAGAGCCACTCTTCAAGTAGCGGCGATTCCTGCGGCACAATGTTTAAGCTGACTTCAGGATAGCGGGCCAGAAACGGTTGCATCAGTGGCGGCAAAAAAGACTGCGAAAAGACCGGCAAGCAGGCAATAGACAGTTCGCCCTGGCGAAATTCGCGCAAACTTTCTGCGGCACTGACAATGCGATCCAGGCCGTACCAGGATCGCTGCACCTCTTCAAACAACCGCAGCCCTTGCACGGTAGGATGTAATCGTCCGCGTACGCGCTCAAACAATTTCATCCCAATCACTTTTTCAAAGCGCGCCAGTTCGCGGCTGACGGTGGGTTGTGAAGTATGTAGCAGTTGTGCTGCTTCAGTCAGGCTTCCGGCGGTCATTACCGCATGAAAAATTTCAATATGACGTAAGTTAACGGCGGCCATCTGCTTAATCTCATTCTCCGGTAATCCATATCATTTTTGCATAGACCTGGCATAAATCGATATTTTTTATTCTTTTTATGATGTGGCGTAATCATAAAAAAGCACTTATTCGGA
This sequence comes from Escherichia sp. MOD1-EC7011, assembly GCF_002965005.1. Taxonomy (NCBI): domain Bacteria; kingdom Pseudomonadati; phylum Pseudomonadota; class Gammaproteobacteria; order Enterobacterales; family Enterobacteriaceae; genus Escherichia; species Escherichia sp. MOD1-EC7011. The sequence continues at coordinate 9,523 of NZ_PTRD01000035.1, forward strand.
GTTTGTTATGCCACATTCACTGTTCAGCACCGATACCGATCTCACCGCCGAAAATCTGCTGCGCTTGCCCGCAGAATTTGGCTGCCCGGTTTGGGTCTACGATGCACAAATCATTCGTCGGCAGATTGCGGCTCTGAAGCAGTTTGATGTGGTGCGCTTTGCGCAGAAAGCCTGTTCCAATATTCATATTTTGCGCTTAATGCGAGAGCAGGGCGTGAAAGTAGATTCCGTCTCGTTGGGCGAAATCGAGCGCGCGCTGGCGGCGGGTTACAATCCACAAACGCATCCCGATGATATCGTCTTTACCGCTGATGTTATCGACCAGGCGACGCTCGAGCGTGTCAGTGAATTGCAAATTCCGGTGAATGCGGGTTCTGTCGATATGCTCGACCAACTAGGCCAGGTTTCGCCGGGGCATCGGGTATGGCTGCGCGTTAATCCGGGATTTGGTCATGGGCATAGCCAAAAAACCAATACCGGTGGCGAAAATAGCAAGCACGGTATCTGGTATACCGATCTTCCCGCCGCACTGGAAGTGATACAGCGGCATCAATTGCAGCTGGTTGGCATTCACATGCACATTGGTTCCGGTGTTGACTATGCACATCTGGAACAGGTGTGTGGTGCGATGGTGCGGCAGGTTATCGACTTTGGTCAGGATTTACAGGCGATTTCTGCTGGCGGTGGGCTTTCTGTGCCTTATCAGCAGGGAGAAGAAGCGGTTGATACCGAACATTATTATGGCCTGTGGAATGCGGCACGTGAGCAGATTGCTCATCATCTGGGTCACCCTGTGAAACTGGAAATTGAACCGGGTCGCTTCCTGGTGGCGCAGTCTGGTGTGTTGATTACCCAGGTGCGAAGCGTCAAACAGATGGGGAGCCGCCACTTTGTGCTGGTTGACGCCGGATTTAACGATCTGATGCGCCCGGCAATGTACGGCAGTTACCATCACATTAGCGCACTGGCGGCTGATGGTCATTCCCTTGAGCACGCACCAATGGTGGAAACCGTTGTCGCCGGGCCGCTATGTGAATCGGGGGATGTTTTTACCCAGCAGGAGGGGGGGAATGTCGAAACCCGTGCTTTGCCGGAAGTGAAGGCGGGGGATTATCTGGTACTGCATGATATTGGCGCATATGGTGCGTCAATGTCATCAAACTACAATAGTCGCCCACTGCTGCCAGAAGTTCTGTTTGATAATGGTCAGGCGCGGTTGATTCGCCGTCGCCAGACCATTGAAGAATTACTGGCGCTTGAGTTGCTTTAATCGCGGCTAGTTGCTGGAGGCGTTATGACTTGCCTCCAGTGACGGTGTTGAAACTGAATGGCGACGTACCAGCGTTGGACTAAAGACGTTGGTAATTTCAGGAAGCGGGTGATTGTTCGCCAGTGCCAAAGCCAGTTCGGCAGCCTGAGTCGCCATCGTTACAATTGGATAGCGTACTGTCGTCAAACGCGGACGAACATAGCGCGATACCAGCACATCATCAAAGCCAATCAATGAAATCTCACCCGGTACATCAATACCATTATCATTGAGTACACCCATCGCGCCCGCCGCCATTGAGTCGTTATAACAGGCCACGGCAGTGAAATTTCGCCCCCTTCCCAGCAGTTCAGTCATTGCCTGTTCGCCGCCGCTTTCATCCGGTTCGCCAAAAGTTACCAGCCGATCATTGGCCGGAATACCGCTTTCGGCAAGGGCATCGTAATAACCCTGCAGACGATCTTCGGCGTCAGAAATAGAGTGGTTAGAGCAGAGATAACCAATGCGAGTATGGCCTTGTTGAATCAAATGACGCGTCGCCAGCCAGGCGCCATAACGATCGTCCAGTGCGATGCAACGATTCTCAAACCCCGGAAGGATCCGGTTGATCAGCACCATGCCGGGCATTTGTTTCATCAATGCTGTCAAATCGGCATCGGGAATCATTTTGGCATGAACGACCAGTGCGGCGCAGCGATGGCGGATCAACTGCTCAATGGCCTGACGTTCTTTTTGCTCGTTGTGGTAACCATTACCAATCAATAAAAAATTACCCGTGTGATAAGCCACCTGTTCAACCGCTTTCACCATTGCGCCGAAAAAAGGATCGGAGACATCACCAACAATCAACCCAACGGTTTCGGTGGCCTGTTGTGCCAGCGCCCGGGCGTTGGCGTTCGGGTGATAGCTAAGAGACTCCATTGCACTATGTACAGCCAGCCGGGAAGCTTCGCTGGCTTTGGGAGAATTATTAATGACGCGGGAAACTGTGGCGACTGAAACGCCTGCCAGTCGGGCTACATCCTTTATGGTCGCCATGAAAATACCTTTGTGGGTAAACGCTTACATTCTGTCAGTGTTACGGAAAACGTCCGTTGGTTCAAGGGGCGTTGTACTTTCAGCGCGGGGATTGTGAGCGAAACGCAAATAAGTAAGACAAAAAAAGAGATTGCAAACCTTTGGTTACACTTTGCGAAACGCTGTTGCGATTGACCGCTGGTGGCGTTTGGCTTCAGATTGATAAAGTGGTGATCCCAGAGGTATTGATAGGTGAAGTCAACTTCGGGTTGATCACATGAATTACACCAACCTGCGCAGATGCGCAGGTTTTTTTTGTCTGTCATCAATCTGTAACAGTAACCGATAATTTACACACCTGGTTGCATTTCCCTTCACTCCTTTGCGTTTTCTCGCTGGCGAACAGTCTGTGTACAGACCACAATCAAGATCCCAGAGGTATTGATTGGTGAGATTATTCGGTACGCTCTTCGTACCCTGTCTCTTGCACCAGCCTGCGCGGATGCGCAGGTTTTTTTTCGCCCCCATTTTACTGTCGCTCGTGTTCTCCTTCTGGTGTAATCTCGCACCATTCGCTTTTACTGAAGATTGAGCAAAGGGAGTTGGAATGCTTTTTAGCTTTTTTCGTAATTTGTGCCGTGTCCTGTACCGTGTTCGCGTGACAGGCGACACCAAGGCACTGAAGGGCGAGCGTGTTCTTATCACGCCCAATCACGTCTCATTTATTGATGGCATATTGCTGGCGCTGTTTTTACCCGTTCGCCCTGTTTTTGCCGTTTACACCTCTATCAGCCAGCAGTGGTATATGCGTTGGCTGAAATCATTTATCGACTTCGTTCCTCTCGACCCGACGCAACCCATGGCAATTAAACATTTGGTACGTCTGGTTGAACAGGGGCGACCGGTGGTTATTTTCCCTGAAGGACGAATTACGACAACCGGCTCGCTGATGAAAATCTACGATGGCGCGGGTTTTGTCGCTGCGAAGTCAGGTGCGACAGTCATTCCAGTGCGTATTGAAGGGGCGGAACTTACGCACTTCAGCCGCCTGAAAGGTCTGGTTAAACGTCGCTTGTTCCCGCAAATTCATCTGCATATTTTGCCACCAACGCAAGTGCAGATGCCGGATGCGCCGCGTGCCCGTGACCGTCGCAAAATCGCTGGCGAAATGCTGCATCAAATTATGATGGAAGCGCGTATGGCTGTGCGCCCGCGTGAAACGCTGTACGAATCCTTTTTGAGTGCAATGTACCGCTTCGGTGCGGGTAAAAAGTGTGTCGAAGATGTCAATTTTACCCCTGATACCTATCGCAAATTACTTATCAAAACGCTGTTTGTTGGTCGCATCCTCGAAAAATACAGTGTTGAAGGAGAGCGCATCGGCTTAATGCTGCCCAATGCGGGCATCAGTGCGGCAGTGATTTTCGGGGCTATCGCTCGTCGTCGTATTCCGGCCATGATGAACTACACCGCCGGGGTAAAAGGGCTGACTAGCGCCATTACGGCGGTTGAAATAAAAACCATCTTCACTTCCCGTCAGTTTCTCGATAAAGGCAAACTCTGGCATCTGCCGGAACAGCTTACTCAGGTGCGTTGGGTTTATCTGGAAGATTTAAAAGCGGACGTCACCACTGCCGACAAAGTGTGGATCTTCGCGCATTTGCTGGTGCCGCGCCTGGCACAGGTAAAACAGCAGCCAGAAGAAGAGGCGCTGATCCTCTTTACCTCCGGTTCTGAAGGCCATCCGAAAGGCGTGGTCCATAGCCATAAAAGTATTCTGGCGAACGTCGAGCAGATTAAAACTATTGCCGACTTCACCACCAATGACCGCTTTATGTCGGCATTGCCACTGTTCCACTCTTTTGGTCTGACTGTTGGCCTGTTTACGCCACTGCTGACGGGGGCGGAAGTGTTCCTTTATCCAAGTCCGCTGCACTACCGCATTGTGCCGGAACTGGTGTACGACCGCAGTTGTACCGTGCTTTTTGGCACCTCGACCTTCCTCGGTCACTACGCGCGCTTTGCCAACCCGTATGACTTCTATCGTCTACGCTATGTGGTGGCAGGTGCGGAGAAATTGCAAGAAAGCACCAAACAGCTTTGGCAGGATAAATTTGGCCTGCGCATTCTTGAAGGTTACGGTGTGACGGAATGTGCGCCGGTGGTGTCCATCAACGTACCGATGGCAGCGAAACCAGGTACGGTAGGGCGTATTTTGCCTGGTATGGATGCTCGACTGCTGGCGGTTCCGGGTATCGAAGACGGTGGTCGCCTGCAACTAAAAGGGCCGAACATTATGAACGGCTACCTGCGCGTGGAGAAACCGGGCGTGCTGGAAGTGCCCACCGCCGAGAATGTTCGCGGCGAGATGGAGCGCGGCTGGTATGACACGGGCGATATCGTGCGTTTCGACGAACAGGGCTTTGTGCAGATTCAGGGGCGCGCGAAACGCTTTGCCAAAATTGCAGGCGAAATGGTGTCGCTGGAAATGGTGGAACAACTGGCCATTGGCGTTTCTCCAGACAAGATGCATGCCACTGCGATTAAGAGCGATGCCAGCAAAGGTGAGGCGCTGGTGCTTTTCACCACGGACAGTGAACTGGCGCGCGATAAACTGCAACAGTATGCCCGCGAGCACGGCGTGCCGGAGCTTGCTGTACCGCGCGACATTCGCTATCTGAAACAGATGCCATTACTGGGCAGCGGCAAACCTGACTTTGTCACGTTGAAAAGCTGGGTAGACGAAGCGGAACAACACGATGAGTGAGTCAGTGCACACTAACACTTCGCTGTGGTCGAAGGGGATGAAAGCAGTTATCGTCGCGCAGTTTCTTTCTGCGTTTGGTGATAACGCGCTGCTGTTTGCTACTCTGGCGTTACTGAAAGCGCAGTTCTATCCGGAGTGGAGTCAGCCTGTCCTGCAAATGGTGTTTGTAGGTGCTTACATTCTTTTTGCGCCGTTTGTCGGGCAGGTGGCGGATAGCTTTGCCAAAGGCCGGGTAATGATGTTTGCTAACGGCCTTAAGCTGTTGGGCGCTGCCAGTATCTGCTTTGGCATCAATCCCTTTCTCGGCTATACGCTGGTGGGAATTGGTGCGGCAGCGTATTCACCGGCGAAATACGGGATTCTTGGTGAATTAACCACGGGTAGTAAGTTAGTGAAAGCTAACGGTTTAATGGAAGCCTCCACCATTGCGGCGATTTTGCTCGGTTCCGTAGCCGGTGGTGTACTGGCAGACTGGCATATTCTGGTTGCCCTGGCGGCATGCGCACTGGCCTACGGTGGTGCGGTCGTTGCCAATATCTACATTCCCAAACTGGCGGCGGCGCGTCCGGGGCAGTCCTGGAATCTCATCAGCATGACCCGCAGTTTCCTGAATGCCTGCACCTCGCTATGGCGCAATGGTGAAACGCGTTTTTCGCTGGTAGGCACCAGTTTGTTCTGGGGAGCGGGCGTCACGCTGCGTTTCCTGTTAGTACTTTGGGTGCCGGTGGCGCTGGGCATTACCGATAACGCTACGCCGACCTATCTCAACGCGATGGTGGCGATTGGCATCGTGGTTGGTGCCGGCGCGGCAGCGAAGCTGGTCACGCTGGAAACCGTTTCACGCTGTATGCCTGCCGGGATTTTAATTGGCGTGGTAGTGCTGATTTTCTCCCTGCAACATGAGCTGCTGCCAGCCTATGCCTTGCTGATGCTGATTGGCGTGCTGGGCGGCTTTTTTGTCGTTCCGCTCAACGCGTTGTTACAGGAGCGGGGTAAAAAAAGCGTCGGGGCGGGGAATGCGATTGCAGTACAGAACTTGGGCGAAAACAGTGCCATGCTGTTGATGTTGGGCATTTACTCGCTGGCGGTCATGGTAGGCATCCCGGTCGTGCCTATTGGCATTGGCTTCGGTGCGCTGTTTGCGCTGGCAATAACGGCGCTGTGGGTCTGGCAACGCCGTCATTAATATTTAACGCCGGTTTTAACCGGCGTTAATCCTTAAGGTGCCGGATAAGTATAAACCTGATGCACCGCTTCAATTTCAGCCAATACGTCTTCGCTTAACTCCAGATGCAAACTTTCGACGTTGGTTTTCAACTGTTCCATCGTCGTTGCGCCCAGCAGCGTGCTGGCAACAAACGGTTGGCGGCGTACAAAGGCCAGTGCCATCTGAGCAGGATCCAGGCCATGACGTCTGGCAATATCAACATACGCCGCGACGGCTTTTTGCGTTTGCTCACCACTATAACGGGTGAACCGACTAAAGAGCGTATTACGCGCACCAGCCGGTTTTGCACCATTGAGATATTTACCAGTCAGCGTGCCGAAACCCAGGCACGAATAGGCCAGCAACTCGACGCCTTCATACTGGCTGACTTCCGCCAGACCCACTTCAAAGCTGCGGTTTAACAGACTATAGGGATTCTGAATAGTGACGATGCGCGGCAGATCGTGTTTGTCCGCCAGATGCAGATAACGCATTACGCCAAATGCGGTTTCATTCGACACGCCGATATAACGAATTTTCCCTGCGCGTTGGTATTCTGCCAGTGCATCCAGCGTATCCAGCAGCGAAACCGCAGGCGCGGAATCCGTCCAACTATAACCGAGTTTGCCGAAGCAGTTGGTCGGGCGCTGCGGCCAGTGTACCTGATAAAGATCGAGGTAATCAGTCTGTAGGCGCTTGAGGCTGTCATGCAGAGCTTCGCGGATATTCTTCCTGTCCAGCACCTGATCCGGGCGAATTCCCTTGTCATTATTGCGCGACGGTCCGCTCACTTTGGAGGCGATAATTAACTTTTCGCGGTTGCCATGTTTTGCCAGCCAGTTACCGACATAGGTTTCAGTCAATCCCTGCGTTTCGGAGCGCGGCGGTACAGGGTACATCTCGGCAACGTCAATAAGATTAATGCCCTGAGCGACGGCATAGTCGAGTTGTGCGTGGGCGTCGGCTTCGCTGTTCTGTTCACCAAACGTCATCGTGCCAAGCCCCAGCGTGCTGACTTCCAGCGAGCTGTGGGGTATACGGTGATATTGCATAGCCGTTTCCTTTTTATAATCACGACATAAGGAATATAAAAATGGCAGAGGGAAGGGAAAAGGGAAAGCGAAAAATCTTAAGGTCAGCCGGATGCTGACCTTATTTTTTAACGTTCAATAATTTGCGAGACATCATCGCGGTTAATTTGCATCGCGTTACCTTGTTGATCGTGATAACTCACAAGCCCGGTATCATCGTCAATTTCCGGTTTTCCATCAGTCAGGATCATTCGACCATCTTTAGTGGCCATCACATAATCACTACTACAACCGGAAACAGCAAATGCCAGTCCGACTGCGGAAATTAATACTGCCCATTTTTTCATCCGGTTATCCTCATTAAGCCCATCAATGATAATAGTCTGTTTATAATCTGACGTTATACATCTTGAAAGCAGGAAAGTCTTAAACTGTGAGAATAAAGGGAAGACGTTCGCTCTCCCACTGGAGAGCGAACGGAATATCAGAGCGGATTCTTTTTATTGCGAATCAGGTTGAGGCTTTCTACTGCAATGGAGAAGAACATTGCGAAGTAGATGTAACCTTTCGGTACGTGGATATCGAAACTTTCCAGTATCAGGGTAAAGCCCACCAGAATCAGGAAAGAGAGCGCCAGCATTTTTACCGAAGGGTGGCGTTCAACAAAATCACCAATCGAACGCGCGGCGAACATCATCACACCTACTGCAATGACGACGGCCGCCATCATAATAAACAGATGATCCGACAGACCCACGGCGGTAATCACTGAATCGAGGCTGAAAATAATATCCAGCAGCATAATCTGTACGATAGCACCGAGGAATGATGAAACGCGTGTTTTCAGCCCTTCTTCTTCACCTTCGATAGATTCGTGGATTTCCTTACTGGCTTTCCAGATAAGGAACAGACCACCCAGCAGCAGAATCAAATCACGAGCGGAAATTTCCTGACTGAAAATTGTAAAAAGCGGATTCGTCAGGCGCGTAACCCAGGCAATCGACGCCAGCAGCGCCAGACGCATAACCATGGCTCCAGCCAGTCCCAGACGCCGCGCGTGACCACGCTGTGCGGTGGGCAACTTTGCGACCACCAGAGAAAGGAAAATAATATTATCGATCCCAAGAACGATCTCCAGCAGCGTCAGCGTACCGAGCGCAAGCCAGGCGTTAGGATCGGTTATCCATGCAAATAACATCTAAAAAGCCCTGCCAAAAAAATGAAGCGGTAATTATATGCCCGGAATGCAGCAGGTCAAAGCGATGGCTACTGGATCAAAAAATGACGGGCCAGCAGTGCGCTGGTGAACTTCTTCTTCAGATAAAATCCGCGCGGCAATGTCAGAATTCGTTCGCCCCGGGCGCCAATGGCTTCGGTGAGAGCTTTCGCATTCGCCGCTTTCGGTCGTATTTGCAAATATTCCCCGTGACGAGCGGTGATTCGCTCAACCTGACCGAGGACAATCATATCCATCAATTCTTCCCAGTCTTCGCGTAGCTGGCGGTCTTCTTCTTCGTTCGGACTCCACAACAACGGTGCTCCTACGCGACGCTGCGCCAGCGGGATGCTGCGCTCGCCTTCAACCGGTATCCATAACACCCGTTTAAGTTTGTGGCGGACGTGACTGGTTTCCCAGGTCACACCGCTATTGCCGGTTAATGGTGCAACACAAACGAATGTCGTTTCCAGCGGACGACCAAGACTATCCACAGGGATAGTCTTGAGTTCCACGCCTAATGCGGCAAAATCTTGTTCAGGTTTACTCCCTGCGCTGGCGCCAAGCCAGATCTCCAGTAACACACCGATCCAACCTTTATCGCGTTTTAAATTCTCCGGCGCAACCAACCCGGCAAGTGCTGCCAGTTCACCCAGGGTGTAGCCAGAAAGTTGCTGTGCTTGTGCTAATAACTGCGCTTCAGTTTCGGGAGGAGAGGACAATGGGCGAGGTTGAGACATGGTATTACACCTTGGTTAAAAAATAAGCAGCTATTTTGTACCGAATATTCAGAGTGTAACTTTTTCCACAAGCGTTATTCAATTCTATGATTTATCTTGTTTTTTAATCCACAGGTGACGGTGTTGCGCAACGTCCTGGTGGGTTTTCCAATTCTGGTCACTGAAAATAAACAGGATCTTACACCATGTTATCCACAGAAAGCTGGGATAACTGTGAAAAACCCTCACTACTGTTTCCATTTACAGCCTTGACGTGCGACGAAACTCTAATTTTTAGTGGTGCGGTGCTTAACTTAGTGGCACATTCTGTGGATAAATACGACGTTGGTTGATCTTTCGCCAACGCGTAAATGAGTGGTGTGACATGGGTCACGAATTTCTCTGTTTTATCAATATTTATGTGTTTAATGTATTGATTAATAACGAATATTTTAAAGTGTATTTTAGCGACTGATTCAGAATGCTCTGGGTTTTCCCGTGGTAATTCCGTAGTTCTTCACAACTCTATCCACAGAAAAGGTGAATAAAAACGGCTATCCACCCCGTCCTCTGTTTATAACTCTGCACTTAACTGTGAGTTATTCAATTGTTATTAGTGTGTAATGCCCTGCAGAGAGTGGTTTACCGTCTTCCTGGAGTATGAAACAATCATTCGTATATAAAGCTTTATTTTGAGGTAGTCCGGTGATTGATGACGATGGCTACCGCCCAAACGTAGGTATCGTGATTTGTAATCGTCAGGGGCAGGTGATGTGGGCCCGGCGATTTGGTCAGCACTCCTGGCAATTTCCGCAAGGCGGAATTAATCCCGGAGAATCCGCAGAACAGGCGATGTACCGTGAATTGTTTGAAGAAGTAGGATTAAGCCGTAAAGACGTTCGAATCCTTGCTTCAACGCGTAACTGGTTGCGCTACAAATTACCGAAACGTTTGGTGCGTTGGGACACGAAGCCGGTTTGTATCGGCCAAAAACAAAAATGGTTTCTCTTGCAGCTGGTGAGCGGCGATGCAGAAATCAATATGCAAACCAGCAGTACACCAGAGTTTGACGGCTGGCGATGGGTAAGTTACTGGTATCCGGTCAGACAGGTGGTGTCATTTAAACGTGATGTCTACCGTAGGGTAATGAAAGAGTTCGCAAGTGTTGTGATGGCGCTGCAAGAAAATACGCCTAAACCACAAAACGTATCTGCTTATCGACGTAAAAGAGGTTAAGTCACGCCCATTATGCTCACTCGCCTGCGCGAAATAGTCGAAAAGGTAGCCAGCGCACCACGCCTGAATGAGGCGTTAAATATTCTGGTTACCGACATCTGTCTTGCGATGGATACCGAGGTCTGTTCGGTCTACCTGGCCGATCACGACCGACGTTGTTACTACCTGATGGCGACCCGAGGATTAAAAAAGCCACGTGGTCGCACCGTAACGCTCGCGTTTGATGAAGGGATCGTCGGCCTGGTTGGCAGGCTGGCGGAACCGATAAACCTTGCGGATGCGCAAAAACACCCCAGCTTCAAATATATCCCCTCCGTAAAAGAAGAACGTTTCCGCGCGTTTTTAGGCGTGCCAATTATTCAACGTCGCCAGTTACTTGGTGTACTGGTGGTACAGCAACGAGAGTTGCGGCAGTACAACGAAAGTGAAGAATCTTTCCTGGTGACGCTTGCCACCCAGATGGCAGCTATTCTTTCTCAGTCGCAGTTGACTGCCTTGTTTGGGCAATATCGCCAGACGCGAATCCGCGCATTACCGGCAGCGCCCGGCGTGGCGATTGCTGAAGGCTGGCAGGATGCCACGTTACCTTTAATGGAACAGGTATATCAGGCATCAACGCTGGATCCGGCTCTGGAACGCGAGCGACTGACCGGGGCGCTGGAAGAAGCGGCTAACGAGTTTCGTCGCTACAGCAAACGCTTTGCTGCCGGTGCACAAAAAGAAACAGCGGCTATTTTCGATCTTTACTCACACCTGCTTTCTGACACGCGTCTGCGTCGCGAATTATTTGACGAGGTGGATAAAGGCTCAGTTGCAGAGTGGGCGGTGAAAACGGTCATTGAAAAATTCGCCGAACAGTTTGCTGCGCTAAGTGATAGCTATCTCAAAGAGCGAGCCGGTGATTTACGTGCGCTGGGCCAGCGATTGTTGTTTCACCTTGATGATGCCAACCAGGGGGCGAACGCCTGGCCGGAACGTTTCATTCTGGTGGCAGATGAACTGTCAGCGACAACCCTTGCAGAGCTGCCTCAGGATCGCTTAGTCGGCGTTGTCGTGCGCGATGGCGCAGCCAACTCCCATGCTGCGATTATGGTACGTGCGCTGGGGATCCCTACCGTGATGGGCGCGGACATTCAGCCTTCGGTGCTGCATCGTCGCACGCTGATCGTTGATGGTTATCGCGGTGAATTGCTGGTCGATCCGGAGCCGGTACTGCTGCAAGAATATCAGCGGCTGATTAGCGAAGAGATTGAGCTTAGCCGTCTGGCAGAAGATGATGTCAATTTACCTGCGCAGTTAAAAAGCGGCGAGCGCATAAAAGTTATGCTCAATGCGGGATTAAGCCCGGAACATGAAGAAAAACTGGGCAGTCGCATTGATGGTATCGGTCTTTATCGCACCGAAATCCCTTTCATGCTGCAAAGTGGTTTCCCGTCGGAAGAAGAACAGGTGGCGCAGTATCAGGGGATGCTGCAAATGTTCAATGATAAACCCGTCACCCTGCGTACGCTGGATGTCGGTGCTGACAAACAATTGCCCTACATGCCGATCAGCGAAGAGAATCCATGCCTGGGGTGGCGTGGGATTCGCATTACGCTCGATCAGCCGGAGATCTTTTTGATCCAGGTGCGGGCGATGTTGCGCGCCAATGCTGCAACGGGCAACCTGCACATTCTGTTGCCAATGGTCACAAGCCTGGATGAAGTTGACGAAGCACGCCGCCTGATTGAACGTGCCGGACGTGAAGTCGAGGAGATGATCGGTTACGCAATTCCCAAACCACGCATCGGTATCATGCTGGAAGTACCTTCAATGGTATTTATGCTGCCGCATCTGGCAAACCGGGTCGATTTTATCTCTGTTGGCACCAACGACCTGACTCAATACATCCTGGCCGTTGATCGCAACAACACCAGAGTAGCGAACATTTATGACAGTCTTCATCCTGGAATGTTACGTGCTCTGGCGATGATCGCCCGTGAGGCGGAAACGCAGGGAATCGATCTGCGTTTATGCGGTGAAATGGCGGGCGATCCCATGTGCGTGGCAATCCTCATTGGGCTGGGGTATCGCCATCTGTCTATGAACGGACGTTCTGTCGCGCGCGTAAAATACCTGCTGCGGCGCATTGATTTTGCCGAAGCAGAAAATCTTGCGCAGCGCAGTCTGGAAGCGCAACTGGCGACCGAAGTTCGTCATCAGGTAGCGGCATTTATGGAGCGTCGCGGTATGGGCGGGCTGATTCGCGGGGGGTTATAGCGCGGATCATATACATATCTTTTAACGGTATCCGGCAACCAGCCAGGTTCCCTTGTGTTATTATTCGCACCTTTGGAGCGCCTGAAACCTGCGGCGCGCATTTCAATCGCTGTTCTCTTTCAGCGAAATAACAAGAACTTGTGGTGACAGATGACCAGTAGCTATCTGCATTTTCCGGAATTTGATCCGGTCATTTTCTCAATAGGACCCGTGGCGCTTCACTGGTACGGCCTGATGTATCTGGTGGGTTTCATTTTTGCAATGTGGCTGGCTGGGCGTCGGGCTAGCCGTCCAGGCAGCGGCTGGACCAAAAATGAAGTTGAAAACTTACTCTATGCGGGCTTCCTCGGCGTCTTCCTTGGCGGACGTATTGGTTATGTTCTGTTCTACAACTTCCCGCAGTTTATGGCCGATCCGCTGTATCTGTTCCGTGTCTGGGACGGCGGCATGTCCTTCCACGGCGGTCTGATTGGCGTGATTGTGGTGATGATTATCTTCGCCCGCCGCACCAAACGTTCCTTCTTCCAGGTCTCTGATTTTATCGCACCGCTCATTCCATTTGGCCTTGGAGCCGGGCGTCTGGGCAACTTTATTAACGGTGAATTATGGGGGCGCGTTGACCCGAACTTCCCGTTTGCCATGCTGTTCCCTGGCTCCCGTACCGAAGACATTCTGTTGCTGCAAAACAACCCACAGTGGCAATCCATTTTCGACACCTACGGCGTACTACCGCGCCACCCGTCGCAACTTTACGAGATGCTGCTGGAAGGTGTGGTGCTGTTTATTATCCTCAACCTGTATATCCGTAAACCGCGCCCCATGGGGGCTGTCTCAGGCTTGTTCCTGATTGGCTATGGCGCGTTTCGCATCATTGTTGAGTTTTTCCGCCAGCCCGATGCGCAGTTCACCGGTGCATGGGTGCAGTACATCAGCATGGGGCAAATTCTTTCCATCCCGATGATTGTCGCGGGTGTTTTCATGATGGTCTGGGCATATCGTCGCAGCCCACAGCAACACGTTTCCTGAGGAACCATGAAACAGTATTTAGAACTGATGCAAAAAGTGCTCGACGAAGGCACACAGAAAAACGACCGTACCGGAACCGGAACGCTTTCCATTTTTGGTCATCAGATGCGTTTTAACCTGCAGGATGGATTCCCGTTAGTGACAACCAAACGTTGCCACCTGCGTTCCATTATCCATGAACTGCTGTGGTTCCTGCAGGGCGACACTAACATTGCTTACCTGCACGAAAACAATGTCACCATTTGGGACGAGTGGGCCGATGAAAACGGCGATCTCGGTCCGGTTTATGGTAAACAGTGGCGCGCCTGGCCAACGCCAGATGGTCGTCATATTGACCAGATCACTACGGTACTGAACCAGCTGAAAAACGATCCGGATTCCCGCCGTATTATTGTTTCGGCGTGGAACGTAGGCGAACTGGATAAAATGGCGCTGGCGCCGTGCCATGCGTTCTTCCAGTTCTATGTGGCAGACGGCAAACTCTCTTGCCAGCTTTATCAGCGTTCCTGTGACGTTTTCCTCGGCCTGCCGTTTAATATTGCCAGCTACGCGTTACTGGTGCATATGATGGCGCAGCAGTGCGATCTGGAAGTGGGTGATTTTGTCTGGACCGGTGGCGATACGCACCTGTACAGCAATCATATGGATCAAACCCATTTGCAATTAAGTCGTGAACCGCGTCCGCTGCCGAAGCTGATTATCAAACGTAAACCTGAATCCATCTTCGACTACCGTTTCGAAGACTTTGAGATTGAAGGCTACGATCCGCATCCGGGCATTAAAGCGCCGGTTGCTATCTAAATTACGCAACATCCTGCCAGAGCCGACGCCAGTGTGCGTCGGTTTTTTTTACTCTCCGCTAAATTCTTCGAGACGCCTTCCCGAAATTTTGCAACGCCCTGCAACAGCGTAAATACTCCGGAAGACGTACCGAAGAATGAGAAACTGACCCTCGTCTTTTTTTCTCCTCGTCGCATACTGCCGGCATGAAAACACAACGTGGTTATACGCTGATTGAAACGCTGGTTGCGATGCTGATTTTGGTCATGTTAAGCGCAAGTGGACTTTATGGCTGGCAATACTGGCAGCAGTCGCAACGGCTATGGCAAACCGCCAGCCAGGCGCGGGACTATTTGCTCTATTTACGTGAGGATGCCAACTGGCATAACCGCGACCACAGTATCAGCGTCATCAGGGAGGGGAAGTTATGGTGTCTTGTGAGTTCTGCCGCAGGGGCGAATGCCTGTCATGGCAGTTCACCGCTGCTCTTCGTGCCACGCTGGCCCGACGTAGAAATGAGCGACCTGACGCCTTCGCTCACTTTATTTGGCATGCGCAATACCGCATGGGCAGGGCATATTCGCTTCAAAAACTCAACGGGCGAGTGGTGGCTGGTGGTTTCGCCGTGGGGAAGGCTCCGGCTTTGCCAGCAAGGAGAAACAGAAGGATGTCTGTAAAAGAGCAAGGATTTTCTCTGCTGGAAGTTTTGATTGCTATGGCGATCAGTAGCGTACTGTTGCTGGGGGCTGCACGATTTCTGCCTGCATTACAGCGTGAAAGTTTGACGAGCGCCCGTAAGCTGGCGCTGGAAGATGAAATCTGGCTGCGGATATTTACAGTCGCGAAGCATCTCCAGAGAGCGGGTTATTGTCATGGTAGCTGCACTGGCGAGGGGCTGGTCATTGTCGGGCAGGGTGACTGCATCATTGTACAGTGGGATGCGAACAGTAACGGTATCTGGGAGCGCGAACCGGTAAAAGAGTCCGACCAGATTGGATTTCGTCTGAAGGAGCATGTGCTGGAAACGCTACGTGGTGCGACATCTTGTGAAGGTAAGGGCTGGGATAAAGTCACTAATCCGGATGCCATCATTATCGACACTTTTCAGGTCGTGCGTCAGGATGTCAGCGGTTTCTCGCCGGTGTTGACGGTTAATATGCGGGGCGCCAGTAAGGCTGAACCACAAACCGTGGTGGATGCCAGCTATAGCGTAACAGGATTCAACCTGTGAATAGTGAACGGGGAGTTTCATCGCTGGCACTGGTTCTGATGTTGCTGGTTTTGGGCAGCTTGCTGCTACAGGGAATGAGCCAACAGGATCGCAGTTTTGCCTCTCGGGTGACTATGGAAAGCCAGTCATTGCGTCGCCAGGCTATCGTACAGTCGGCGCTGGAATGGGGCAGAATGCACTCCTGGCAGACGCAGCCCGCAGTTCAGTGCTCACAGTACGCTGCAACCGGTGCCCGGGTTTGTCTGCGTTTACTGGCAGATAATGAAATCTTGCTGATTGCCGGTTATGAAGGCGTTTTGTTGTGGCGAACAGGCGAAGTCATCGATGGAAACATTGTTTTTTCGCCACGCGGCTGGAGTGATTTCTGCCCGCAGAAAGAGGGAGCGTTATGTCAGCTTCCCTGAAGAATCAACAAGGCTTTAGCCTGCCGGAAGTGATGTTGGCGATGGTGCTGATGGTAATGATTGTCACTGCATTATCGGGGTATCAGAGAACATTAATAAACAGTTTTGCCAGCAGAAACCAGTATCTGCAACTCTGGCGGCATGGCTGGCAGCAAACGCAACTGCGCGCGATTTCGCCACCTGCCAACTGGCAGGTTAACCGAATGCAGACATCGCAGGCGGGATGTGTCAGCATCAGCGTTACGTTAGTTTCACCCGGGGGCAGAGAAGGCGAGATGACCCGCCTGCATTGCCCGAATCGTCAGTAGTCAGGAGCCGCTATGTTAAGGGTCTACCATTCCAATCGTCTGGACGTGCTGGAAGCGTTGATGGAGTTTATCGTCGAACGCGAACGGCTGGACGATCCTTTTGAGCCAGAAATGATTCTGGTGCAAAGTACCGGTATGGCGCAGTGGCTGCAAATGACGCTGTCGCAGAAGTTCGGCATTGCGGCAAACATTGATTTCCCGCTGCCGGCGAGCTTTATCTGGGATATGTTCGTCCGCGTATTGCCGGAGATCCCCAAAGAGAGCGCCTTCAACAAACAGAGCATGAGCTGGAAACTGATGACTCTGCTGCCGCAACTGCTGGATCGCGAAGATTTTACCCTGTTGCGTCATTACCTGACTGACGATAGCGACAAGCGCAAGCTGTTTCAGCTTTCCTCAAAAGCGGCGGATCTGTTTGACCAGTATCTGGTCTATCGCCCGGACTGGCTGGCACAGTGGGAAGCGGGGCGCCTGGTTGAAGGGCTGGGAGAAGCGCAGGTCTGGCAAGCACCGTTGTGGAAGGCGCTGGTGGAATATACCCATGAACTGGGGCAACCGCGCTGGCACCGTGCCAATCTCTATCAACGCTTTATCGAAACGCTGGAGTCCGCGACGACCTGCCCGCCGGGGTTACCTTCGCGTGTCTTTATATGCGGTATTTCCGCGTTACCGCCTGTTTATCTACAGGCGCTACAGGCGCTGGGTAAACATATTGAAATCCATCTTCTGTTTACCAACCCCTGTCGCTATTACTGGGGCGATATTAAAGATCCGGCTTATCTGGCGAAACTGCTGACTCGCCAGCGGCGACACAGTTTTGAAGATCGCGAATTGCCGCTATTCCGCGATAGCGAAAACGCCGGCCAGTTGTTTAACAGCGACGGCGAACAGGATGTTGGTAACCCGCTACTGGCCTCGTGGGGCAAACTGGGGCGCGACTACATCTATCTGCTTGCCGATCTCCAGAGCAGTCAGGAGCTGGACGCATTCGTTGATGTTACGCCAGACAGCCTGTTGCATAACATCCAGTCCGATATTCTGGAACTGGAAAACCGTGCGGTCGCAGGCGTGAATCTGAGCGAGTTTTCCCGCAGCGACAACAAACGTCTGCTTGATCCGCAGGATAACAGCGTCACCTTCCACGTATGCCACAGCCCGCAGCGCGAAGTGGAAGTTTTGCACGATCGCCTGCTGGCGATGCTGGAAGAAGATCCGACACTTACTCCACGCGACATCATCGTGATGGTGGCCGACATCGATAGCTACAGTCCGTTTATTCAGGCTGTATTTGGTAGCGCGCCTGCGGATCGTTACCTGCCTTATGCCATTTCCGACCGTCGGGCGCGGCAGTCGCATCCGGTGCTGGAAGCGTTTATCAGCCTGTTATCACTGCCAGACAGCCGCTTTGTGTCGGAGGACGTGCTGGCGCTGCTGGACGTGCCGGTACTGGCGGCGCGGTTTGATATCACCGAAGAAGGGCTACGTTATTTACGTCTGTGGGTTAATGAATCCGGCATTCGCTGGGGGATTGATGACGACAACGTTCGCGAGCTGGAACTCCCCGCCACCGGGCAACACACCTGGCGATTTGGCCTGACACGCATGTTGCTGGGCTATGCAATGGAGAGCGCCCAGGGCGAGTGGCAATCGGTTCTTCCTTATGACGAATCGAGCGGCTTAATTGCAGAACTGGTAGGGCATCTGGCGTCACTGCTAATGCAACTGAATATCTGGCGTCGCGGCCTGGCGCAGGAGCGTCCGCTTGAGGAGTGGCTGCCGGTTTGTCGCGATATGCTCAACGCCTTCTTCCTGCCGGATGCGGAAACCGAAGCGGCGATGACGCTTATTGAGCAGCAGTGGCAAGCGATTATCGCCGAAGGTTTAGGTGCGCAGTATGGCGATGCGGTGCCGCTGTCACTGTTACGTGATGAACTGGCACAACGCCTGGATCAAGAACGTATCAGCCAGCGTTTTCTTGCGGGGCCGGTTAACATTTGTACGCTGATGCCAATGCGTTCAATCCCGTTCAAAGTGGTTTGCCTGCTGGGGATGAACGATGGCGTTTACCCACGCCAGCTTGCACCATTGGGCTTTGATTTAATGAGCCAGAAACCGAAGCGTGGCGACCGTAGCCGTCGCGATGACGACCGCTATCTGTTCCTGGAAGCGTTAATTTCCGCACAGCAAAAACTCTATATCAGCTATATCGGGCGTTCTATCCAGGATAACAGTGAACGTTTCCCGTCGGTGCTGGTGCAGGAACTGATCGACTACATCGGACAAAGTCATTATCTGCCGGGTGATGAAGAGCTTAACTGTGATGAAAGCGAGGCAAGAGTAAAAGAGCATCTTACGTGCCTCCATACCCGGATGCCGTTTGATCCGCAAAACTACCAGCCTGGCGAGTTACAAAGCTATGCACGTGAATGGCTACCGGCAGCCAGCCAGGCAGGCAAGGCGCATTCTGAATTTGTCCAGCCTTTACCGTTTACCTTGCCAGAAACCGTGCCGCTGGAAACGCTACAACGATTCTGGGCGCATCCGGTGCGAGCGTTTTTCCAGATGCGTTTACAGGTGCATTTTCGTACCGAAGACAGCGAAATTCCCGATACCGAGCCATTTATTCTCGAAGGGCTTAGTCGTTATCAAATCAATCAGCAGTTATTAAATGCGTTGGTGGATCAGGATGATGCAGAATGCTTGTTCCGCCGCTTCCGGGCGGCAGGGGATTTACCGTACGGTGCTTTTGGTGAAATTTTCTGGGAAACGCAGTGTCAGGAGATGCAGCAGCTTGCCGACAGAGTCATTGCCTGTCGCCAGCCGGGGCAGAGTATGGAAATCGATCTCGCGTGCAACGGTGTGCAAATTACTGGGTGGTTGCCGCAGGTTCAGCCGGATGGCCTGCTGCGCTGGCGTCCCTCTTTGCTCAGTGTGGCACAGGGAATGCAACTTTGGTTAGAACACCTTGTCTACTGTGCCAGTGGTGGTAACGGTGAAAGCCGCCTTTTTCTACGCAAAGACGGCGAGTGGCGTTTCCCGCCGCTTGCAGCCGAACAGGCTTTACATTACCTCTCACAACTGATTGAGGGGTATCGTGAAGGAATGTCCGCGCCGTTGCTGGTGTTACCTGAAAGTGGCGGCGCATGGCTAAAAACCTGTTATGACGCGGCAAACGATGCCATGCTGGATGACGATTCCACGTTGCAAAAAGCTCGAACGAAATTCCTTCAGGCTTACGAGGGCAACATGATGGTGCGTGGTGAAGGTGATGATATCTGGTATCAACGGCTCTGGCGGCAATTAACGCCAGAGACAATGGAAGCCATCGTTGATCAGTCGCAGCGTTTCTTGTTACCGCTATTTCGTTTTAATCAATCATGAGTTCTGTATAAAAATTGCGCAATCCATCTGCTTACTTTATGATGCGCACCAGTCACGGACTGATGGTTATATAGACACAGGCTGACTCGTTCAGCACAAGATTATATTCTGCCGGATGATTTTCTTTAAGTTATTGAATCTGGTTGAAAAATAAAGTTGATAATGAGGTTCGTGAATGCCCCGCAGCACCTGGTTCAAAGCATTACTGTTGTTTGTTGCCCTTTGGGCACCCTTAAGTCAGGCAGAAACGGGATGGCAGCCGATTCAGGAAACCATCCGTAAAAGTGATAAAGATAACCGCCAGTATCAGGCTATACGTCTGGATAACGGTATGGTGGTCTTGCTGGTTTCTGATCCGCAGGCGGTTAAATCGCTTTCGGCGCTGGTAGTGCCCGTTGGGTCGCTGGAAGATCCTGAAGCGTATCAGGGGCTGGCACATTACCTTGAACATATGAGTCTGATGGGTTCGAAAAAGTACCCTCAAGCAGATAGCCTCGCTGAATATCTCAAAATGCACGGCGGCAGTCACAATGCCAGCACGGCACCATATCGCACGGCTTTCTATCTGGAAGTTGAGAACGACGCCTTGCCCGGTGCGGTAGATCGCCTGGCCGATGCTATTGCAGAACCCTTGCTCGACAAGAAATATGCCGAACGTGAACGTAATGCAGTGAACGCTGAATTAACCATGGCGCGCACGCGTGACGGGATGCGCATGGCGCAGGTCAGCGCAGAAACCATTAACCCGGCGCACCCAGGTTCAAAGTTTTCTGGCGGTAACCTGGAAACCTTAAGCGACAAACCCGGTAATCCTGTGCAGCAGGCGCTGAAAGATTTCCATGAGAAATATTACTCTGCCAATCTGATGAAGGCGGTTATCTACAGCAACAAACCATTGCCGGAACTGGCAAAAATGGCGGCGGACACCTTCGGTCGCGTGCCTAACAAAGAGAGCCAGAAACCGGAAATCACCGTGCCGGTAGTCACCGACGCGCAAAAGGGCATTATCATTCATTACGTCCCGGCGCTGCCGCGTAAAGTGCTGCGCGTCGAGTTTCGCATCGATAACAACTCGGAGAAGTTCCGTAGTAAAACGGATGAGTTGATTACCTATCTGATTGGTAATCGCAGCCCAGGTACACTTTCTGACTGGCTGCAAAAGCAGGGATTAGTTGAGGGCATTAGCGCCAACTCCGATCCTATCGTCAACGGTAACAGCGGCGTATTAGCGATTTCTGCGTCCTTAACCGATAAAGGTCTGGCGAATCGCGATCAGGTTGTGGCGGCCATTTTCAGCTACCTCAATCTGTTACGCGAAAAAGGGATTGATAAACAGTATTTCGATGAGCTGGCGAATGTGCTGGATATCGACTTCCGTTATCCGTCAATCACCCGTGATATGGATTACGTCGAATGGCTGGCGGATACCATGATTCGCGTTCCTGTTGAGCATACGCTGGATGCAGTCAATATTGCCGATCGGTACGATGCTAAAGCAGTAAAAGAACGTCTGGCGATGATGACGCCGCAGAACGCGCGTATCTGGTATATCAGCCCGAAAGAGCCGCACAATAAAACGGCTTACTTTGTCGATGCGCCGTATCAGGTCGATAAAATCAGCGAACAAACCTTCGCTGACTGGCAGAAAAAAGCCGCCGACATTGCGCTCTCCTTGCCGGAGCTTAACCCCTATATTCCTGACGATTTCTCGCTGATTAAGTCAGAGAAGAAATACGACCATCCAGAGCTGATTGTTGATGAGTCGAATCTGCGTGTGGTGTATGCGCCAAGCCGTTATTTTGCCAGCGAACCCAAAGCAGATGTCAGCCTGATTTTGCGTAACCCGAAAGCCATGGACAGCGCCCGTAATCAGGTAATGTTTGCGCTCAATGATTATCTCGCAGGGCTGGCGCTTGATCAGTTAAGCAACCAGGCGTCAGTTGGTGGCATTAGTTTTTCCACCAACGCTAACAACGGCCTTATGGTCAATGCTAATGGTTACACTCAGCGGCTGCCGCAGCTTTTCCAGGCTCTGCTGGAGGGCTACTTTAGCTATACCGCTACGGAAGATCAGCTTGAGCAGGCGAAATCCTGGTATAACCAGATGATGGATTCCGCAGAAAAGGGCAAAGCGTTTGAGCAGGCGATTATGCCCGCGCAAATGCTCTCACAGGTGCCGTACTTCTCGCGAGATGAGCGACGTAAAATTTTGCCCTCCATCACTCTGAAAGAGGTGCTGGCTTACCGCGACGCCTTAAAAACGGGGGCACGACCAGAGTTTATGGTTATCGGCAACATGACCGAAGCCCAGGCAACAACGCTGGCACGCGATGTGCAAAAACAGTTGGGCGCTGATGGTTCAGAGTGGTGTCGTAACAAAGATGTAGTGGTTGAGAAAAAACAGTCCGTCATCTTTGAAAAAGCCGGTAACAGTACCGACTCTGCCCTGGCAGCGGTTTTCGTACCGACTGGCTACGATGAATACACCAGTTCAGCCTACAGTTCTCTGCTGGCGCAGATTGTACAGCCCTGGTTCTACAATCAGTTGCGTACCGAAGAACAGTTGGGCTATGCCGTGTTTGCGTTCCCAATGAGTGTAGGGCGTCAGTGGGGCATGGGCTTCTTGCTGCAAAGCAATGATAAACAGCCCTCATACCTGTGGGAGCGATACAAAGCCTTTTTCCCAACCGCAGAGGCAAAATTGCGGGCGATGAAGCCAGAAGAGTTTGCCCAAATCCAGCAGGCGGTGATTACCCAGATGCTGCAGGCACCGCAAACGCTCGGCGAAGAAGCATCGAAGTTAAGTAAAGATTTCGATCGCGGCAATATGCGCTTCGATTCGCGTGATAAAATCGTGGCACAGATAAAACTGCTGACGCCGCAAAAACTGGCCGATTTCTTCCATCAGGCGGTGGTCGAGCCGCAAGGCATGGCTATCCTGTCGCAGATTTCCGGCAGCCAGAACGGGAAAGCCGAATATGTGCATCCTGAAGGCTGGAAAGTATGGGAGAACGTCAGCGCGTTGCAGCAAACAATGCCCCTGATGAGTGAAAAGAATGAGTGATGTCGCCGAGACACTAGATCCTTTGCGCTTGCCCTTACAGGGCGAGCGCCTGATTGAAGCCTCTGCCGGCACAGGCAAAACCTTTACGATTGCGGCGCTCTATTTGCGCCTGTTACTTGGACTAGGCGGTTCCTCCGCCTTTCCCCGCCCATTGACCGTTGAAGAACTGCTGGTAGTAACCTTTACCGAGGCTGCCACGGCAGAATTGCGCGGTCGTATCCGTAGCAATATTCATGAATTACGCATCGCCTGTCTGCGTGAAACCACCGACAATCCGCTGTATGCACGCCTGCTGGAAGAGATCGACGATAAAGCGCAAGCCGCGCAGTGGTTGCTGTTAGCTGAGCGACAGATGGATGAAGCAGCAGTCTTTACCATCCACGGTTTTTGCCAGCGAATGCTCAACCTGAATGCCTTTGAATCCGGCATGTTGTTTGAGCAGCAGCTGATTGAAGACGAGTCTCTACTGCGCTACCAGGCCTGCGCCGATTTCTGGCGTCGCCATTGCTACCCGTTACCGCGTGAAATTGCCCAGGTCGTCTTTGAAACCTGGAAAGGGCCGCAGGCGTTACTGCGAGATATTAACCGTTATCTGCAAGGGGAAGCGCCGGTTATCAAAGCGCCGCCGCCCGATGATGAAACTCTGGCTTCCCGCCATGCGCAAATTGTGGCGCGTATCGATGCCGTAAAACAGCAGTGGCGTGACGCAGTAGGTGAACTGGATGTGCTGATCGAATCTTCCGGTATTGATCGCCGCAAGTTTAACCGTAGCAATCAGGCTAAATGGATAGACAAGATCAGCGCCTGGGCAGAAGAAGAGACCAACAGCTATCAGTTGCCGGAGTCGCTGGAAAAATTCTCTCAGCGTTTCTTAGAAGATCGCACGAAGGCCGGGGGGGAAACACCGCGACATCCGCTGTTTGAGGCGATCGATCAACTGCTTGCCGAACCATTGTCGATCCGTGATGTGGTGATCACCCGCGCATTGGCTGAGATCCGCGAAACAGTAGCGCGCGAAA
Source organism: Escherichia sp. MOD1-EC7011 (assembly GCF_002965005.1). Taxonomy (NCBI): domain Bacteria; kingdom Pseudomonadati; phylum Pseudomonadota; class Gammaproteobacteria; order Enterobacterales; family Enterobacteriaceae; genus Escherichia; species Escherichia sp. MOD1-EC7011. The sequence continues at coordinate 33,458 of NZ_PTRD01000035.1, forward strand.
AACGCCGCCGTGGCGAACTGGGCTTTGATGACATGCTAAGTCGGCTCGATTCCGCGCTGCGTAGCGAAAGCGGAGAGGCGCTGGCAACGGCGATCCGTACGCGCTTTCCAGTGGCAATGATCGACGAATTTCAGGATACCGACCCCCAGCAGTACCGGATTTTCCGCCGTATCTGGCACCATCAGCCGGAAACGGCGTTATTGCTGATTGGTGACCCGAAGCAGGCCATTTACGCATTCCGTGGCGCAGACATTTTCACCTACATGAAGGCGCGTAGCGAAGTTCACGCTCACTACACCTTAGATACCAACTGGCGTTCTGCGCCGGGAATGGTGAACAGTGTGAACAAACTTTTCAGCCAGGCTGATGACGCTTTCATGTTCCGCGAAATTCCGTTTATTCCAGTGAAATCAGCCGGAAAAAATCAGGCACTGCGTTTTGTATTTAAAGGTGAAACGCAGCCGGCGATGAAAATGTGGCTGATGGAAGGTGAAAGCTGCGGTATTGGCGATTATCAAAGTACCATGGCGCAGGTATGTGCTGCGCAAATCCGCGACTGGCTACAGGCCGGGCAGCGGGGCGAAGCATTGCTGATGAATGGCGACACCGCGCGTCCTGTTCGCGCCTCGGACATCAGTGTGCTGGTACGCAGCCGCCAGGAGGCCGCCCAGGTGCGCGATGCCTTAACGCTGCTGGAAATCCCTTCCGTTTACCTTTCGAACCGCGACAGTGTTTTTGAAACACTGGAAGCGCAGGAGATGCTTTGGCTGTTGCAGGCTGTAATGACGCCTGAACGTGAGAACACTCTGCGCAGTGCGTTAGCAACGTCGATGATGGGGTTGAACGCCCTTGATATCGAAACGTTGAATGATGACGAAAATGCGTGGGATGCAGTCGTCGAAGAATTTGATGGATATCGACAAATCTGGCGCAAACGCGGCGTTATGCCGATGCTGCGGGCGCTGATGTCGGCGCGCAACATTGCAGAAAACCTGCTGGCCACGGCAGGTGGCGAGCGGCGTCTTACCGATATCTTGCATATCAGCGAACTGCTACAAGAAGCCGGAACGCAGCTGGAAAGTGAACATGCGCTGGTACGCTGGTTATCGCAACATATCCTCGAACCCGACAGTAATGCCTCCAGCCAGCAAATGCGCCTCGAAAGTGACAAACATCTGGTGCAGATTGTCACGATCCATAAATCAAAAGGGCTGGAATATCCGCTGGTCTGGTTGCCATTTATTACCAATTTTCGCGTCCAGGATCAGGCGTTTTATCACGATCGCCACTCGTTTGAGGCTGTTCTGGATCTTAACGCTGCGCCAGAAAGTGTCGATCTCGCGGAGGCCGAACGTCTGGCGGAAGATCTGCGTTTGCTTTACGTGGCGCTGACGCGTTCGGTTTGGCATTGCAGTCTCGGCGTTGCACCGCTGGTGCGCCGTCGTGGCGATAAAAAAGGTGACACCGACGTCCACCAAAGTGCGCTCGGGCGTTTGCTGCAAAAAGGGGAACCGCAAGATGCGGCAGGGCTTCGCACCTGTATTGAAGCGTTATGCGATGATGATATTACCTGGCAAACGGCACAAACTGGTGATAACCAGCCCTGGCAGGTTAATGATGTTTTAACTGCAGAACTGAATGCGAAGACGCTACAACGATTGCCCGGCGATAACTGGCGCGTCACCAGTTATTCAGGTTTGCAGCAGCGTGGTCATGGTATCGCTCAGGATCTGATGCCACGGCTGGATGTTGATGCCGCAGGCGTGGTCAGCGTCGTTGAAGAACCGACGTTAACACCGCATCAGTTCCCGCGTGGCGCCTCACCGGGGACGTTCTTGCACAGCTTGTTTGAAGACCTCGATTTTACCCAGCCGGTTGACCCGAACTGGGTGCGGGAAAAACTGGAACTTGGCGGCTTTGAACCGCAGTGGGAACCGGTGTTGACTGAGTGGATCACCGCTATTCTTCAGGCGCCGCTCAATGAAACTGGCGTCACTCTGAGTCAGCTTTCCGCCCGCGATAAACAGGTGGAGATGGAGTTTTACCTGCCGATTAGCGAGCCGCTTATTGCCAGCCAGCTTGATGCACTAATTCGCCAGTTTGACCCGCTATCGGCTGGCTGCCCGCCGCTGGAGTTCATGCAGGTACGCGGCATGTTAAAAGGCTTTATCGACCTGGTGTTCCGCCACGAAGGGCGTTATTACCTGCTCGACTATAAATCCAACTGGTTGGGTGAAGACAGTTCGGCTTACACCCAACAGGCTATGGCAGCGGCGATGCAGGCACACCGCTATGATCTGCAATATCAGCTTTATACCCTGGCGCTGCATCGTTATCTGCGCCATCGAATTGCTGATTACGACTATGAGCGTCACTTTGGTGGCGTTATTTATCTGTTCCTGCGTGGCGTTGATAAAGAACATCCGCAACAAGGGATTTACGCAACCCGACCCAACGCCGGGTTGATTGACCTGATGGATGAGATGTTTGCCGGTATGACCCTGGAGGAGGCGTAATGAAATTGCAAAAGCAATTACTGGAAGCTGTGGAGCACAAACAGCTACGCCCGCTGGATGTGCAATTTGCCCTGACTGTGGCGGGTGATGAACATCCTGCCGTCACCCTCGCGGCGGCACTGTTAAGTCATGATGCCGGAGAGGGACACGTCTGTTTGCCGCTTTCACGACTGGAAAATAATGAGGCGTCGCATCCGCTGTTGGCGACCTGTGTCAGTGAAATCGGTGAGCTACAAAATTGGGAAGAGTGCTTGCTGGCTTCACAAGCGGTCAGCCGGGGAGATGAACCAACGCCAATGATCCTCTGTGGCGATCGTCTTTACCTGAATCGCATGTGGTGTAATGAGCGCACAGTGGCGCGATTTTTCAACGAAGTGAATCATGCCATTGAGGTGGATGAAGCTCTACTGGCGCAAACCCTGGACAAACTTTTTCCAGTAAGCGATGAAATTAACTGGCAAAAAGTGGCGGCAGCGGTGGCGCTGACGCGGCGGATCTCGGTGATTTCCGGCGGCCCAGGCACCGGTAAAACGACCACCGTGGCGAAGTTGTTGGCTGCGTTAATTCAGATGGCCGACGGTGAACGCTGCCGTATCCGACTGGCCGCGCCAACGGGGAAAGCTGCTGCGCGCTTAACCGAATCGCTTGGCAAGGCTTTGCGCCAGTTACCGCTGACCGATGAACAAAAGAAACGCATTCCGGAAGATGCCAGCACTTTGCACCGATTGCTGGGTACGCAGCCAGGTAGCCAGCGTTTACGTCATCATGCCGGTAACCCGCTGCATCTTGATGTGCTGGTGGTAGATGAAGCATCAATGATCGATCTGCCTATGATGTCGAGGCTGATCGACGCCTTGCCCGATCATGCGCGAGTGATCTTTCTTGGCGATCGCGATCAACTGGCCTCGGTTGAGGCAGGGGCTGTGCTGGGCGATATTTGTGCTTATGCCAATGCCGGCTTTACCGCCGAGCGTGCCGGGCAGCTAAGCCGCCTGACGGGAACTCACGTTCCGGCAGGAACTGGCACAGAAGCGGCATCTTTGCGTGACAGTCTCTGCCTGCTGCAAAAAAGCTACCGTTTCGGCAGCGATTCTGGCATTGGTCAGTTAGCTGCGGCGATTAACCGTGGTGATAAAACGGCAGTGAAAACGGTTTTTCAGCAGGATTTTACTGACATCGAAAAACGGCTTTTGCAGAACGGCGAAGACTATATTGCGATGCTTGAAGAAGCTCTTGTGGGTTACGGACGTTATCTGGATCTGCTACAAGCACGTGCCGAGCCGGATTTAATCATTCAGGCGTTCAATGAATACCAGCTTTTGTGCGCCCTGCGGGAAGGGCCGTTTGGCGTCGCTGGACTGAATGAGCGAATTGAACAGTTTATGCAACAGAAGCGCAAAATTCATCGTCATCCACACTCGCGCTGGTACGAAGGCCGACCGGTGATGATTGCCCGTAATGACAGCGCGCTTGGGTTGTTTAATGGCGATATCGGTATTGCGCTGGATCACGGGCAGGGGACGCGCGTCTGGTTTGCGATGCCGGACGGCAATATCAAGTCAGTACAACCGAGCCGCCTGCCAGAGCACGAAACCACATGGGCGATGACGGTACATAAATCGCAGGGATCGGAGTTCGACCATGCGGCGTTGATTTTACCGAGCCAGCGTACACCGGTAGTAACGCGAGAACTGGTTTACACTGCGGTAACCCGCGCGCGTCGACGTTTGTCTCTGTATGCCGATGAGCGTATTTTGAGTGCGGCAATCGCCACTCGTACCGAGCGACGTAGCGGGCTGGCAGCGTTGTTTGGTGCGCGGGAGTGAACGTGAATGCCTGATGCGACGCTGGCGCGTCTTATCATACCTGGAAGTATTGCGTATGCCGCATCCGGCTATATTCATCGCTTACCCTAAATCCGCCATCAACACTTTGGATTTACGCTGGTAGTTGTACAACTGCTTTTTACTCTCCGGCAGTAAATCAATATCCACCGGGGTAAATCCGCGCTCCTGGAACCAGTGAATACTGCGCGTGGTCAGCACAAACAATTTGCTTAACCCGCTCTGCTTCGCCTGAGCGGCAATGCGTTCCAGTAAAACCTCGCCCCGTGATGAACTACGGTAATCCGGGTGTACTGCCACACAGGCCATTTCGCCAATCTTCTCTTCCGGGAACGGATAAAGCGCGGCGCAGGCAATAGTTGTGTTATCGCGCTGAATAATAGTGAATTTGTCGATTTCCATCTCCAGTTGTTCGCGAGAACGACGTACCAGAATGCCTTGCTGCTCCAGCGGGCGAATCAACTCCAGAATGCCGCCAATATCGTTGATTGTTGCGCGACGAATCTGCTCCGCGCTTTCCATCACAATTTGCGTACCGATACCGTCACGTGAGAACAGCTCCTGCAACAGCGCGCCATCTTCCTGATAACTGATTAAATGACAGCGACGAACGCCGCTGCGGCAGGCTTTCACTGCGCCACGCAAAAAGCGCACCGTACCGGAGTTGTAATCGCCTTTCTCTTCCTGGGCCTCTACCCGCGCTTGCGCTTCGTTAGGGAAAAGTTCGGAGACAATATCGCCATCATCATTGGTGACGCCCTGTGAAGAGCAAAAACCAATCATCTTCTCGGCTTTCAGTTTGATGGCAAGTTGTGTGGCAATCTCTTCCGAGGTCAGGTTAAAGCTCTCGCCAGTGACCGAAACCGCCACCGGGCCCATCAGCACAATGGCACCGCTATCCAGTTGGCGATGAATCGCTTCTTCGTCAATCCGCCGGATGCGTCCGCTATGGCAGTAATCCACGCCATCATCCACGCCCAGCGGTTGTGCAATAATAAAATTGCCACTGACGACGTTGATATGAGCGCCCTGCAACGGCGTGTTGTTGAGGCTCATCGACAGGCGAGCAGTGATGTCCAGTTGCAATGTCCCCGCAGCCTGCTTCACCAGCTCCAGCGTTTTGCCGTCAGTCACGCGTATATTCTTGTGGTACAGCGGTTCGTGATGATGCGCCGCCAGATTCGCGTCGATCTGTGGACGCGCGCCATAGACGACGACCAGACGGATGCCGAGGCTGTGCAACAACCCGATATCATTAACGATACTGGAGAAATTCTCATGCTCAATGGCTTCGCCGCCGAGCATGATGACAAACGTTTTTCCCCGGTGGGTATTGATATAAGGAACCGAATGGCGGAATCCCTCGACCAGCTCGGTTTTACGTTCCTTCACCACGGCACACCTCTTTGCATGATTATTCGAAATTAATGTATTTTTATTCTGTTTTTTCGCCGTGTGCAAGTGCGAATTTTACGCATGAACAACTTTTTTATCAGTAATGCCGTGAATATAAAAAGAATGTTTACCGTTTTATAGATGACAGATTATGCGTCTTTCGCTAAAGTTCCCGGTCAAATTGGTCGTTTACTTGTTACACAGCTTAGATTTTTTTGCTCGGGAGAGGCATGTCAGGATCCAATACTGCAATCAGCCGTCGTCGTTTACTGCAAGGCGCGGGTGCCATGTGGCTATTGAGCGTAAGTCAGGTCAGCCTGGCTGCGGTCAGCCAGGTCGTGGCGGTGCGCGTCTGGCCTGCGTCCAGCTATACCCGTGTGACGGTTGAATCAAACCGTCAGCTGAAATATAAGCAGTTCGCGTTGAGTAATCCTGAGCGCGTGGTGGTGGATATTGAAGATGTAAACCTGAACTCGGTGCTCAAGGGGATGGCGGCACAAATTCGTGCTGACGACCCGTTCATCAAGTCAGCACGCGTCGGGCAATTTGATCCGCAAACCGTGCGGATGGTTTTTGAATTAAAGCAAAACGTAAAACCACAGATGTTTGCCCTCGCGCCGGTTGCCGGATTTAAAGAGCGTCTGGTGATGGATCTCTATCCGGTCAATGCGCAGGATATGCAAGACCCGCTGCTGGCGCTGCTGGAGGATTACAACAAAGGCGATCTCGAAAAACAGGTGCCGCCTGCGCAAAGTGGTCCGCAGCCAGGTAAGGCAGGGCGCGATCGCCCAATTGTCATCATGCTTGACCCTGGCCACGGTGGCGAAGACTCTGGCGCGGTGGGGAAATACAAAACGCGTGAAAAAGACGTGGTATTACAGATTGCCCGCCGTCTGCGCTCTCTGATCGAGAAAGAGGGCAATATGAAGGTGTACATGACGCGTAATGAAGACATCTTCATTCCATTGCAGGTGCGCGTAGCAAAAGCACAGAAACAACGTGCTGACCTGTTTGTCTCTATCCATGCAGATGCCTTTACCAGCCGCCAGCCGAGCGGCTCCTCGGTGTTTGCGCTTTCGACCAAAGGCGCAACCAGTACTGCGGCAAAATATCTGGCGCAAACCCAGAACGCCTCGGACTTAATTGGTGGTGTGAGCAAAAGTGGCGACCGCTATGTCGACCACACCATGTTTGATATGGTTCAGTCGCTGACCATTGCCGACAGCCTGAAGTTTGGTAGAGCAGTACTGAATAAACTAGGTAAAATCAATAAGTTGCATAAAAATCAGGTCGAGCAGGCCGGGTTTGCTGTGCTGAAAGCGCCTGATATTCCCTCCATTCTGGTCGAAACGGCGTTTATTAGTAACGTTGAGGAAGAGCGCAAACTGAAAACGGCGACTTTCCAGCAGGAAGTTGCAGAGTCCATTCTTGCGGGAATTAAAGCGTATTTTGCCGATGGAGCGACGCTGGCGAGAAGGGGATGATAAAAAGGCGCTGAATGGCGCCTTTTTTATGGGAGAGCAGAAACAAAAAAACACCCGTCAGGGTGTTTAAGTATTGGTTGCGGGGGCCGGATTTGAACCGACGACCTTCGGGTTATGAGCCCGACGAGCTACCAG
>NZ_PTRD01000036.1:0-144224 GCF_002965005.1 Escherichia sp. MOD1-EC7011
GCCAGCGACAACTTCTGCTTTCAGCTCACAGCAACGACGAATACAGTACGCCATTGCCGGACCATCCAGATTGAGCAGCGCATCCAGATTATCTTCCAGCCAGTTGAAAAACTCACCGTCAAGAATAATGCCGTATTTGATGACTTCCGCCAGCCCCGAAGCTAACTCTCTCGGAGGAAGCGTTTTCAGACAGTCGAGATCCACCACCACTGATGCTGGCTGATAAAAAGCGCCAATCATATTTTTACCGAGGGGATGGTTGACTGCGGTTTTTCCGCCAACGGAAGAGTCCACCTGCGACAGCAATGTCGTCGGGACTTGAATGAAGCGAACGCCGCGCTGATAGCTCGCCGCTGCAAAACCGGTAAGATCGCCTACTACGCCGCCGCCAAGCGCCACCAGCGTCGTATCGCGACCGTGCGGTTTTTGCAACAACGCCGTAAAAACGGTGTCGAGTACTGCCAGGCTTTTATACTGCTCGCCGTCAGGGAGGATAACGCTATCGACGTTAACACCCGCCTGTTCAAGTACGCTGCGAACCTTATCGAGATACAGAGGAGCCAGGGTTTCGTTGGTGACCAACATCACCTGCTCACCCGATTTCAGCGGTAAGAATGAAGCTGGTTCGTTAAACAAACCAGATGCGATGGTAATTGGGTAACTACGTTCCCCGAGAGTGACGACTATCCTCTCCATAACGCGACATCCACCTTAATTACTGTACCCGCAGACGAGTGTATATAAAGCCAGAATTAGTTGCTTTCCAGCATGTGAATAATCTGGTTTGCGACCACTTTGGCGCTTTGATCATCAGTACGAATGGTCACGTCGGCAATCTCTTCATACAGCGGATTGCGTTCATTAGCCAATGCTTCCAGAACTTCACGCGGCGGTGTTTCAACGTGCAGCAACGGGCGTTTTTTATCACGCTGCGTGCGCGCAAGTTGCTTTTCGATGGTCGTTTCAAGATAAACGACAACGCCACGTGCGGAAAGACGGTTACGCGTTTCGCGGGATTTCACAGAGCCGCCGCCAGTAGCCAGCACAATACCCTGTTTCTCGGTCAACTCATTGATGACCTTTTCTTCGCGATCGCGGAAGCCTTCTTCGCCTTCTAAATCGAAAACCCAGCCCACATCAGCTCCGGTTCGTTTCTCAATCTCTTGATCGGAATCGTAAAATTCCATATTGAGTTGTTGAGCTAACTGGCGCCCAATAGTGCTTTTTCCGGCACCCATAGGCCCAACCAGAAAGATATTGCGTTTCTCTGCCATTTTTTCGGTACTACTAAGACTATTCGTTAATGATAAACCCGCTTCGCTCAGAGAGCGCCGCAGGACATGAACTGAAACCTCATAAAATATTGCGAGAGTCAGACTGAAAATTATCTCAATACTCCAGCGGGTTTGGCAACTGAATAAATTGCCCATCCCTCTGCATATCTGGTCGCTGCAGGTGCACTGCCTTGCTATCACCGCTCTGGCGATAAATCACCGGGTAAGATTAGCGTAAAAAAGACAGCAAAATGCCGCGTGAAAGATAAATCACCATCATAAAACGCAGGTAACAAAGAGCACCGACTCTCAAATCGGTACTCCTTGTATGCTAAATACCTGCGCACGTCAAATAGATGAAACATGTTCAGCATGAAAACATCGCCGTTTTTGCGGCAGTTTACTCACTGGAAACCAACCGTGGCGTGATAAATACCACTAACTCGCGTCGTTCATCTTCTTTTCCGTCATGACGAAATAATTGCCCGAACCAGGGGATGTCGCCCAACAGCGGTACGCTATCCTGACCCGATTTATTTTTACGGGTAAAAATACCACCCAGTGCCAGCGTTTCTCCGCTTTTTACTTCAACCTGCGTTTCGATCTCCTGCTTATCAATCGCCAGCACTTCGCCATCAGCTTGTTGTAGCACCTGTCCCGGAACGTTCTGGCTGATGTGTAATTTCAGTCGGATGCGACCTTTTTGTAACACCGTGGGCGTGACTTCCATTCCCAGTACGGCCTCTTTAAATTCCACCGACGTCGCGCCGCTTTCACCACTGGAAACCTGATACGGGATCTCGCTTCCCTGTTTAATGCTGGCAGGCTGGAGATGTGAGGCCAGCAGACGCGGGCTGGCGATAATATCCAGTTGCTGTTTTTGTTCGAGCGCGGAAAGCTCCAGATCCAGTAAACGCCCGTTAATGCGCCCAATGTTAAAACCGATATGCGTCGTTGCCGTTGCCACAGAGAGATCGCCGCCGAGCGTGGTCACTTGCCCAACGCCGCCGGTTTGTTGCGCATCGGCCAGCGTCCATTTCACGCCTAACTCGCGCAGACTTTTTTCATTAATGGTGACAATGTGCGCCGACAATTCAACCTGCCCGACCGGCAAATCCATTTGCGCTACCCACTGTTCCAGTGCGCTTAACGCCGTTTTGTTATCACGCAGCAAAAGGCGATTAGTACGTTTATCGACAGTCATGCTGCCTTTGGCGCTAAGTAGCTTTTCTCCTGCTTTCGCCAGCTCTCCGGCGTCGGCGTATTGCAGAGTAATATTGCGATTTTCCAGCGGCAGATTTGCCTGCACCCGCGCCTGTTCAGCCTCCTGACGGGCGATATTGTCATTCTGCCAGGCAACGGAATGCACTGAAAGAATGTTGCCTTCCTGGCGCGTTATCAGCCCGGCGCTTTTCACTACGGTTTGTAGTGCCTGTTTCCAGGGAACGTCAGTGAGATGTAACGACACCGTACCATTGACATCTGGCGAAACCACCAGGTTTAACTTCTCCTGTTCAGCCAGCGCCTGTAACACCTGAGCCACCGGAACGTCATCCACCATCAGCGTCACTTTTTGCGACTTTGCCGCCTGTACGCTGGGTATCATCATCAACAGTAGTGCGGCTATCCATTGCTTCATTTTTATCTCCTTGCCGTTGCCACAACCACTGTGGCGGTTCGCAGTTTTTTCCAGTTCCCAGCGTTAATGTTTCTGGCGTCAGTTGTAAAATTGTCCAGCCATTCTCCAGCACATCGTTTTGCTCCACCCGTCGCCATTTTTTTTGCCCATCTTTTATTACGCCAATAACGCGCTCGCCTCGCCCTACCATCCCCTGATAACGCCACTGGGTAAGTTCGCTAATCCGGCATAGATCTTCCGGCGGCTTAAAAGGGGCACGCATACCGGTTAAAAGGCACAAGGCAATACCTGCCAACAACCCGCGTTTAACCCTCATGCGGCATCTCCAGTTGTAGCGTGAACAAAAGATCATCACCTTCCACGCTTAATGAAAAACGGCTCACGCTGACGTTGCGCTCTGCCAGCCCTGTAAATGCCGACGGCACCGCTTCCCAGAACGTTTTCAACGCCAACTCGCCTCCCTGAGCGGATGGATGCCAGTAAAGCAGTTGCGCGCCGGGCAACTGAAAATCCAGTGGCGAAAAGGACAGCGTTTTTTCTTCGCTGATGGGAGTGGTGTCTACCAGGCGATAAAGTGCAGTCCATTGCTGGTGATGACTTGCCCGCAGTCGAATTAATGCGTCACTCTCTTCCTGGTGTGCCGAGGAAAGAAAAATGAGCGTAACTAACATCAGCAACCAGACTGCCCAGCAAAACTGGCGGATACGGAGTGATGTCGCGAACCACCAGTCAAAGAGAGTGTTCATCGCTAACCGTCCTTGTTAACTGATACTCAAATTGCCAGCGTCCTTGTGCATCTTGCTGCGTGGCTCCACGCTGGTTGAGTTGAAAAGAAGTATCCTGGCGGAGTGCTTTTTCCAGTGCGTTTAACACAGTAATGTTCGTCGCAAGTCCCTTTACCTCCAGCGTTCCCTGCTGCCAGCGTATCGTTGTCAGCCAGGCATGTTCGGGTAAAAGCGCCGCCAGTGCTTCCAGCGCAGATTGCCAGTCGCGGGTAAATTCTCGCTGGCGCTGCCGTTGCAAACGCTGTTCGCGTAACTGCTGTTGCTCCAGCAAACGTGGTTTCGTTATCTGTAAGCTGTGGGCGAGTTGTTGTTCCGCCTGAAGCAAAACGGTGTTTACGCGTGCTTCGGCGTTGCTTGTCAGACGCAGCATGAGCGTTATCCCGACAGCCAGCAGCAGAGGAGCAACGAACATCAGCAACCAGAAGCGAAGAAAGGCCGTCCGGCGTTGCTCTCGCCAGGGCAAAAAATTGATTGGCGGATTCATCAGTACCCCTCCCCAAGCGCCAGCCCCAGCGCGATAGCAAAGTTTCCACCTGGTGGCGGTAGTGGCGGCTGACGCACAGAAACCGCATTCCAGGGGTCAAATCCGCCTTCGCCGCATATCGCGAGACTTTCAGAATTAATGGCTAACGTCGCGGCCAGTTCATTCGCGCTTGTCATCCCCACCGCCAGTTTGCGTCCCCAGCTATAACGCGTCGCCCATAACCACTGTTCGTTATCACGCCAGGCCAGACATTGCTGATGAGAAGGTAAAAAAGGCAGGAATCGCTGCAAAGCGCAGGCGTCTGGGGTAATCGCACTAACGTGAATACGCAATCTTTCTGCCAGGCTAAGCAGCGTTGCCAGCTCTTTGCTTTGCGCGGCGGTCACGTTATAAGCGGGACTTAGCGAATCTTCGCTGTAATCAAAGCGCAGGGAGTCCGGTTCCATATCCAGCTCGCGAGCCATCGTACCTGTCAACCAGGCCATTTGCTCCCGTTCGCCCAGGGACATTGCCGGACGCGGAAATGCCCTTTGTAACGTTCGGCTAGCGGGAAATGCCAACATAATGTGATGACGGTGTGGCAGTTCACGACTCCACGGTAACAACGTTTTAGTCAGCCGTTCCGCGTCAATAATGCGCCCATCTTTGATAATGTCGGTCGCCAGCGGCAAACGCCACCAGCGTTGCAAAAAGCATTCTTTCGCGCCACGCACGATAGCAACCGCCACCGCTTCTTGCTGTTGTAAATGCAAACCAATTTGCCAGGTCTTAAATGCCATTGTGATGATCTCCTTATCCCCCGTCACTCTGACGGGTATATCAATGCGTCTGGCTTGCCTTTATACTACCGCGCGTTTGTTTATAAACTGCCCAAATGAAACTAAATGGGAAATTTCCAGTGAAGTTCGTAAAGTATTTATTGATCCTTGCAGTCTGTTGCATTCTGCTGGGAGCAGGCTCGATTTATGGCCTCTACCGCTACATCGAGCCACAACTGCCGGATGTGGCGACATTAAAAGATGTTCGCCTGCAAATTCCGATGCAGATTTACAGCGCCGATGGCGAGCTGATTGCTCAATACGGTGAAAAACGTCGTATTCCGGTTACATTGGATCAAATCCCGCCGGAGATGGTGAAAGCCTTTATTGCGACGGAAGACAGCCGCTTCTACGAGCATCACGGCGTTGACCCAGTGGGGATCTTCCGTGCGGCAAGCGTGGCGCTGTTCTCCGGTCACGCATCGCAAGGGGCGAGCACCATCACCCAACAACTGGCGAGAAACTTCTTCCTGAGTCCAGAACGCACGCTAATGCGTAAAATTAAGGAAGTCTTCCTCGCGATTCGTATTGAACAGTTGCTGACGAAAGACGAGATCCTCGAGCTTTATCTGAACAAGATTTATCTCGGTTACCGCGCCTATGGTGTCGGTGCTGCGGCACAAGTCTATTTCGGTAAAACCGTCGACCAATTGACACTGAACGAAATGGCGGTGATTGCCGGGCTGCCTAAAGCCCCTTCCACCTTCAACCCGCTCTATTCAATGGATCGAGCCGTCGCGCGGCGTAACGTCGTGCTGTCGCGAATGCTGGACGAAGGGTATATCACCCAACAGCAGCTCGATGAGACACGCACCGAAGCGATTAACGCCAACTATCACGCACCGGAGATCGCCTTCTCAGCGCCGTATCTCACCGAAATGGTACGTCAGGAGATGTATAACCGTTACGGCGAAAACGCTTATGAAGACGGCTATCGCATTTACACTACCATTACCCGCAAAGTGCAGCAGGCCGCACAGCAAGCCGTGCGTAATAACGTACTGGACTACGACATGCGTCACGGCTATCGCGGCCCGGCCAATGTGCTGTGGAAAGTAGGTGAATCAGCGTGGGATGACAAAAAGATTACCGATACGCTGAAGGCGCTGCCGACCTATGGTCCGCTGCTACCTGCCGCAGTCACCCGCGCCAACCCGCAGGAAGCAACAGCAATGCTGGCGGACGGAACATCTGTGACGCTGCGTATGGAAGGGATTCGCTGGGCACGGCCTTATCGCTCCGATACACAGCAGGGACCGACGCCGCGTAAAGTGACTGATGTTGTGCAAACAGGTCAGCAAATCTGGGTTCGCCAGGTGGGCGATGCCTGGTGGCTGGCACAGGTGCCGGAAGTGAACTCGGCGCTGGTATCGATCAATCCGCAAAACGGCGCAGTTATGGCGCTGGTCGGTGGTTTTGATTTCAATCAGAGCAAGTTTAACCGCGCCACCCAGGCACTGCGTCAGGTGGGTTCGAATATCAAGCCGTTCCTCTACACCGCAGCGATGGATAAAGGTCTGACGCTGGCAAGTATGCTGAACGATGTGCCAATTTCCCGCTGGGACGCAGGCGCGGGTTCTGACTGGCAGCCGAAAAACTCACCGCCGCAGTACGCCGGTCCAATCCGTTTACGTCAGGGGTTGGGCCAGTCGAAAAACGTGGTAATGGTACGCGCAATGCGAGCAATGGGCGTGGACTATGCCGCAGAGTATTTGCAACGCTTCGGCTTCCCGGCACAAAACATTGTCCACACTGAATCGCTGGCACTGGGTTCCGCTTCCTTCACGCCGTTACAGGTGGCGCGCGGGTACGCAGTAATGGCTAATGGTGGATTCCTGGTCGACCCCTGGTTTATCAGCAAAATTGAAAACGACCAGGGCGGCGTGATTTTCGAAGCGAAACCGAAAGTAGCCTGCCCGGAATGTGATATTCCGGTGATTTACGGTGATACGCAAAAATCAAACGTGCTGGAAAACAGCGACGTTGAAGACGTGGCTATCTCTCGCGAACAGCAGAATGTTTCTGTGCCAATGCCACAACTGGAGCAGGCTAATCAGGCATTAGTGGCGAAGACTGGTGCGCCAGAATACGCACCACACGTCATCAGCACACCGCTGGCGTTCCTGATTAAGAGCGCCCTGAACACCAATATCTTTGGTGAACCTGGCTGGCAGGGCACTGGCTGGCGCGCAGGTCGTGATTTGCAACGTCATGATATCGGCGGGAAAACCGGGACGACCAACAGTTCGAAAGATGCGTGGTTTTCGGGTTACGGTCCGGGCGTTGTGACCTCGGTATGGATTGGCTTTGATGATCACCGCCGTAATCTCGGTCACACTACGGCTTCCGGGGCGATAAAAGATCAGATCTCCGGTTATGAAGGTGGTGCAAAGAGCGCCCAGCCAGCCTGGGATGCTTATATGAAAGCCGTGCTGGAAGGTGTACCGGAACAACCGCTGACGCCGCCGCCGGGTATTGTGACGGTGAATATCGATCGCAGCACCGGGCAACTGGCCAACGGTGGTAACAGCCGCGAAGAGTATTTCATCGAAGGTACGCAGCCTACACAGCAAGCGGTACGCGAGGTAGGGACAACCATCATCGATAATGGTGAGGCTCAGGAATTGTTCTGATTAAAAAGGCGCTTCGGCGCCTTTTCAGTTTGCAGACAAAGTGCGCGTTGTTCATGCTGGATGCGGCGTGAACGCCTTATCCAGCCAACAAAATCGTCGAAACTCAATACATTGCAGGAACCACGTAGGCCTGATAAGCGTAGCGCATCAGGCAAGCTCCACGTATTTACAACCGCCCCTGCCCCTTCAACCACTCGCGCACCAGAAACAACGCGCTGACATTACGCGCTTCATTGAAGTCAGGATCTTCGAGCAAATCCATCATATGCGTCAGTGGCCAGCGCACCTGAGGTAGTGGCTCTGGTTCATCGCCTTCCAGCGATTCAGGGTAAAGATCTTGCGCCACCACGATATTCATTTTGCTGGAAAAGTAAGACGGTGCCATGCTGAGTTTCTTCAAAAAAGTCAGATCCCTTGCGCCAAATCCCACTTCTTCTTTGAGTTCGCGGTTTGCTGCTTCATAAACACTTTCACCGGGATCAATTAATCCTTTCGAAAAACCTAATTCGTAGGATTCAGTTCCCACCGCGTATTCGCGGATCAAAATCAGGTGATCGTCCACAATCGGCACAATCATCACGGCTTCCCGGTTGGTTGGACGCATTCGTTCATAAACACGCCGCACGCCGTTGCTGAACTCCAGATCCACGCTTTCGATGGTAAACAATCGGGAACGGGCTACAGTTTCAACATTCAGAATGGTGGGTTTTTGTAATGATTTGCTCATCGTAGAATCTATGCTGTGAAATCAGCAGTTATTGTGCGATATCGGACACGCATTCGGCAATGTGAATTGCATGTTATTTACATTTACGCAACTTAATAAATAATCATTCTCAAATCAAATTAAAAGTCAATAGGTTGAAATAACTCCAGGAATTTGCTGATATTCCGCCCTCAGAGGGTTTGCTATGATCACCGGTTACTGGGATGCGCTTAATGATGCTCAAGTTCAACTCCACGCTTGCCGATAGCCAACCGCAGGATCCTATATTGTGTCCAGGATGCGACTAATCACACCTGACAAATTAAGTAAGATGGGGAAAGCATGAGCACCATTGTAATTTTTATAGCTGCTTTGCTGGCCTGCTCACTACTTGCGGGATGGCTGATAAAAGTGCGCTCCAGACGGCGTCAACTGCCCTGGACTAACGCCTTCGCTGATGCGCAAACGCGCAAACTCATGCCTGAAGAACGTAACGCCGTTGAAAATTATCTCGACAGCCTGACGCAGGTTTTGCAGGTTCCTGGTCCGACGGGCGCCAGCACGGCCCCCGTATCACTGACGCTGAACGCGGAAAGCAACAACGTCATGATGCTGACACATGCCATCACGCGTTATGGCATTTCAACCGACGATCCTAACAAATGGCGTTATTATCTCGATTCGGTGGAAGTCCACCTGCCCCCGTTCTGGGAGCAGTACATCAACGATGAAAATAGCGTTGAACTGATCCATACCGATTCGCTGCCGCTGGTTATTTCTCTCAACGGTCATACGCTGCAAGAGTACATTCAGGAAACTCGTGGCTATGCGTTGCAGCCTGTTCCGTCAACGCAGGCGTCGATTCGCGGCGAAGAAAGCGAACAAATCGAACTGCTCAATATTCGCAAAGAAACACACGAAGAGTATGCGCTTAGTCGCCCACGTGGGCTGCGTGAAGCGTTGCTGATTGTCGCCTCCTTCCTGATGTTCTTTTTCTGCCTGATTACTCCGGATGTATTTGTCCCGTGGCTGGCTGGCGGCGCGTTACTGCTGTTGGGCGCAGGTCTGTGGGGGCTATTTGCGCCACCGGCAAAATCATCCTTGCGGGAGATCCACTGTCTGCGTGGTACGCCGCGTCGTTGGGGATTGTTTGGCGAAAACGATCAGGAACAGATCAACAATATTTCGCTCGGTATTATCGACCTGGTCTATCCCGCGCACTGGCAGCCTTATATTGCGCAGGATCTGGGGCAGCAAACGGATATCGATATCTATCTTGATCGGCACGTGGTACGTCAGGGACGCTATCTTTCACTGCATGACGAAGTGAAAAACTTCCCGCTGCAACACTGGCTACGCAGTACGATTATCGCGGCGGGTTCTCTGCTGGTGCTGTTTATGCTGCTGTTCTGGGTTCCGCTGGATATGCCGCTGAAATTCACCCTCTCGTGGATGAAAGGCGCGCAGACCATTGAAGCCACCAGCGTTAAACAACTGGCAGATGCCGGAGTACGTGTAGGCGATACCTTACGTCTTAGCGGTACAGGGATGTGTAATATCCGCACTTCTGGCACCTGGAGCGCGAAAACCAATTCACCGTTTTTGCCATTTGACTGCTCGCAGATCATCTGGAATGACGCCCGTTCATTGCCATTACCGGAATCTGAACTGGTCAACAAGGCCACGGCACTGACCGAGGCAGTAAACCGCCAGTTGCACCCGAAACCGGATGATGAATCTCGCGTCAGCGCCACATTGCGTTCAGCAATTCAGAAATCCGGCATGGTACTGCTCGATGACTTTGGCGACATCGTGCTGAAAACCGCCGATCTCTGTGCTGCCAAAGATGATTGTGTTCGGTTGAAAAATGCGCTGGTGAATCTCGGCAACAGTAAGGACTGGGACGCACTGGTAAAACGCGCTAACGCTGGAAAACTCGACGGCGTGAATGTATTACTCCGCCCGGTGAGCGCGGAATCACTCGATAACCTGGTGGAAACCTCCACAGCACCATTCATTACTCATGAAACGGCGCGAGCCGCGCAATCACTGAATAGCCCGGCACCGGGAGGATTCCTGATTGTCAGCGACGAAGGCAGCGATTTTGTTGATCAGCCCTGGCCTTCGGCATCACTTTACGACTATCCGCCGCAAGAACAGTGGAACGCTTTCCAGAAACTGGCGCAAATGCTGATGCATACACCGTTTAACGCTGAAGGCATCGTCACCAATATTTTTACCGATGCCAACGGCACGCAGCATATCGGCTTGCACCCCATCCCGGATCGCTCCGGCCTGTGGCGCTATCTGGGCACGACATTGCTGTTGCTGACGATGCTGGGCAGTGCCATCTATAATGGCGTACAGGCCTGGCGTCGTTATCACCGTCATCGTACTCGCATGATGGAAATTCAGGCCTATTATGAAAGCTGCCTGAATCCACAACTGATCACCCCTTCAGAAAGCCTTATCGAATAACACGTTTGCGCGGCAGGTTATGCTACCCTGTCGCGCAAATGGCTTCACTCTGGAGATTTCCCTCATGCATATCAACATTGCCTGGCAGGACGTAGATACCGTTCTGCTGGATATGGACGGCACGTTGCTCGACCTCGCCTTCGATAACTATTTCTGGCAAAAGCTGGTGCCTGAAACCTGGGGCGCGAAAAACGGGGTCACGCCACAGGAAGCGATGGAATATATGCGCCAGCAATATCACGACGTGCAGCATACGCTAAACTGGTACTGTCTTGATTACTGGAGTGAACAACTGGGTCTGGATATCTGTGCGATGACCACCGAGATGGGACCGCGCGCCGTACTGCGTGAAGATACTATTCCGTTTCTTGAGGCACTTAAAGCCAGCGGTAAGCAGCGAATTTTGCTCACCAACGCACATCCGCACAACCTGGCGGTAAAACTTGAGCATACCGGTCTTGACGCACACCTTGATTTATTACTTTCCACCCACACATTTGGTTATCCGAAAGAGGATCAGCGGTTATGGCATGCGGTGGCCGAAGCTACGGGTCTGAAAGCTGAAAGAACGCTGTTTATTGATGACAGCGAAGCAATTCTCGATGCTGCCGCGCAATTTGGTATTCGTTACTGCCTCGGTGTGACTAATCCTGACTCAGGGATTGCCGAGAAACAGTATCAGCGCCATCCGTCACTGAATGACTACCGCCGCCTGATCCCCTCGCTAATGTGAAGGAGACGCCATGAAAGAAAAACCTGCTGTTGAGGTTCGACTGGATAAATGGCTATGGGCCGCCCGTTTTTACAAAACCCGCGCGCTGGCTCGTGAAATGATCGAAGGCGGTAAGGTGCATTACAACGGGCAGCGCAGCAAGCCGAGTAAAGTCGTCGAACTGAATGCCACGCTCACTCTGCGCCAGGGAAATGACGAACGAACGGTGATTGTAAAGGCGATTACTGAACAGCGTCGCCCCGCCAGCGAGGCAGTCTTGCTGTATGAAGAGACTGCGGAAAGTGTAGAGAAACGCGAAAAAATGGCGCTGGCACGTAAACTTAATGCCTTAACCATGCCGCACCCGGATCGACGCCCGGACAAAAAAGAGCGCCGCGACCTGTTACGATTTAAACACGGCGACAGTGAATAACTGTCACCTGCAAGAGAGATGATTATGCCGCAACATGACCAATTACATCGCTATCTGTTTGAAAACTTTGCCGTGCGCGGCGAACTGGTAACCGTTTCGGAAACCCTGCAACAGATCCTTGAGAATCACGATTATCCGCAGCCCGTTAAAAACGTGCTGGCAGAACTGCTGGTTGCGACCAGCCTGTTAACCGCTACGCTGAAGTTTGATGGTGATATCACCGTACAGCTGCAAGGCGACGGTCCGATGAATCTGGCGGTTATCAACGGTAACAACAACCAGCAGATGCGCGGCGTGGCGCGCGTACAGGGCGAAATTCCGGAAAATGCCGACCTGAAAACGCTGGTCGGTAATGGTTATGTGGTGATCACCATTACCCCGAGCGAAGGCGAACGCTATCAGGGCGTGGTTGGTCTGGAAGGTGATACCCTGGCGGCCTGCCTGGAAGATTACTTTATGCGTTCTGAACAGCTTCCGACGCGCCTGTTTATTCGCACCGGCAACGTAGATGGTAAGCCCGCCGCTGGCGGTATGTTGTTACAGGTAATGCCTGCGCAAAATGCCCAGCAGGACGACTTCGACCACCTGGCGACGCTAACCGAAACCATCAAAACCGAAGAGTTGCTGACTTTGCCGGCAAATGAAGTGTTGTGGCGTTTGTACCACGAAGAAGAGGTGACGGTTTACGATCCGCAGGATGTGGAGTTCAAATGCACCTGCTCACGTGAACGTTGCGCCGATGCGCTGAAAACGCTGCCGGATGAAGAAGTGGATAGCATCCTGGCGGAAGACGGCGAAATTGACATGCATTGTGATTACTGCGGTAACCACTATCTGTTCAATGCGATGGATATTGCCGAGATCCGCAACAACGCGTCACCGGCAGATCCGCAGGTTCATTAATTAGTTTTTCCGGCAGAGATAACTCTGCCGGATTTCATGACGAAATTGCCTGATGCGCTGCGTTTATCAGGCCTACGGTATAAATCGCAAGTTATTGTGGGTCAGCTAAGGCGCCGCATCTGACAAAAATCAGATGCGTGTTGTCACTCATTCAGATTCACCTCCAGCGTTTCACCATCCACCGTAAGATTGCGCCACGTTTTAGGCTTCGTTCCCAGTTTTCTTTCCTTCGCGGCAGTGAGTAATTTCTCTTTCGTTATTTCGCGCGGAAGTAAACTCATCGTGAGCTCTTGCCATTCTTTCCCGGTGGGGTCAATGCCATAGACGATGACTCTTTCATCATTAAAGGCAAACAGGAGCCGCTCCGTCTGACCATCACTATTTAGATCTCTCTCGACCAGTACGCAGGCATCCTTTTCAATACAGGTCATCACGTTATAGCGTTCTTTGATTAAGGCCGACCAGAATGTCGCATCCGGTTTGCCAGAACCAGGGGCAATTAACACGTTATCGGCTAATTCTTTTTCCGATACCTGCTGCTGAAGATGTTGCTTCCCATCAAACGCCATCAGCAGATCCCGTCTGCGTTTCGGGTCTTTCATATACGCGGCATCGCTTTTCAGCGACTCAAGCGCCGCACGGCCATAGCGACCGCTCTGTTCGAGCATGTAGATACTTACCTGGTCTGGCGTGTTTTTGCCGCTCTGATAACGTGCCATATGACTGTTCACGCTAATGCGCATACTGTCCAGTACCGGCGAATTAAGAAGCACCAGTATCACCAGCACCAATAACGAAACCGCAAGGTTCACTTTGCCCTGAAGAACAAGGGGATTTTGCCCTTTACGCCAGACAATACTGACAAAATATCCCAGAGACCAAACCAGTAACACCGCCACAGCCAACACGCCATGCAAGCGTTCGGCAGTCCAGCCGTACTGCGCGACCCGCAGCCATAACGCCCAGGCGGCGACGAACACATACAATGGGGCGACCAGCAGAGCGGTTTGAATCAGGCAACGCAACGGCTCCGTCCAGGGAAGTGACGCTTTTTGCGGATCGCCGACAATGGACATTAAGAGCAATTGCAAAAAGGTCAGCGTCAAAAGCAACCCGGCAGCGGAAATGTGGCGAGAAATCGCGTTCAGGCCCGCAAACGGCAGGGTGATAATAAACATCAGGGTTAGCAATGATACTAACGGCAGCAACCCCGTGGCGATTAACGTGAACAGCTTTTGAATGGAGTCGATTAAACGCAACTGTGTCCGCGCGAGGATCACCGCCAGTGCGGTAACCAGACCTGACGTAAGGTAAATAAACCAGTCGGTTGCAAAAAAGAGCGTTTTGAAAAACGTGATGCCAACGAGTTTAAATAACTCACTCCACAGTAAAAGCACCAGCCACGTCAGGCCATTGGTGATAAAAATCACCAATAATATAAGTACGTTATGCCATACCGACTGGTAAAAATAGCTATAGCGGGTACTGTCATTACGCTCACGCAGACTCTGTTGTATCCACGGCAGCAACATCATTCCCATCAGCAGCAGATAACACCCAAAATCCCAAAGCGCCTTTTCCGCTCTCCAGGGACTCATGCCATCAATTTGCCACTTCAGCCAGCCGCTCATCCCAAGAGTGGCAATCAACACTATCGCCAGCCATCCCCAAAGTCGCTTCTGTTTGAAGGACACTACAGAAAATAACAAAACGGATGAAAGCGCCACGGTCGCAGGTACGCCATAAACTATCCAACTGTTATTTTTACCAGCGAGCCAGGAGATCAGCAGGTAGCAAACTAATCCCTGGAGTAATCCGGTAACAACCATTCCCCTGCGTGTTGCGGGTGAAAGCTCAACGTTTTCCATGTTGGTTATCCAGAATCAAAAGGAGAGGTAATTATCGCATCCAGGCTGGACTAATTTGTTTTTCTCAGAAAGTAATCAAAAAAAGTTAGCGTGGTGAATCGATACTTTACTCGTTGAATTTGCATCAATTTCACTCAGGAATGCGATTACACTCGCAACATTCTCGCCATATAAACCAAGTTTTAACCTTTTAAGAACATTTTCCACACCTAAAATGCTATTTCTGCGATAATAGCTACCGTTTCGTGACAGGAATCACGGAGTTTTGTCAAATATGAATTTCTCCAGATACGTAAATCTATGAGCCTTGTCGCGGTTAACACCCCCAAAAAGACTTTACTATTCAGGCAATACATATTGGCTAAGGAGCAGTGAAATGCGCGTTAACAATGGTTTGACCCCGCAAGAACTCGAGGCTTATGGTATCAGTGACGTACATGATATCGTTTACAACCCAAGCTACGACCTGCTGTATCAGGAAGAGCTCGATCCGAGCCTGACCGGTTATGAGCGCGGGGTGTTAACTAATCTGGGCGCCGTTGCCGTCGATACCGGAATCTTCACCGGCCGTTCACCAAAAGATAAGTATATCGTCCGTGACGATACCACTCGCGATACCTTCTGGTGGGCAGACAAAGGCAAAGGTAAGAACGACAACAAACCTCTCTCCCCTGAAACCTGGCAACATCTGAAAGGCCTGGTAACCAAACAGCTTTCCGGCAAACGTCTGTTTGTTGTAGACGCATTCTGTGGCGCTAACCCGGATACTCGTCTTTCCGTCCGGTTCATCACCGAAGTGGCCTGGCAGGCGCATTTCGTCAAGAACATGTTTATTCGCCCGAGCGATGAAGAGCTGGCAGGTTTCAAACCAGACTTTATCGTTATGAACGGCGCGAAGTGCACTAACCCGCAGTGGAAAGAACAGGGTCTGAACTCTGAAAACTTCGTCGCGTTTAACCTGACTGAGCGTATGCAGTTAATTGGCGGCACCTGGTACGGCGGCGAAATGAAGAAAGGGATGTTCTCGATGATGAACTACCTGCTGCCGCTGAAAGGCATTGCCTCCATGCACTGCTCCGCCAACGTTGGCGAGAAAGGCGACGTTGCAGTGTTCTTCGGCCTTTCTGGCACGGGTAAAACCACCCTTTCCACCGACCCGAAACGCCGTCTGATTGGCGATGACGAACACGGCTGGGACGATGACGGCGTGTTTAACTTCGAAGGCGGCTGCTACGCGAAAACCATCAAGCTGTCGAAAGAAGCGGAACCCGAAATCTACAACGCTATCCGTCGCGATGCGCTGCTGGAAAACGTCACCGTGCGTGAAGATGGCACTATCGACTTTGACGATGGTTCAAAAACCGAGAACACCCGCGTTTCTTATCCGATCTATCACATCGAAAACATCGTTAAGCCGGTCTCCAAAGCAGGCCACGCAACTAAAGTTATCTTCCTGACCGCAGATGCTTTCGGCGTATTGCCGCCGGTTTCTCGTCTGACTGCCGATCAAACTCAGTACCACTTCCTCTCTGGCTTCACCGCCAAACTGGCCGGTACTGAACGCGGCATCACCGAACCGACGCCAACCTTCTCCGCCTGCTTCGGCGCGGCGTTCCTGTCGCTGCACCCGACTCAGTACGCAGAAGTGCTGGTGAAACGTATGCAGGCGGCGGGCGCGCAGGCGTATCTGGTTAACACCGGCTGGAACGGCACTGGCAAACGTATCTCCATTAAAGATACCCGCGCCATTATCGACGCTATTCTGAATGGTTCGCTGGATAACGCAGAAACCTTCACTCTGCCGATGTTTAACCTGGCGATCCCGACAGAACTGCCGGGCGTTGACACGAAGATCCTCGATCCGCGTAACACTTACGCCTCTCCGGAACAATGGCAGGAAAAAGCTGAAACGCTGGCGAAACTGTTTATCGACAACTTCGATAAATATACCGACACCCCTGCGGGTGCTGCGCTGGTAGCGGCTGGTCCGAAGCTGTAATGGTTTGAAGCTGGAGAATATCTATCCAGTATCTTATAGAAAGCAAAACGGGAGGCACCTTCGCCTCCCGTTTTATTTACCCTTCTTTTGTCGCACCCTGCGCCCGCGTTACCGGCAATGGCAGCCAGGCGCGAATGGAAAGCCCGCCCCGCTCGCTGGTGCCAAGTTCCAGCATCCCGTTATGGTTATCGATAATCCGCTGCACAATCGCCAGCCCTAAGCCAGTGCCACTGATAGTGCGCGCACTGTCACCACGGACAAACGGCTGGAACAGGTGCTTACGCTGCTCCGGTTCAATACCTGGGCCGTCATCTTCCACCTGGAACCAGGCGCGATTCGGCTCCGTTCCACTGCTGACTTTAATCCAGCCATTGCCGTAGCGGGCGGCGTTCACTACCATATTCGCCACCGCGCGTTTGATCGACAGAGGGTGCATTTTCACCTCAATGCTGCCCGGCTCAAGCGCGGTATCAATTTCCCGCTCATAGCCACTTTCGGCGGCAATCACCTCACCAAGCACAGCGTTAAGATCCGCCAGTTCCATCGGCATCTCCTGCCCGGTGCGCAAGTAGTCGATAAATTGCTCAATGATGGCGTTGCACTCTTCGATATCTTTATTGATCGATTCTGCCAGGTAGCCATCCTGCTCGCTCATCATCTCAGTCGCCAGGCGAATACGCGTCAGCGGCGTGCGCAGGTCGTGGCTTACCCCTGCCATCAGCAATGTGCGATCATCTGCCAGTTGCTTAACGCCTGCCGCCATATGGTTGAAGGCGCGGGTAACCGAACGCACCTCCGAAGCGCCATATTCACGCAGCGGCGGCGGAATAATCCCCTTACCCACCTGCAAAGCAGCATGTTCGAGATCGACTAAGGGTCTGTTCTGAATACGAATAAATAGCCACGCGCCGCCTATTGCTAACAGCATTATCGCCAGCGTATAGCGGAACAGCGGGGAGAAATCGCCCTGATGAATTTCGGTCAGCGGCACACGTACCCAGATATTGGG
Source organism: Escherichia sp. MOD1-EC7011 (assembly GCF_002965005.1). NCBI lineage: Bacteria > Pseudomonadati > Pseudomonadota > Gammaproteobacteria > Enterobacterales > Enterobacteriaceae > Escherichia > Escherichia sp. MOD1-EC7011. Next base: position 17,742 of record NZ_PTRD01000036.1, read on the forward strand.
CGACAGCCAGGTTTTCAGCCAGACGACAGGCGAGCTTTTGTTGACCTCGACGCGGACTTCCGTCGGGCCGCCAAGCTGCTGCGCCATCTGATGGCTTAAGAATTCGTAATGTTGCGCCCAACGCAGCCCGGCCTCTTCAGCGGCTTCATTGGAGTAGAGAGAGATCCCCAGCTCACGGTAGATCTCCCGACGGAAAGCGGGAGGCACAACCAACTGCGTGCCGTCCTCCAGTTGCAGTTTGTCGGTCATCAGCATACGCACTTCGTAAGCGAGGACTTTATTAAACTGCTGGAGGCTCGGCAAAATCGCGAAGTTCAGCACCACCAGATAAGTCGTCACCAGGCTGACAAACAGCAAGGTGACGATGAGCAATAACGTGCGGGCAAATGAACTTCGTGGCGAGAAGCGCAATCGCCTCATGCTTTAGAACCGTCCGGCACGAAGACGTAGCCCAGACCCCAGACGGTCTGAATGTAACGTGGATGTGCCGGATCTTCTTCCACCATGCGGCGCAGACGCGAGATCTGCACGTCGATGGAGCGTTCCATTGCAGAATATTCACGGCCACGGGCAAGGTTCATCAGCTTATCGCGGGACAGCGGCTCACGCGGATGGCTGACCAGCGCCTTCAGTACCGCAAATTCACCACTGGTGAGCGGCATCGGCTCATCTTCGCGGAACATTTCACGCGTACCGAGGTTTAGTTTGAACTTACCAAAAGCAATTACTGCTTCTTCCTGTGACGGCGCGCCCGGCAGTTCGTTCGCCTGACGACGCAGCACTGCACGAATACGAGCCAGCAGCTCGCGCGGGTTAAACGGTTTTGGAATATAGTCGTCAGCGCCAATCTCCAGGCCAACGATACGGTCTACTTCTTCCCCTTTCGCCGTCACCATAATGATCGGCATCGGGTTACTCTGGCTACGAAGACGTCGGCAAATCGACAAGCCATCTTCACCAGGTAACATCAAATCCAGTACCATAAGATGGAAAGATTCACGAGTCAGCAGGCGATCCATCTGTTCTGCATTAGCGACGCTTCGAACCTGGAAGCCTTGTTCGGTGAGATAACGCTCCAGCAGCGCGCGCAGGCGCATGTCGTCATCGACCACCAGAATCTTGTAGTTCTCTTGCATTCTTTGTACTCCCAAAGGTTCGCAACAATTTGTAAGCGTGTATTCTTAAAAAAGCTTACGTTCGTCACCAGCAAAATCTGGTATGAATTTCAGCCTAAATTGTTACAAAGCATATTAAACAGCAGCTTAAGTATACAATTTATTCGGCGAAACATTATTGATTCTGTTGATATGATCACGTTATACCCAATGTGCGCATTATCAAACAGACAAAGGGAATCAACGAGATGAAAACGCCCCTGGTTACCCGGGAAGGGTATGAAAAACTCAAACAAGAGCTAAATTACCTCTGGCGTGAAGAACGCCCGGAGGTCACAAAAAAGGTGACCTGGGCTGCAAGTCTGGGCGACCGCAGTGAAAATGCTGACTATCAGTATAATAAAAAGCGCCTGCGTGAAATCGACCGTCGCGTGCGCTATCTCACTAAATGCATGGAAAATCTCAAAATCGTCGATTATTCCCCGCAGCAGGAAGGCAAGGTCTTCTTTGGCGCTTGGGTAGAGATTGAAAACGACGATGGCGTGACTCACCGTTTTAGAATTGTCGGCTACGATGAAATTTTTGGTCGTAAAGATTACATCTCTATCGATTCCCCGATGGCTCGCGCATTGCTGAAAAAAGAAGTGGGCGATCTGGCGGTGGTGAATACGCCTGCCGGGGAAGCGAGCTGGTATGTTAATGCCATCGAGTACGTGAAACCGTAAGGAAGAGTCTTAACCTCCAGCCTTTGGCTGGCATTTTTGCCAGCCAGTCCGTATAACTATCCCCTGATTTTTGATCCGAAAAGATGAACTCAAACCATGATGAATGATTCGTTCTGCCGCATTATTGCGGGTGAAATTCAGGCGCGCCCGGAACAGGTTGAAGCCGCCGTTCGCCTGCTTGACGAAGGGAATACCGTGCCGTTTATCGCACGTTATCGTAAGGAAATCACCGGCGGTCTGGATGACACGCAGTTGCGTAATCTGGAAACGCGTCTGAGCTACCTGCGCGAGCTGGAAGAGAGACGTCAGGCGATCCTCAAGTCCATTTCTGAGCAAGGTAAACTCACCGATGAGCTGGCGAATGCCATCAACGCCACCTTAAGCAAAACCGAACTCGAAGACCTCTATCTGCCCTACAAACCTAAACGTCGCACCCGTGGGCAAATCGCCATTGAAGCAGGTCTTGAGCCGTTGGCTGACCTGCTGTGGAACGATCCGTCACATACGCCGGAAGTCGCCGCCGCACAATATGTTGATGCCGATAAAGGCGTGGCAGATACCAAAGCCGCGCTGGACGGCGCGCGCTACATTCTGATGGAACGTTTTGCCGAAGATGCCGCTCTCCTGGCGAAAGTCCGTGATTATCTGTGGAAGAACGCGCATTTGGTTTCTACGGTGGTGAGCGGTAAAGAAGAGGAAGGGGCAAAATTCCGCGACTATTTCGATCATCACGAACCGCTGTCAACGGTGCCTTCTCACCGCGCACTGGCGATGTTCCGTGGTCGTAACGAAGGCATACTCCAGCTTTCGCTGAATGCCGATCCACAGTTCGATGAGCCGCCGAAAGAGAGCTATTGCGAGCAAATCATCATGGATCATCTCGGCCTGCGCCTGAACAATGCCCCGGCGGATAGCTGGCGTAAAGGCGTGGTGAGCTGGACGTGGCGCATCAAGGTACTGATGCACCTGGAAACCGAACTGATGGGCACCGTGCGCGAACGTGCGGAAGATGAAGCGATTAACGTCTTTGCCCGTAACCTGCACGATCTGCTGATGGCAGCCCCTGCCGGACTGCGTGCGACGATGGGGCTCGATCCGGGTCTGCGCACCGGGGTAAAAGTCGCGGTGGTCGATGCAACCGGCAAACTGGTGGCGACCGACACCATTTATCCGCACACCGGGCAAGCCGCAAAAGCGGCGATGACCGTTGCCGCTTTGTGTGAAAAACATAACGTTGAACTGGTGGCAATTGGTAACGGTACGGCTTCCCGCGAAACCGAGCGTTTCTATCTCGACGTGCAGAAGCAGTTCCCGAAAGTGACCGCGCAGAAAGTGATCGTCAGCGAAGCAGGCGCATCGGTTTACTCGGCTTCCGAGCTGGCAGCGCAGGAGTTCCCGGATCTGGATGTTTCGCTGCGTGGCGCGGTATCTATTGCCCGTCGTTTGCAGGATCCGCTGGCAGAACTGGTGAAAATCGATCCGAAATCTATCGGCGTAGGTCAGTACCAGCATGATGTCAGCCAGACGCAGCTGGCTCGCAAACTGGACGCAGTAGTAGAAGACTGCGTAAACGCCGTTGGTGTTGATCTGAATACCGCTTCTGTTCCGCTGTTAACCCGCGTGGCGGGTCTGACGCGCATGATGGCGCAAAACATAGTTGCCTGGCGTGACGAGAACGGTCAGTTCCAGAACCGTCAGCAACTGTTAAAAGTCAGCCGTCTGGGGCCGAAAGCCTTCGAGCAATGCGCGGGCTTCCTGAGAATTAACCACGGCGATAACCCGCTGGATGCTTCTACCGTTCACCCGGAAGCCTATCCGGTGGTTGAACGCATTCTGGCGGCAACACAGCAGGCACTGAAAGATCTGATGGGTAATAGCAGCGAACTGCGTAACCTGAAAGCGTCTGACTTTACCGATGAGAAATTCGGTGTGCCGACGGTAACCGACATCATCAAAGAGCTGGAAAAACCGGGCCGCGACCCGCGTCCGGAATTTAAAACCGCTCAGTTTGCCGATGGCGTCGAGACGATGAACGACCTGCAACCGGGTATGATCCTTGAAGGCGCAGTCACCAACGTCACCAACTTTGGCGCGTTTGTCGATATTGGCGTGCATCAGGACGGCCTGGTTCACATCTCTTCATTGTCGAACAAGTTTGTGGAAGATCCGCACACCGTGGTGAAAGCGGGCGACATTGTGAAGGTGAAAGTGCTGGAAGTGGATCTTCAGCGTAAACGTATCGCCCTGACCATGCGTCTGGATGAGCAGCCAGGTGAAACCAACGCCCGTCGCGGCAGCGGTAACGATCGCCCGCAAAACAACCGCCCGGAAGCCAAACCGCGCGGTCGTGAAGCGCAGACAGCCGGTAACAGTGCGATGATGGATGCGCTGGCAGCAGCAATGGGTAAAAAGCGTTAAACACTATGACTGGCCTACGGTTCAGCTTTGCACGGGTTCGTAGGCCAGATAAGGCGTTCACGCCGCATCTGGCAATAAACACCTTAACTGACATAAAAGTGCCGGAGAACATCTCCGGCATTTGAGATTGCTGACAAACTCGCTTACGGGTCAAAACAGGCACAACTTTCCCCCCTCTCCCTAGCCCTCTCCCCGATGGGGCGAGGGGACCGTCCGTGCACTTGCCTGGCTCCGGTATTTTTATTCCACAGCCAAAACCACAATATATTCCGCTAATATTTATCACATCGTTAACAATTAAAACCTTAATTAAACATCAAGCCGCCCTAATAATTCGTCACTCGAATTTTATTTTGACCCAGATATAACCTTGAGCCACATCAACATTGAGTCAGATTATTATCTAAACCAACATTCGCACACATTTTAAGTATTGCTGATAGAAACCATTCTCATTATCATTGTACTGTTGATTATTTCATCTCTCCTTCGTTGGCAAATCATCTGGTCTCATGTCGCTGTCAAACGCCCCATGAGGTAGTTATCCAGTTAATGAGAAACAAGTAGGCACCTATGCAATACACTCCAGATACTGCGTGGAAAATCACTGGCTTTTCCCGTGAAATCAGCCCGGCATATCGTCAGAAGCTGCTTTCTCTTGGCATGTTACCTGGCTCCTCTTTTAATGTGGTGCGCGTCGCTCCACTCGGTGATCCCATTCATATCGAAACTCGCCGTGTGAGCCTGGTATTACGCAAAAAAGATCTGGCCTTATTAGAAGTGGAAGCGGTTTCCTGTTAATACGGTGAGAATAACAATGAAAAAATTAACCATTGGCTTAATTGGTAATCCAAATTCTGGCAAGACAACCTTATTTAACCAGCTCACCGGCGCACGTCAGCGTGTAGGAAACTGGGCTGGCGTTACCGTCGAACGTAAAGAGGGTCAGTTCTCCACCACCGATCATCAGGTCACCCTGGTTGACCTGCCCGGCACCTATTCTCTGACCACCATCTCATCGCAAACTTCGCTTGATGAGCAAATCGCCTGTCACTACATTTTGAGTGGCGACGCCGATCTGCTGATTAACGTGGTGGATGCGTCTAACCTTGAGCGTAACCTGTACCTGACGCTGCAACTGCTGGAGCTCGGCATTCCCTGCATCGTGGCGCTGAACATGCTCGACATTGCCGAGAAGCAAAATATTCGCATTGAAATTGATGCGCTGTCGGCACGTCTTGGCTGCCCGGTGATCCCGCTGGTTTCCACGCGTGGTCGCGGTATTGAAGCCCTGAAACTGGCAATTGACCGCTATAAAGCCAACGAGAATGTAGAACTGGTGCATTACGCCCAGCCGCTCATCAATGAAGCCGACGCGCTGGCAAAAGTAATGCCCTCTGACATCCCGCTGAAACATCGCCGCTGGCTGGGTCTGCAAATGCTGGAAGGCGATATCTACAGCCGCGCCTACGCCGGTGAAGCGTCGCAGCATCTGGATGCAGCCCTCGCCCGTCTGCGTAATGAGATGGACGATCCGGCGCTGCACATTGCCGATGCGCGTTACCAGTGTATTGCTGCCATCTGCGATGTGGTGAGCAATACCCTGACGGCAGAACCCAGCCGTTTCACCACGGCAGTAGATAAAATCGTGCTCAACCGATTCCTCGGTCTGCCAATTTTCCTCTTTGTGATGTATCTGATGTTCCTGCTGGCTATCAACATCGGCGGGGCGTTACAGCCGCTGTTTGACGTCGGTTCCGTGGCACTCTTTGTGCATGGTATTCAGTGGATTGGCTACACGCTCCACTTCCCTGACTGGCTGACTATCTTCCTCGCCCAGGGGCTGGGTGGCGGTATTAACACCGTTCTGCCACTGGTGCCGCAGATCGGCATGATGTACCTGTTCCTCTCCTTCCTCGAGGACTCCGGGTATATGGCGAGAGCGGCATTTGTGATGGACCGTCTGATGCAAGCGTTGGGTCTGCCAGGGAAATCCTTTGTGCCGTTGATCGTTGGCTTCGGTTGTAACGTACCGTCGGTGATGGGTGCGCGCACTCTTGATGCTCCGCGTGAACGTCTGATGACTATCATGATGGCGCCATTTATGTCCTGCGGTGCTCGTCTGGCAATCTTCGCAGTATTTGCTGCCGCGTTCTTCGGGCAGAATGGCGCGCTGGCTGTGTTCTCACTGTATGTCATCGGTATTGTGATGGCGGTACTGACGGGTCTGATGCTCAAATACACCATTATGCGCGGTGAAGCGACGCCGTTTGTCATGGAGCTACCGGTCTATCACGTACCACACATTAAGAGTCTGATTATCCAGACCTGGCAGCGTTTGAAAGGCTTCGTTCTGCGCGCCGGTAAAGTGATTATCATCGTCAGCATTTTCCTGAGCGCATTCAACAGCTTCTCGCTGAGTGGGAAAATCGTCGATAACATCAACGACTCGGCGCTGGCCTCTGTCAGCCGCGTGATCACTCCAGTCTTCAAGCCGATTGGCGTGCATGAAGATAACTGGCAGGCAACGGTTGGACTGTTTACTGGCGCAATGGCGAAAGAAGTGGTGGTGGGTACTCTCAACACCCTCTATACCGCAGAAAACATTCAGGACGAAGAGTTCAATCCGGCGGAATTTAACCTCGGTGAAGAGCTGTTCAGCGCGGTAGATGAAACCTGGCAGAGCCTGAAAGACACCTTCAGCCTTAGCGTACTGATGAACCCAATTGAAGCCAGCAAAGGCGACGGCGAAATGGGTACTGGGGCAATGGGCGTGATGGATGAGAAATTCGGTAGCGCGGCGGCTGCTTACAGCTATCTGATATTCGTCCTGCTGTATGTACCTTGCATTTCGGTGATGGGTGCCATTGCCCGTGAATCAAGCCGTGGCTGGATGGGCTTCTCCATCCTGTGGGGGCTAAATATCGCTTACTCGCTGGCAACATTGTTCTATCAGGTCGCCAGCTACAGCCAGCACCCAACTTACAGCCTGGTGTGCATTCTGGCGGTTGTCCTGTTTAACATCGTGGTTATTGGCCTGCTGCGCCGCGCGCGTAGTCGAGTCGATATCGAACTACTGGCAAGCCGCAAAACGGTAAGCAGTTGCTGCGCAGCCAGCACCACTGGCGATTGCCACTAAGGACACGGCAATGGCTTCGCTCATTCAGGTGCGTGATTTGCTGGCGTTACGGGGTCGTATGGAAGCGACCCAGATCAGCCAGACGCTGAACACCCCGCAGCCGATGATTAACGCTATGTTGCAACAGCTGGAAAATATGGGCAAAGCGGTACGGATTCAGGAAGAACCTGATGGCTGCCTCTCTGGCAGTTGTAAAAGCTGCCCGGAAGGAAAAGCCTGTCTGCGTGAGTGGTGGATGCTGCGTTAACCTTGTTTCATCGTTCGTTTTGAAAAGCCCGGTATGCATTAGCTACCGGGCTTTTTTGCGTGCGGCTTTCCATAAAAATGCAACTCTTGCAGCATGGAGTAAGTTCCTCTGAAAGCGTCTCGCAGGGATGAAAACTTGCTGATGCACAGCCGTGGAGTGGCGCGTAAAGTCTCGGCATTCAAAAAAACAGGTGAAGGAACGCCATGAGCAAAAAACAGAGTTCCACCCCACACGATGCGCTGTTCAAACTCTTTTTACGCCAACCGGACACGGCACGCGATTTTCTTGCGTTCCATTTACCGGCACCCATCCACGCGCTCTGTGATATGAAAACCCTCAAGCTGGAGTCGAGCAGCTTTATCGATGACGATCTGCGTGAAAGCTATTCCGACGTGCTGTGGTCGGTGAAAACGGAGCAAGGGCCAGGATATATCTATTGCCTGATTGAACATCAAAGCACCTCAAACAGACTGATCGCATTTCGCATGATGCGTTATGCCATTGCCGCAATGCAAAACCACCTTGATGCAGGATACAAAACGTTGCCGATGGTCGTACCGTTGTTGTTTTACCACGGCATTGAAAGCCCCTATCCCTATTCGCTGTGTTGGCTGGATTGTTTCGCCGATCCCAAACTGGCAAGGCAGCTTTATGCCTCGGCATTTCCGCTGATTGATATCACCGTCATGCCTGATGATGAAATCATGCAGCACCGACGCATGGCGCTGCTGGAGTTAATTCAAAAACATATTCGTCAACGCGACCTGATGGGGCTGGTAGAGCAAATGGCTTGCTTATTAAGTAGTGGGTACGCTAATGACAGACAAATCAAAGGGCTGTTTAATTACATACTACAAACTGGCGATGCGGTACGTTTTAACGATTTTATCGACGGCGTTGCCGAACGTTCACCGAAACACAAGGAGAGTTTAATGACTATTGCGGAAAGATTGCGGCAGGAAGGGTTTCAGAACGGTATACGTACCAACGCCCTAAATATTGCCAAAACCATGCTGGATGCCGGAGTCTCTCTTGAGGACGTTCTGCGATTTACCAGCCTGACGGTTGAAGACCTTGCTGAAATAGATCATCAATAACGTAAAGGATGGTTTTAATGACAGATGCAGAAAGAGAATATCTTATTAGTTACCTGATTGGTTATTTATTGGGCCGACGCCTGGAAGCCCTGGATATCGCCAAAAGAATGCTGTAATCCGGAGTCCCTCTTGCAGATATCATGCGCTTTACCGGGGTGTCAGAAGAAGAGTTGGCTGCGGCGAGTCAGGAAGTTCTGTCTCGCCATTTCTAAAGCCACCTACACCCTCTGCTTCAACGCTACCAGCTGCTGACAAAACTCGTCTGGATGCGAAATAAACGGCGCATGAGCCGCTTTGGCGAAGATATATGATTCGCTGTGCGGCCAGAGTTCATCCAGCATCGGCACTACTTTGCGCGGCACCAGACCGTCGAGATAACCATACAATCGCAAAAACGGCATTGGTACATTTTGCAGCGGATAACGAAGATCGACCGTTTTCAGGATTTCCAGCCCACCATTGAGCACGTCAACCTCCGGCATCGGTAATGCCAGAACGGTTTTCTTCAGCGCCCGCGCATCCTGGCGCGCCGTTTCTGTCCCCATGGTTTGCAACGCAAGGAAACGCTCCACCGTACGCTGAAAATCTTCACTTAGCTGCTGCTGGAAACCCGCCAGCACATCCGGTTTTATCCCCGGCCACCCATCACGGGCACTAAAACATGGCGACGATGCTACAGTGACCAGCGCCTGAACACGCTCGGGATAGGCTAATGCAATCTGACTTGCCACCAGCCCGCCCAGGCTCCAGCCTAACCAAATGGCTTTATCCGGTGCCTGTTGCAGCACGACATCAGCCATGTCAGCAAGCGACATCGCACCAAATCCCTGACTGCGCCCGAAGCCAGGCAGATCAACAAGATGTAACGTAAAATGCGAGCTAAGTTCCTCGTCAATGCAACGCCACACTTCGGCATTCAGTCCCCATCCGTGCAGCAGCACAAGATGAACATTCCCCTGACCTTTGGTCTGCCACCAGATGTTATTCATCCGCTATTGTTCTCTTTTCACTTACAAGGATGAACATATGCTAACAGTACCGGGATTATGCTGGCTATGCCGAATGCCGCTGGCGCTAGGTCATTGGGGGATTTGTTCGGTCTGCTCCCGCGCCGCACGTACAGATAAAATGCTATGCCCGCAATGTGGATTACCAGCTACACACTCGTATCTCCCCTGTGGTCGTTGCCTGCAAAAACCACCGCCGTGGCAAAGACTGGTAACCATCGCCAATTATGCGCCGCCGTTAAGCCCGCTCATCCACCAGCTTAAGTTTTCCCGCCGCAGTGAAATCGCCAGTGCGCTAGCACGTTTGTTACTGTTGGAAGTCTTACACGCCCGTCGCACCAGCGAATTACATCTGCCGGATCGCATCGTCAGTGTCCCGCTATGGCGGCATCGCCACTGGCGTCGGGGATTTAATCAGAGCGATTTGCTGTGTCAGCCGTTATCACGCTGGTTGCACTGCCAATGGGATAGCGAAGCCGTCACACGAACAAGAGCCACTGCGCCCCAGCATTTTCTCAACGCCCGTCTGCGCAAGCGCAACCTGAAAAATGCCTTTCGCCTTGAATTGCCCGTGCAAGGTCTCCATATGGTGATTGTGGATGATGTCGTTACCACCGGAAGTACCGTCGCAGAGATTGCGCAGTTGCTTTTACGCAATGGTGCGGCGACTGTCCAGGTCTGGTGCCTTTGTCGAACCTTGTAGAGCCTCGATGATGGGCGTATTATAACCAACTAAAATAGTCAACTATTAGGCCATTACTATGATCCGTATTTCCGATGCTGCACAAGCGCACTTTGCCAAACTGCTGGCAAACCAGGAAGAAGGGACACAAATCCGCGTATTTGTGATTAACCCTGGCACACCTAACGCTGAATGTGGCGTTTCTTATTGTCCGCCTGACGCTGTGGAAGCCACCGACACCGCCCTGAAATTTGACCTGCTGACCGCGTATGTTGATGAGTTAAGCGCACCATACCTGGAAGATGCAGAGATCGACTTTGTTACCGACCAACTGGGTTCCCAGCTAACGCTGAAAGCACCGAACGCCAAAATGCGTAAAGTGGCTGACGATGCCCCGCTAATGGAGCGCGTAGAGTATATGCTGCAATCGCAGATTAACCCGCAGCTTGCCGGTCACGGTGGTCGCGTTTCGCTGATGGAAATCACCGAAGACGGTTACGCCATTCTACAATTTGGCGGCGGCTGTAACGGTTGTTCCATGGTCGACGTAACGCTGAAAGAAGGGATCGAAAAGCAGTTGCTGAACGAATTCCCGGAGCTGAAAGGTGTGCGCGATCTCACCGAACACCAGCGCGGCGAACACTCTTACTACTAAGTTATCCCCTCTTTTGTAGATTGCCCGATGCGACGCTAAAGCGTCTTATCGGGCTTTCGTTGTTCTTATGGCGCAGCTTTACTCCATCCCCTTCGTCTCCCCACGATAATATGACCAACCTCTCATAATTTAAATTTACCCCGCTCTGGTGATTCTCAAGCGCATTATGTTACCCGTATCATTCTCATGGGCACCAAACACACTCATAACATCTGACTACACTAATACGTTTTAGGGGTCATCAGCCGTGGTGCCGTTATATCTCTGTTCCCAGTTGGGACAACCAGGATTTGTCGTCAGAAACCTGACGTTACCCATAACAAATTAAAGGCCAGGTAAATCATGCCATTAGTCATTGTTGCTATCGGTGTAATCTTGTTATTACTCCTGATGATCCGCTTCAAAATGAACGGCTTCATCGCTCTCGTCCTCGTGGCGCTTGCTGTTGGATTAATGCAAGGGATGCCGCTGGATAAAGTTATTGGCTCTATCAAAGCCGGTGTCGGCGGGACGCTCGGTAGCCTTGCCCTGATCATGGGGTTTGGTGCGATGCTGGGCAAAATGCTGGCAGACTGTGGCGGCGCACAACGTATCGCCACCACGCTGATTGCCAAATTTGGTAAAAAACACATCCAGTGGGCAGTGGTATTAACCGGTTTTACCGTCGGTTTTGCCCTGTTCTATGAAGTAGGCTTTGTGCTGATGCTGCCGCTGGTATTCACCATCGCCGCTGCTGCAAATATCCCACTGCTGTATGTTGGTGTACCAATGGCGGCTGCACTGTCTGTTACCCACGGCTTCCTGCCGCCGCATCCGGGTCCGACTGCGATTGCCACCATCTTCCAGGCCGATATGGGTAAAACCCTGCTGTACGGTACTATTCTGGCAATCCCGACCGTGATTCTCGCCGGTCCGGTTTACGCTCGCGTGTTGAAAGGTATCGATAAGCCGATCCCGGAAGGTCTGTACAGCGCGAAAACCTTCAGCGAAGAAGAGATGCCGAGCTTTGGCGTCAGCGTCTGGACCTCTCTGGTGCCGGTAGTGCTGATGGCGATGCGTGCGATTGCCGAAATGATCCTGCCTAAAGGTCACGCTTTCCTGCCGGTAGCCGAGTTCCTCGGTGACCCGGTAATGGCAACGCTGATTGCCGTACTGATCGCGATGTTCACCTTTGGTCTGAACCGTGGTCGTTCGATGGATCAGATTAACGACACGCTGGTTTCTTCAATCAAAATCATCGCGATGATGCTGCTAATCATCGGTGGTGGCGGTGCGTTCAAGCAGGTGCTGGTAGACAGCGGCGTGGACAAATACATTGCTTCCATGATGCACGAAACCAACATTTCTCCGCTGCTGATGGCGTGGTCTATTGCCGCAGTGCTGCGTATCGCGCTGGGTTCTGCAACCGTTGCGGCAATCACTGCGGGTGGTATCGCGGCACCGCTGATTGCAACGACAGGTGTTAGCCCGGAGCTGATGGTTATTGCGGTTGGTTCCGGTAGTGTGATTTTCTCTCACGTGAACGATCCGGGCTTCTGGCTGTTCAAAGAGTACTTTAACCTGACTATCGGCGAGACCATCAAATCCTGGTCGATGCTGGAAACCATTATCTCAGTGTGCGGTCTGGTAGGCTGTCTGCTGCTGAATATGGTGATTTGATAATACTGACTGCCGGATATGGCGTGAATGCCTTATCCGGCTGCTCTAATGAGTAGGCCGGATAAGACGCATCAAGCATCGCATCCGGCATCAACCGCACTCTACTTCTTCTTCGCTGCCGCCCTGCGCCGTCTGTCCAAATCCTTCAGCAACTTGTTCACCCCATCATCGGCAAACATCGTCTCAAGCGTTGCGGAAAGCTTGCGTCGCCAGTTTTTGTACTGGTAACTGGTGCCAGGAATATTTACAGGTTCCGCCATATCCAGCCAATCTTCTGGCTGTAGCCCTAACAGGGCACTGTTACTGTCGGCGATATAACGTTGCAAGCCACGATTAAGCGTCGGTGTCATCGACATTAGTGATGCCTTATGCCCGGCACGTTTTGGCAGACAGCCATATTTATGCAGCGCATCCAACAGCCCTTGCTTCGCCAGTTCGCGATCCTGATACAAACCACGCAGCACCACTTCATCCGGGTACAGCCCCAGTGTTTTGCCCAGCGTTAAATCCCCGCTCTCCCAGTAACCACGCAGCGTAGGCAGATCGTGTGTTGCCGCGACCGCCATCGACTGCTCCGGATACGCTTTTGGTGCGCGGAACGTCTTCTCGTGATCGCTTTCGAAATAGAGCACTTTGTAGGAGTAAACACCGCTACTGCGCAGCTTACCGACAATCTCTACCGGCACCGTACCAAGATCCTCGCCAATCACCATGCAGCGATGGCGTTTACTTTCCAGCGCCAGAATAGCGAGCAGATCATCCACCGGATAGTGGACATATGCCCCTTGATCCGCCGTTTCGCCATACGGTATCCACCACAAACGCAGCATCGACATTACATGGTCGATACGCAGCGCACCGCAGTTTTGCATGTTCGCGCGCAGTAGTTCGATAAAAGGTTCATAGGCGCGCGCGGTGATGATATGCGGATCCATCGGCGGCAATCCCCAGTTCTGCCCCAACGGGCCGAGGATATCCGGCGGCGCGCCAACCGACGCTTTCAGGCAATACAGTTCACGGTCGCACCAGGTTTCTGCCCCACCTTCCGCTACGCCAACCGCCAGATCACGGTACAAGCCAATCGGCATTTCATAGCCCTGGCTTATCTCCCAGCAGGCGGCAAACTGGCAGTAAGCCAGCCACTGCAACCAGAGATAAAAATCGACGTCATCACGATGTTCTTCGCAGAACTGACGCACTTCTGGTGAATCCACATTCTGGTACGCCTGCGGCCATGCTGGCCAACCCCAGCGCATTTCGTCCTCTTTAACTTGCTGTGCATGTAGCGCGTCAAACGCTGCCTGCCAGAACAAGCTATCGCCCTGCTCTGCAACAAACAGGCGAAACGCCGCCATCTGCTCATCATCACGTTGCGCGAAACCGTTCCACGCCATCCGCAATGCTGTCATTTTTAAAGCAGTAACCGTGGAGTAATCGACCCAGTCAGCATCCCGCGCCTGTTGCAGCGTCTGTTGCGTGGTCGGCATCTGCCACCAGGCCTGTGCCTCTTCGCTAAGATGGAAATCTTCGACGGCGTTAACGTCGATATAAACCACATTCAGCCAGCGGCGCGATGACGGACTATATGGGCTGGCACTTTCCGGATTTGCCGGATAGAGCGCATGAATCGGGTTCAGGCCGATGAAAGACCCGCCGCGTTTCGCCACATCCACCAGCATCGCTTTAAGATCGCCAAAATCCCCAATACCCCAGTTTTTTTCCGATCGCAGCGTATAAAGCTGAACGCAGGCACCCCACAGCTTTTGTTTATTCAGCAACGCCTGCGGTTCGTAACAGCGTTTCGGGGCGACAATCACCCGGCAATGTGCGCGCTGGTCGTCCTGGGTAAGCGTCAGCGTGTGATAACCTTCCGGCAGCTTCGTCGGTAGATTGAACGCTTTGCCCCCCGTTACATGGCCTTTGTACTGCGTTCCTTCTTCGGTGGTCAGCAGCCAGCTATATTCGCCGCTGCCTTCTACCGCCATCGACATTTTTTTGCCGCTGGTATAAACCATGACATTCGGGACTGGCGTTACCGCCACTTTCGTGGCGGTACTTCGATGCATCGCGTCAAGCAAACGCCGTTTGGTTTCGGCGCTAATCGACTGCGGTTTACCGTGGGCATTGATGTAATTGGGGCTGATCCCCGCCGCCAGCGCGGCATTATCCAGACGTTTGCTTTCCATCGAGCTTCCTTAGCGTTTTGCCTGCCAGATACGAGCCTGATAATCGCGAATAGAGCGATCCGAGCTAAACATACCGCAGCGGGCGGTATTGAAGATCGCCGCGCGAGTCCAGGCCTCCTGGTCGCGGTACAGCACATCCACCTGCTTTTGTGCCTCTACATAGGCTGCGAAATCCGCCATCACCAGATACGGATCGCCGCCCTGTTTGCCGATACTGTGCAGCATCTGGTCGAAGGCATGTTTATCACCGTCGCTGTATTTACCGCTTTCCAGCTCTTTCAATACGGCGTCCAGAACCTTATCTTTCTTCCGCCATTTCACCGGGTCGTAGCCTTTGGCCAGAATTGCCTTCACTTGTTCCACGGTATGACCAAAAATAAAGATGTTCTCTTCACCGACCTTTTCGGCAATTTCAACGTTCGCACCATCCAGCGTACCCACGGTTAACGCGCCGTTGAGCGCCAGTTTCATGTTGCCAGTGCCGGAAGCTTCTTTCCCTGCCGTGGAGATCTGCTCGGAGATATCCGCCGCTGGGATCAGTTTTTCCGCTGCTGAGACACAATAATCCGGCAGGAACACCACCTTCAGTTTGTCGCCAACCTGCGGATCGTTGTTGATCACATCAGCCACTTTATTGATCGCAAAGATAATATTCTTCGCCAGGTAGTAGCCCGGCGCCGCTTTCGCGCCGAACAGGAATACGCGCGGTACGCGGTCGGCCTTCGGGTTCTCGCGAATTTCTTTATACAGCGCCAGAATATGCAGCAGATTCAGGTGCTGGCGTTTGTACTCATGCAGACGTTTGATCTGAATATCAAAAATCGCCTGCGGATTGATCTCAATACCGGTACGGGCTTTCACAAACTCCGCCAGACGAACCTTATTCGCCTGTTTGATCTCGCGATATTGCTGACGGAATTTCGCGTCATCGGCGAATTTTTCCAGATGGATCAGTTGATCCAGATCGTTAACCCACTCTTTCTTCAGTGATTTATCCAGCAGCGCCGCCAGTGCCGGGTTGCACTGTTTGATCCAGCGACGTGGGGTAATGCCGTTAGTGACGTTATGGAATTTGTTCGGCCACAGCTGATGGTATTCAGGGAACAAGTCTTTCACTACCAGATCCGAGTGCAACGCTGCCACACCGTTCACCGCAAAGCCGCTTACCACACACATATTGGCCATGCGAACCTGTTTGTCATACACAACTGCCAGCTTTGCCCACACCGCTTTATCGCCCGGCCAGGTTTTTTCCACCAGTTTCTTAAAGCGGTTGTTGATTTCGTTGATTATCTGCATATGGCGCGGCAGCAGGGCTTTTACCAGTTTCTCATCCCAGCATTCCAGAGCTTCTGGCATCAAAGTATGGTTGGTGTAAGCGAAAGTTTTGCTGGTGATTGCCCAGGCGTCATCCCAGCTCATCTGGTGCTCATCGATCAGCACGCGCAGCAGTTCTGGAATAGCGATAGTCGGGTGGGTATCGTTCAGTTGAATAACTTCATACTCTGCCAGTTCGTGCAGTTTACGCCCCGCCAGATGATGGCGACGCAGAATATCCGCCACCGAACAGGCGCACTGGAAGTATTGCTGCATCAGGCGCAGCTTTTTACCCGCAGTGTGGTTGTCGTTTGGATAGAGGACTTTGGTCAGTTTTTCAGCGTTGATGCCTTGTTGTTCGGCACGCAGGAAGTCACCGTCATTAAATTTGGTGAGATTGAACGGATGAGCATGAGTCGCCTGCCACAAACGCAGCGGCTGTGCTACACCGTTGTGGTAGCCCAACACTGGAAGATCCCACGCTTGCCCGGTAATGGTAAATTCCGGTTCCCAGCGCCCCTCTTTCGTCACTTTGCCGCCGATGCCCACCTGCACATCCAGAGCTTCGTTATGACTAAACCACGGGTAGCTACCGCGATGCCAGTCGTCTGGCGCTTCAGACTGTTTACCATCGACAAAGGATTGACGGAATAAACCATACTGATAGTTAAGACCATAACCAGTGGCAGACTGCCCGACAGTCGCCATTGAGTCGAGGAAACACGCAGCCAGACGCCCCAGGCCACCGTTACCCAGCGCCGGATCAATCTCTTCTTCTAACAGGTCAGTCAGGTTGATGTCATAAGGTTTCAGTGAATCCTGAACAGCCTGATACCAGCCGAGGTTTAACAGGTTGTTGCCCGTCAGACGCCCAATCAAAAACTCCATTGAGATGTAGTTAACATGGCGCTGATTCGCCGCCGGTTTAACGAAAGGCTGGGCTCGCAGCATTTCCGCCAGGGCTTCACTCACTGCCAACCACCACTGGCGAGGGGTCATCTCAGCCGCAGAAGTTAAACCATAACGCTGCCACTGGCGTGACAGGGCTTCCTGAAATTGCTTTTCATTAAAAATGGGTTGTGACATAGGAGTTCCAGTTTTCTTAGATATTAAACACAACGTTATCGTTAGTTTGCCAGGCTCCATGTTGACCTTCCTCATCCTACGGGGGATTAGGCGGGGAGGAGTGACGGGGATGAGCAAGAAAATGTGATCACGACCACTTAAAGGTAGTGCAATCAACTGCAAAAGTATCAGCTCAGTGCCAGAGAGCGCAGAAATCCTGCTATTAACAGTAAGAAATGGCCGTTGTGTATTATCAAAAAGCGGAAAGTAACTCTATAAATTAAGTAAAGCGGCGAAATAGTTTCAGCAATGAAATATCAATTGAGGGTCATCTCACTCTTAATAGATTTATTAAGATCAAGTTTTTAGATAGACCTTTCATCAGGAATTAAGGCGGTATCGTTGCTTTAATAAGGCTTTTGAACTGAAAGAAAACACCCTAAAATCCAGTATCCACGCTGCATTTGCGTTGTTTTAAGACGGAGTATTAATAAAGATTTGGAATTGTGACAGAGTGCAAATTCAGACACATAAAAAATCGTCATCGCTTGCATTGCACAGTTTTCTGACCGAACTTATAACTATTAATTACGAAGCGCAAAAAAAATAATATTTCCTCAATTTCCACAGTGAAGTGATTAACTATGCTGATTCCGTCAAAATTAAGTCGTCCGGTTCGACTCGACCATACTGTGGTTCGTGAGCGCCTGTTGGCTAAACTTTCCGGCGCGAACAACTTCAGGCTGGTGCTAATCACAAGTCCTGCGGGTTACGGAAAGACAACGCTCATATCCCAATGGGCGGCAGGAAAAAACGATTTGGGCTGGTACTCGCTTGATGAAGGCGATAACCAGCAAGAACGTTTCGCCAGCTATCTAATCGCCGCCGTGCAACAGGCAACCAGCGGTCACTGCGCCATCAGTGAAACAATGACGCAAAAACGGCAATATGCCAGTCTGACGTCACTATTTGCCCAGCTTTTCATCGAACTGGCGGAATGGCATAGTCCACTTTACCTGGTAATCGATGATTACCATTTGATCACCAATCCGGTGATCCACGAATCAATGCGCTTCTTCATTCGCCATCAACCAGAAAATCTTACTCTGGTGGTGCTGTCACGCAACCTTCCGCAGTTGGGCATTGCCAATCTGCGCGTGCGTGACCAACTATTGGAAATTGGCAGCCAGCAACTGACATTTACCCATCAGGAAGCGAAACAGTTCTTTGATTGCCGTCTGTCATCGCCGATTGAAGCCGCAGAAAGCAGCCGGATTTGCGATGACGTGTCCGGCTGGGCGACGGCGTTGCAGCTAATTGCGCTTTCAGCAAAGCAAAATACCCACTCAGCTCATAAATCAGCGCGTCGTCTGGCGGGCATCAATGCCAGTCATCTTTCTGATTATCTGGTCGATGAGGTGTTAGATAACGTTGATCTGGCCACTCGTCATTTCCTGCTAAAAAGCGCCATTTTGCGCTCGATGAATGATGCGCTAATCACCCGCGTGACCGGCGAAGAAAACGGGCAAATGCGTCTTGAGGAGATTGAGCGTCAGGGGCTGTTTTTGCAACGGATGGATGATACTGGCGAATGGTTCAGCTATCACCCGCTGTTTGGCAACTTCCTGCGCCAACGCTGCCAGTGGGAACTGGCGGCGGAATTGCCGGAAATCCACCGCGCCGCCGCAGAAAGCTGGATGGCGCAAGGTTTTCCCAGCGAAGCCATTCATCATGCGCTGGCGGCAGGCGACGCTTTGATGCTACGCGATATTCTGCTGAATCACGCCTGGAGTTTGTTCAACCACAGCGAACTGTCGCTGCTGGAAGAGTCGCTTAAAGCCCTGCCGTGGGACAGCCTGTTGGAAAATCCACAACTAGTGTTGTTGCAGGCCTGGTTGATGCAAAGTCAGCATCGCTACGGTGAAGTAAATACCCTGCTGGCACGAGCCGAACACGAGATCCAGGGTATCAGGGAAGGCACCATGCACGCAGAATTTAACGCTCTGCGCGCCCAGGTCGCCATTAACGATGGTAATCCGGAAGAAGCCGAACGACTGGCAAAACTGGCACTGGAAGAACTGCCTCCGGGCTGGTTCTACAGCCGCATTGTCGCGACCTCTGTACTTGGCGAAGTGTTGCACTGTAAAGGTGAACTAACCCGCTCGCTGGCGCTTATGCAGCAAACCGAGCAAATGGCGCGCCAGCATGATGTCTGGCACTACGCCTTGTGGAGTTTAATCCAGCAAAGCGAAATTCTGTTTGCCCAGGGGTTCCTGCAAACTGCGTGGGAAACGCAGGAAAAAGCGTTCCAGTTGATTAACGAACAGCATCTGGAACAGTTGCCGATGCATGAGTTTCTGGTACGCATCCGTGCGCAACTGTTATGGGCATGGGCACGGCTGGATGAAGCCGAAGCCTCGGCGCGTAGCGGGATCGAAGTTTTATCTTCTTATCAGCCTCAGCAACAGCTTCAGTGCCTGGCAATGTTAATTCAATGCTCGCTGGCTCGTGGCGATCTGGATAACGCCCGCAGCCAACTTAACCGCCTGGAAAACCTGCTGGGGAATGGCAAATATCACAGCGACTGGATCTCTAACGCCAACAAAGTTCGGGTGATTTACTGGCAAATGACTGGCGACAAAGCCGCCGCTGCCAACTGGTTGCGTCACACGGCCAAACCGGAGTTTGCGAACAACCACTTCCTGCAAGGCCAATGGCGCAACATTGCCCGTGCACAAATTTTGCTGGGCGAGTTTGAGCCTGCGGAAATTGTCCTCGAAGAACTCAACGAAAATGCCCGCAGTCTGCGGCTGATGAGCGACCTAAACCGCAACCTGCTGTTACTCAATCAGTTGTACTGGCAGGCCGGACGTAAAAGCGACGCTCAGCGCGTGTTGCTGGACGCATTAAAACTGGCGAATCGCACCGGATTTATCAGTCATTTTGTCATCGAAGGCGAAGCAATGGCGCAGCAGTTACGCCAGCTGATTCAACTCAATACGCTGCCGGAACTGGAACAGCACCGCGCGCAGCGTATCCTGCGGGAAATCAATCAACATCACCGACACAAGTTCGCTCACTTTGACGAGAGTTTTGTCGAACGTCTGCTAAATCACCCGGAAGTGCCGGAACTGATCCGCACCAGCCCATTGACCCAACGCGAATGGCAGGTACTGGGGCTGATTTACTCCGGTTACAGTAACGAACAAATTGCGGGCGAACTGGAAGTGGCAGCAACCACCATCAAAACGCATATCCGCAATCTGTATCAAAAACTCGGCGTTGCTCACCGTCAGGCTGCGGTACAGCACGCGCAGAAACTGCTGAAAATGATGGGATATGGGGTGTGAGTTTGGTCGGATAACGCACCTGATCCGACTTACCTCTCTGCATCATTCAACGCTAACCCGCGTTACGCCATCTGTTTCAGCCAGAGTAAACCGCACTGGCAAGAAACGCTCCACCACCGCGATATTGGTCAGCAGATGGCATGAGGGATGGGCGACCGTAAATTCCCCCGCGCCTGCCAGCGCCATCGGCAGCACCAACTGGTCTGCGAGATATTCCCCTACCGCAGCCGGGCTTGCCAGGTAGCGTTTAACCTCTTTCACCAGTTGGGCAGCGACCACTTCGGCACTGACGCGCTTTTCACCGACGACAAAAAAGCGTTCAGTGATATTTTCACTTTCGACTTCCAGCGAGACGGTATTTCCTGGCCCCTGCTCGCGCGGCAAGGAATGAATAGTCTGCTCATGCAGTGAAAAACTACCCGCCAGCGTAGCGATTTCACGCTCAGCAACATGGCGCGGCACACCAGCCAGTAGCACCTCTCCACGCATATGCACAATGTTTCCGCGCTCACCAAGTTGCAAGGTGTTAAACGATGCCACCGGCGTAACTTCCGTTGCCACCACACCGCCACCAGCAGGGTAAAAACCGTGGCGCAACAGCGTTGTTTGCTGCTGAATCCCCATCCGCGCCAGCAGCGGTTCCAGCACCCGGCAGATAAAATCGGCAGGCGGCGCCGACGGGTTATCGGTGCCACCGCTCACTTCAACACGCGATGGCCCATCGGCAAACCACAGCGCGGGCAGCACCGTTTGCAGCACCAGCATACAACTTCCGGCACTGCCGATAGCAAAGCGGTAATCGCCGCCGCGCACGGTGCCGGGCCGGAAGACCAGGCGCTGCGATCCCAGCTCCACACCTTCAACCGTTGCATCGCTGATTTGCATCGCCGCTTTTACCGCCGTCAGATGCTGGCGCAACAGCCCCGGTTTCGCCCGCCCGGCACGAATGCCGGTGATGGTGAACGGTTTACCGGTTATCATCGACAGGCTCAGCGCCGAGCGCAGGATCTGCCCGCCGCCTTCACCCTGTGCGCCATCCAGCGCAATTATCCTTTTCATTATTTATCCTTTTACGCACACTACCTGACGCAGGGTGTAAACCACTTCCACCAGATCGCTTTGCGCCGCCATCACCGCATCAATATCTTTATACGCCATCGGGATTTCGTCGATCACTTCGGCATCTTTACGGCATTCCACATGCGCGGTGGCACGAATCTGATCTTCCACACTAAACAATTTTTTTGCTTTGGTACGGCTCATTACCCGCCCGGCACCGTGGCTGCATGAGCAAAATGATTCTTCATTTCCCAGCCCTCGGACGATAAAGCTTTTCGCGCCCATCGACCCAGGAATAATTCCGTACTGCCCGGCACGCGCAGATACCGCGCCTTTACGCGTCACATAGATCTCTTCGCCAAAGTGCTGTTCTTTTTGCACATAGTTGTGGTGACAGTTGATCTCTTCCATCGCCAGAGTTTGCGGCAGTCTTACCGTTTTCTGCGTGATGCTCTGCAACGCCGTTACTACGTTTTCCATCATTGCATCTCGATTAAGGCTGGCAAAAAGCTGCGCCCAGGCCACGGCTTTCAGGTAATCGTCAAAATATTCCGTACCTTCCATAAAGTACGCCAGGTCACGCGACGGCAACGTTTCAAGCTGTTCCTGCATCTCTTTTTGCGCCAGATCGATAAAGTAAGTTCCGATGGCGTTACCGATTCCGCGTGAACCGGAGTGCAGCATAATCCACACCTGATCCGACTCATCAAGGCAGATTTCAATAAAGTGGTTGCCGGTTCCCAGCGTTCCCAGGTGTTTGTAGTTATTAGTGTTCAGGAAACGCGGATATTTTTGCGTTAACCACTGATAACCCGCTTCCAGCTCGGCCCATTTAGCATCGACATTAACAGGCGGATTTTCCCATGCGCCTTTATCACGTTTACAACGCCCGGTAGTACGCCCGTGTGGTACGGCAGTTTCAATCGACTGGCGCAACTCCGCCAGGTTTTCAGGCAGATCCGCCGCCGTTAACGCGGTACGCAGCGCATTCATTCCACAGCCAATATCCACACCTACCGCCGCCGGGATAATCGCCCCTTTCGTTGGGATCACGCTACCAATGGTGGAACCTTTTCCCAGGTGCACATCAGGCATTACCGCAATATGTCTGAAAATAAACGGCATTTTCGCTGTATTTATCAATTGCTGACGCGCATCGGCTTCTACCGGCACGCCTTTGGTCCACATTTTTACCGGGGCATTTTCAGTGGTCAGTAATTCGTAATTCATTTTTTTTTTCTCGTTTCGTTGTTTGCTGTCCATAATTGCAACCGTCGTGCCAAAAAATAAAATCAGCAAATTAAATTTATAATTGATTGTTTTTATTTAATTAAAAGTACAAAGTCCGTAAACGGAGATTTTCTATAAAGTCACTTACCCGATAATGAAATATCGTCTTTTATAAGGATATCTAAGATGCGTAAAACAGTGGCTTTTGGCTTTGTCGGAACCGTACTGGATTATGCCGGGCGTGGCAGTCAACGCTGGTCGAAATGGCGCCCGACGCTCTGTTTATGTCAGCAAGAATCGTTGGTCATCGACCGGCTGGAATTGTTGCACGACGCCCGCTCACGCTCGCTGTTTGAAACACTTAAACGCGATATCGCCAGCGTTTCGCCAGAAACAGAAGTGGTGGGCTTTGAGATAGAACTGCATAACCCGTGGGATTTCGAAGAGGTTTACGCCTGCCTGCATGATTTCGCCCGTCATTACACGTTTCAACCTGATAAAGAAGACTATTTAATTCACATCACCACCGGCACCCACGTCGCGCAGATTTGTTGGTTTCTGCTGGCAGAAGCACGTTACCTGCCCGCCCGGTTGATACAATCTTCACCTCCGCGCAAAAAAGAACAGCCGCGCGGCGCAGGTGAAGTGACGATTATCGATCTCGATTTAAGCCGTTATAACGCCATCGCCAGCCGCTTTGCCGAGGAACGCCAGCAAACGCTTGATTTTCTTAAGTCCGGCATTGCCACGCGTAACCCCCACTTCAACCGCATGATTGAGCAGATCGAAAAAGTAGCGATTAAATCCCGCGCGCCGATCCTGCTTAACGGCCCGACCGGCGCAGGTAAATCGTTTCTGGCGCGGCGCATTTTTGAATTAAAACAGGCGCGGCATCAGTTTAGCGGCGCGTTTGTAGAAGTGAACTGCGCCACCCTACGCGGCGATACCGCCATGTCGGCGCTGTTTGGTCATGTGAAAGGCGCGTTTACCGGGGCGCGGGAATCTCGTGAAGGATTATTACGCAGCGCCAACGGCGGAATGTTGTTTCTTGATGAGATTGGCGAACTGGGCGCAGACGAGCAAGCCATGCTGCTAAAAGCCATTGAAGAAAAAACCTTTTACCCGTTTGGCAGCGATCGTCTGGTCAGCAGTGAATTTCAGCTTATCGCCGGAACGGTGCGCGATTTGCGCCAGTTGGTTGCCGAAGGGAAATTTCGCGAAGACCTGTACGCGCGGATCAATCTCTGGACCTTCACCCTACCAGGACTGCGCCAGCGTCAGGAGGATATCGAGCCTAATCTGGATTATGAAGTGGAGCGCCACGCCTCACTCACCGGTGACAGCGTGCGTTTTAACACCGAAGCGCGGCGTGCCTGGCTGACCTTTGCGACATCTCCCCAGGCGACATGGCGCGGTAACTTTCGCGAGCTTTCTGCCAGCGTTACGCGCATGG
Source organism: Escherichia sp. MOD1-EC7011 (assembly GCF_002965005.1). Taxonomy (NCBI): domain Bacteria; kingdom Pseudomonadati; phylum Pseudomonadota; class Gammaproteobacteria; order Enterobacterales; family Enterobacteriaceae; genus Escherichia; species Escherichia sp. MOD1-EC7011. Next base: position 42,146 of record NZ_PTRD01000036.1, read on the forward strand.
CAACCTTTGCCACTAGCGGACGCATCACTCTGGAAGTGGTGGAAGATGAGATAAACCGTCTGCGCTACAACTGGCAGGAAAGCCGCCCTTCGGCGCTTACAGCGTTGCTGGGCGCGGAGATGGAAAACATCGATCTCTTTGACCGCATACAACTGGAAAACGTTATCGCTGTCTGCCGTCAGGCAAAGTCGCTTTCTGCTGCCGGACGTCAGCTTTTTGACGTTTCGCGCCAGGGCAAAGCCAGCGTCAATGACGCAGATCGGCTACGCAAATACCTGGCGCGTTTTGGTCTGACGTGGGAAGCAGTGCAGGATCAGCACAGCTCCAGTTGAATATGGTGGTCCGTCAGCACCTGCATCACGCCCGCAGGGGGCATGGTGTCGGTGTAGACGGCATCGACCATGCTGATACTGCCCATATTGACCATCGCGTTACGGCCAAATTTCGAGTGATCGACAACCAGCATGACGTGGCGCGAGTTCTCAATAATGGCGCGTTTGGTGCGAACTTCGTGGTAATCGAACTCCAGCAACGAGCCGTCGCTGTCAATGCCGCTGATCCCCAGAATGCCGAAGTCGAGGCGGAACTGGGAGATAAAATCGAGCGTTGCTTCGCCAATGATCCCGCCATCGCGGCTGCGTAATTCGCCACCGGCGAGAATAATGCGGAAATCTTCTTTCACCATCAGCGTGTTAGCGACGTTGAGATTATTGGTGACAATGCGCAAATTGCTGTGATTGAGCAGCGCGTGCGCCACCGCTTCCGGCGTGGTGCCGATATCGATAAACAGCGTTGAACCGTTGGGGATTTGCTCCGCCACTTTGCGGGCGATGCGCTCTTTTTCTTCGGTCTGGGTGGCTTTACGATCGTGCCACGGCGTGTTAACCGAACTGGAAGGCAGCGCCGCACCGCCATGATGGCGCAGGATCAGATTTTGCTCTGCCAGCTCGTTGAGGTCGCGGCGAATAGTCTGCGGGCTGACGGAGAAATGCTCTACCAGCTCCTCGGTGCTGACATAACCCTGCTGTTTAACCAGTTCAATAATACCGTTGTGACGTTGTGTTTGTTTCATTTATAAATCCCTGGAATTATTTTCGTTTTCGCGCATTGAGCGAATCAACAAAAGCCATCGCTAAACCCACGGCTAACCCGGCGATGTGTGCTCCGTTCGCCATCGACATCCCAAACAAATCAAACCATCCGGCGACAATCCAGATCAGCGCAAAGATAATTAACCCACGTTGCAGGTAAATGCCACTTTGCGGATCGCGCTCGCCGCGTAGCCAGACATAGCCCATCAGCGCATACACCACGCCAGAAAGCCCGCCAAACCACGGCCCGCTAAATTTTTGCTGCACATAGCCACTTAACAGGGCACTAATGAGAGTAATGACAATCAGCTTACCGCTACCGAGACGTTTTTCCACCGCGCCGCCGAGATACCACCACCAGAGCAGGTTAAAAAGGATATGCATCAGCGAGAAGTGCATCAACGCATGGGTGAAGTAACGCCAGAACTCAAATTTCAGTGTTGGATCGAATGGCCAGGCCAGCCATAACATCACTTCCTGATCGCCGAGAATTTGCATGGCGATAAACACCACCACGCAGGCGATCATCATCACCCAGGTTACCGGCCCCGCGCGTTCACGCAAGGCAGCAAAGAAAGGATAACGGCGATAATGCAGGCCACTGCCGGTATGGCCCGCTTGCCAGCTCGCCGCCAGATAACGCGGATCTGCCGGGTTTTCGAGAAAACGCGCCAGCTCCGCCCGCACGCGCTCGGCCTGGGACTCATCCGCCAGCCAGACATCGCTTTGGTTATGTTGTTGAATCGTGAGGATAACCCCCTGCGTCGCCATGTAATCAACAAACGCCTGCGCCACGCGGGGGTTAGCAAAAGAGGTAATCATCAACATCGTTGCTGTCGCTTATTCCACACAAAAGGGGACAGTATAAAGCGTTACGCGCTGTACGCCACCTCTGCGGGAAACTGACGCTGCCAGGCTTCAAAGCCACCATCAATGCTATAGACCACATCGTAGCCCTGTTGCAGCAGATACTGCGCCGCGCCTTTGCTGCTATTACCGTGGTAACACATCACCATGACCGGCGTATCGAAGTCATTTTCACGCATAAACGCGCCCAACGTGTCGTTAGTCAAATGGAAAGCCTGCGCCGCATGTCCCATTGCGAAACTTTGTGGATCGCGAATATCGACCAGTACCGCCTCTTTTTCCTGCAACTTCTGGTGTGCGTCGGCAACGTTAATACATTCGAACTGATCCATGCGTCTCTCTTTCTTTACAAACAAGTGGGCAAATTTACCGCACAGTTTACGTCGAAGCGGCAGATAAACGCCATAATGTTATACATATCACTCTAAAATGTTTTTTCAATGTTACCCAAAGCGCGATTCTTTGCTAATATGTTCGATAACGAACATTTATGAGCTTTAACGAAAGTGAATGAGGGCAGCATGGAAACCAAAGATCTGATTGTGATAGGTGGCGGCATCAATGGTGCTGGTATCGCGGCAGACGCCGCTGGACGCGGTTTATCCGTGCTGATGCTGGAGGCGCAGGATCTCGCTTGCGCGACATCTTCCGCCAGTTCAAAACTCATTCACGGTGGCCTGCGCTACCTTGAGCACTATGAATTCCGCCTGGTCAGCGAGGCGCTGGCTGAACGTGAAGTGCTACTGAAAATGGCCCCGCATATCGCCTTCCCGATGCGTTTTCGCCTGCCGCATCGTCCGCATCTGCGCCCGGCGTGGATGATTCGGATTGGTCTGTTTATGTACGATCATCTGGGTAAACGCACCAGCCTGCCGGGATCTACCGGTTTGCGTTTTAGCGCAAACTCAGTGTTAAAACCGGAAATTAAGCGCGGATTCGAATATTCCGACTGTTGGGTAGACGACGCCCGTCTGGTATTAGCCAACGCCCAGATGGTGGTGCGTAAAGGCGGCGAAGTGCTTACCCGTACTCGTGCTACTTCTGCCCGCCGCGAAAACGGCCTGTGGATTGTGGAAGCGGAAGATATCGATACCGGCAAAAAATACACCTGGCAGGCGCGCGGCCTGGTTAATGCTACCGGCCCGTGGGTGAAACAGTTCTTCGACGACGGGATGCATCTGCCTTCGCCTTATGGCATTCGCCTGATCAAAGGCAGCCATATTGTGGTGCCGCGTGTGCATACCCAGAAGCAAGCCTACATTCTGCAAAACGAAGATAAACGTATTGTGTTCGTGATCCCGTGGATGGACGAGTTTTCCATCATCGGCACCACCGATGTGGAGTACAAAGGCGATCCGAAGGCAGTGAAGATTGAAGAGAGTGAAATCAATTACCTGCTGAAAGTGTATAACGCGCACTTTAATAAACAGCTAAGCCGTGACGATATTGTCTGGACCTACTCGGGCGTGCGCCCGCTGTGTGATGATGAGTCCGACTCACCGCAGGCTATTACTCGTGATTACACGCTTGATATCCATGATGAAAACGGCAAAGCGCCGCTGTTGTCAGTATTTGGCGGCAAGCTGACGACCTATCGTAAACTGGCGGAACATGCGCTGGAAAAACTGACGCCGTATTATCAGGGCATTGGTCCGGCATGGACAAAAGAGAGCGTGTTACCAGGTGGCGCCATCGAAGGCGACCGCGACGATTATGCCGCCCGCCTGCGCCGCCGCTATCCGTTCATTACGGAATCGCTGGCACGTCATTACGCACGCACTTACGGCAGCAACAGCGAGCTGCTGCTCGGCAATGCAGAGACGATAAGCGATCTTGGGGAAGATTTCGGCCATGAGTTCTACGAAGCGGAGCTGAAATATCTGGTCGACCACGAATGGGTACGCCGCGCCGACGATGCCCTGTGGCGTCGCACGAAACAAGGCATGTGGCTGAATGCGGAGCAACAGTCTCGTGTAAGTCAGTGGCTGGTCGAGTATACGCAGCAGAAATTGTCGCTGGCGTCGTGATTTAACGTAAGGTGGTCAGGTCAGATTTCAATCTGACCTGAGACTGATGATAAACACAAAAACTGCCTGATAAGGCGTTCACGCCGCATCCGGCATGAACAAAGCGCACTTTGCCAACAATCTGTGGTCAAATTTCAATCTCAATAACTTTTGGATTCAGGGAATTATCGCAAAGCCCACACCATCATACCCAACGTAACAAAACTCAGGCACATTCCCCACCCGCCCCACTTCCACCTCTGGCTTCTATTTTTGCTACGCCACTGGCAGTAATATCCCAGCGCAAAACCAAGCTGTGCACTTATCGAACCGACTAACTCAGTCCACGGCTGGAGCCAAAATGGCGAAAAATTCAGGGGGCACCAAACAACACTCAGAAAGAAATTACGGATATTTTCCAGCAAAGCTGATTTCTCTGGCGCAATATAAAAAATAATTATCCGTATTGACGATGAAAAAAAATGCTTCGCGGGCAAAGGGGGTGTATATCAAAGTGACGCCCGATTCCTCTGCCCGTTTTTTCTGCCCACCGGAAGGTTGCGCCACGAAAATAATATCAGCATCGCCCTTAACGATTTTGTTATACGCTTCTGGCGTACGAGAGTTATCCAGATATTCTCAGACGTGAAAATCTTCCGATATAACGTTTAACGCATAAAAGGCAGAAGCATAAATGGGTTATGCTGCCGTCGCGCCATCGAGTCGCACCCAGCGTGGCAATAACCGCTGCCAAAAATTGCGCCAGTATGGGAATACCGAAAAAAGTCATTACCAGCGAGATCAAAATCCATTTTTTGTTTTGCATCATTCTGTCCATTCTTTCTGAATGGCGAAATTATACTCCTCCACTATCTTCGCCCCCGCTGGACACTTTTCCGAAATAAAGGCGAAAAAAAACGGGACCTTTTGGCCCCGTTCTATTTTTGGCGAAATTACAATCTCACCGGATCAATATGCCAGATAAGATCGGCGTACTCTTTAATAGTCCGGTCAGAAGAGAAATAGCCCATATTTGCGATGTTCAGCATCGCTTTGGCTGTCCACTCTTCCGGACGTTCGTACAGTTCGTCAACTTTATCCTGACAATCGACATAGCTGCGATAATCCGCCAGCACCTGGTAGTGATCGCCAAAGTTGATCAGCGAATCAACCAGATCGCGGTAGCGTCCCGGATCTTCCGGACTGAACACGCCGCTGCCGATTTGCGTCAGCACCTGATGCAGTTCTTCGTCTTTCTCGTAGTATTCACGCGGTTTGTAGCCCTGACGACGCAGTTCTTCCACTTCTTCCGCAGTGTTACCAAAGATAAAGATATTATCCGCACCGACATGATCCAGCATCTCGACGTTCGCACCGTCCAGCGTACCGATAGTCAGCGCGCCGTTAAGTGCAAACTTCATGTTACTAGTGCCGGAAGCTTCCGTCCCCGCCAGCGAAATCTGTTCGGAAAGATCGGCTGCCGGAATGATCAGCTGCGCCAGGCTGACGCTGTAGTTCGGGATAAACACCACTTTCAGCTTATCGCCAATCTGTGGATCGTTGTTGATCACTTTCGCTACGTCATTGATCAAATGGATAATGTGCTTCGCCATGTAATAGGCCGAAGCCGCCTTACCGCCAAAGATATTCACTCGTGGAACCCACTTCGCATCTGGATCGGCCTTGATGCGGTTATAGCGGGTGATCACGTGCAACACATTCATCAATTGACGTTTGTATTCGTGAATACGTTTGATTTGCACATCAAACAGCGCCTTCGGATTCACCACCACATTCAATTGTTGGGCGATGTACTCCGCCAGACGCTTTTTGTTCTCCAGTTTCGCCTGATGAACAGCATGATTGACCATCGGAAAATCACAATGCTGTTGCAACTCGTTTAATTGACTCAGATCGGTACGCCAGTTACGACCGAGGTGTTGATCCAGCACGCCTGAAAGCGACGGATTCGCCACCGCCAGCCAGCGACGCGGAGTCACACCATTGGTAACGTTGGTGAAACGTCCAGGGAAGATCTTCGCAAAGTCAGCAAACAGCGATTGCACCATCAGATTAGAGTGCAGCTCCGATACGCCGTTAACTTTGTGACTGACCACAACAGCCAGCCAGGCCATGCGCACACGACGCCCATTCGATTCATCAATGATCGACGCCCGTCCCAGCAGGTCGGTATCGTTCGGATACTGCTCCTGCAAGGTTTTCAGGAAATAGTCGTTGATTTCAAAGATAATCTGCAAATGGCGCGGCAGAATTTTACCCAGCATATCGACCGGCCAGGTTTCCAGCGCCTCGCTCATCAGCGTGTGGTTGGTGTAGGAGAAGACCTCGCAGCACACTTCAAAAGCGTCGTCCCAGCTAAATTTGTGCTCATCGATCAGCAGACGCATCAGCTCAGGAATCGACAGCACCGGATGGGTGTCGTTGAGGTGAATCGCGATTTTATCCGCCAGATTATCGTAGGTTTTATGCAACTGATAATGGCGACTTAAAATGTCCTGAATGGTCGAAGATACCAGGAAATATTCCTGACGCAAACGCAGTTCACGTCCGGAATAGGTGGAGTCATCCGGGTACAGTACGCGGGATACGTTCTCAGAGTGGTTTTTATCTTCCACTGCCGCGAAGTAGTCACCCTGGTTAAATTTACCAAGATTAATTTCGCTACTGGCTTGAGCACTCCACAGACGCAAAGTGTTGGTCGCGTCAGTATCATAACCGGGGATGATTTGGTCGTAAGCCACGGCCAGAATCTCTTCGGTTTCAATCCAGCGCGTTTTCTTACCTTCTTGCTGAATACGGCCGCCAAAACGCACTTTGTAGCGCGTATTGTGGCGTTTAAATTCCCACGGATTGCCGTACTCCAGCCAGTAGTCCGGAGACTCTTTCTGACTGCCGTTAACGATGTTCTGTTTGAACATACCATAGTCATAACGGATGCCGTAACCGCGCCCCGGCAACCCTAACGTCGCCAGCGAATCCAGGAAGCAGGCGGCCAGACGCCCCAGGCCACCGTTACCGAGACCCGGGTCATTTTCTTCATCAATCAACTCTTCGAGATTTAATCCCATCGACTCCAGCGCACCCTGGACATCGTCATAAATACCTAACGACAGCATGGCGTTGGAGAGAGTACGGCCAATCAAAAACTCCATCGACAGGTAGTAAACCTGGCGAGTTTCTTGCGACAGCTGGGCACGATTCGAACGTAACCAGCGTTCCACGAGACGATCGCGCACAGCAAATAACGTTGCGTTCAGCCATTCATGTTTATTGGCGACGACCGGATCCTTTCCAATCGTAAACATCAGCTTGTAAGCGATAGAGTGCTTAAGAGCTTCTACGCTTAGCGTGGGCGATGAATATGTAAACGGAGCATTCATATAGGCGTTTCCTGAAAACTATTTCAAGCGATAGTAAAGCTCACGGTACGACTTCGCCGCGACCTGCCAGCTAAAATCCATTGCCATAGCCTGACGTTGCACAAACCGCCACAGTGAAGGGCGAGACCACAGAACAAAAGCGCGTCGAATAGCCCGTAACAGCGACCAGGCATTACTATCTTCAAAGACAAACCCACTGGCGACGCCATCTGCAAGGTTCTCAAGAGAACAGTCAGAAACCGTATCAGCAAGCCCACCGGTACGCCGCACCAGTGGCAGCGTGCCGTACTTCAATCCATAAAGTTGCGTTAAGCCGCACGGTTCAAAACGACTGGGAACCAGAATGACGTCCGCGCCGCCCATAATGCGATGCGAAAATGCTTCGTGATAACCAATCTGTACACCAACCTTGCCGGGATGCTCCGCCGCTGCAGCAAGAAAACCTTCCTGCAATACCGGATCGCCCGCGCCGAGCAGTGCCAGTTGTCCGCCCTGTTCCAGAAGACCCGGTAAGGCTTCCAGCACCAAATCCAGTCCTTTCTGGCTGGTCAGACGGCTCACCACTGCAAAAAGCGGCACTTTATCGTCAACCTTAAGCCCCATTGCGATTTGCAACTGGCGCTTATTCTCCGCTTTATCCTCCAATGAATCGCGGGTGTAACGCGAGGCTAAAAGTAAGTCCGTCTCTGGACTCCATATTTTCTCGTCCACGCCGTTCAGTACGCCGGAAAGTCGTCCTTCACGATGACGCTGCTGGAGTAAACCTTCCATACCGTAGGCAAACTGTGGTTCAGTGATCTCACGAGCGTAGGTCGGACTAACCGCTGTAATGTGGTCGGCGTAATACAATCCGGCCTTCAGGAAAGAGATTTGCCCGTTGAATTCCAGCCCGTGAACATTAAAGAATGACCATGGCAATTGGATGTCATTCATGTGATGTGCATAAAACATGCCTTGATAGGCCAGGTTGTGCACAGTAAACACCGACTTCGCCGGACGCCCGTGTGCCGCCAGATACGCAGGCGCAAGACCCGCATGCCAGTCGTGCGCGTGCACAACATCGGGGCGCCAGAATGGGTCAAGCCCGCTCGCCATCTCCGCTCCAACCCATCCGAGCAGTGCAAAACGCAATACGTTGTCGGTGTAAGCAAATAAGTTGGTATCGTGATACGGGCTTCCGGGACGATCGTAGAGATGCGGTGCATCAATCAGGTAAATGCCAACCCCGTTGTAATGCCCAAACAGCAGCGTGAAATGTCCGGCAAAGGTATCACGGCGAGATACCACCTTTGCATCGGTCACGCCACGGCGAATATCGGGAAATGCAGGCAACAGTACGCGAGCGTCAACGCCGTCTGCGATTTGTGCTGCGGGTAATGCCCCAATAACATCAGCCAGACCGCCGGTTTTAAGCAGCGGGAACATCTCTGAACATACATGTAAAACCTGCATTATCGCTCCTGTTTGTACCCTAACTTCCGTAGCATTTCGCGAGTAACCAGCACAATGCCTTCTTCTGAACGATAGAAACGACGTGCATCCTCTTCTGCATCCTCACCAATCACCATTCCTTCCGGAATGACACAAGCGCGGTCAATGACGCAGCGACGCAGACGGCACGAGCGACCTACCCATACTTCCGGCAGCAATACGGCGGAATCAATGTTGCAGAATGAATTCACGCGAACGCGTGAGAACAGAACGGACTGCACCACCACCGAACCAGAGATCACACAACCGCCGGAAACCAGTGAGTTAAGGGTCATCCCATGGCTACCGGAGCGATCCTGAACGAATTTCGCTGGCGGCAATGATTCATTGTAGGTGCGAATCGGCCAGTTGCGATCGTACATATCCAGTTCCGGCACGACAGAAGCCAGATCCAGGTTCGCTTTCCAGTAAGCCTCCAGTGTCCCAACATCACGCCAGTACGGCTCGGCGTCCGGGTCGGACTGTACACAAGAGAGCGGGAATGGATGCGCATAGGCGAGGCCTGCTTCGGTAATTTTTGGAATCAAATCCTTACCAAAGTCGTGGCTGGAGTTTTCATCACGATCGTCTTCTTCCAGCAATTCATACAGGTACTCTGCATCAAAGACGTAGATCCCCATACTCGCTAAAGATTTGCTCGGATCGTTTGGCATTGACGGCGGGTTAGCCGGTTTTTCAACAAATTCGATAATTTTATCGTTTCCATCAACCGCCATAACGCCAAATGCAGAGGCTTCTTCAATCGGTACAGGCATACAAGCAACGGTGCAACGTGCGCCTTTTTCGACGTGGTCGATAAGCATACGCGAGTAGTCTTGCTTGTAGATATGGTCACCCGCCAGGATCACTACGTACTCCGCTTTATAACGGCGGATAATGTCGAGGTTTTGGGTAACGGCATCTGCCGTACCGCGATACCAGTTCTCCCCTTTCATTCTCTGCTGCGCTGGCAGCAGATCGACAAACTCGTTCATTTCTTCATTGAAGAACGACCAGCCGCGCTGAATATGCTGTACCAGAGTGTGAGACTGGTACTGGGTGATCACGCCCATACGACGGATACCGGAGTTGATACAGTTGGACAGTGCAAAATCGATAATACGGAACTTGCCGCCGAAGTGTACGGCAGGCTTTGCTCGTTTATTGGTTAAATCCTTCAGGCGAGTACCACGTCCCCCCGCCAGAATCAGGGCAACAGACTTCAATGGCAGCTGGCGCGCCAACATTAAGTGATCGTTCTTCTCTAAACTAATCATGACTAACTCCTTTTTTATCATCTCTGGAACACACACAGTCCGTGTGCAGGTCCCGGCCAGACAGCCGTAATCACTGGGTTATCCTCTCCAGCGAATGGGGGAATGGCACGCCACTCCCCAGCAGGTAAAACAATCTCTGTTACCTCAAGCGTGGCGTTTATTGCGATCAAGAAACGATCCGAAAGCAAAATTTGCAGCTGCTTTGGCCCGTTCTGCCACTCATCCGAGCTTAAAGATTGAGCATATCGATTCAGCCAACGGACATTGCCGTCGCCTTCTTCCCACCAGCGATCCTCTGCCAAAGCAGGAATGCGCTTGCGCAGATGGATTAACGCGGCGGTAAACGCGGTTAAGCCACTGCTTGCTTGCGACCAGTCCAACCACGTTAGTTGGTTATCCTGACAGTAAGCATTGTTATTGCCATGCTGGCTGTGACCGTGTTCGTCACCGGCCAGTAACATCGGCGTACCCTGGGAGAGCAACAACGTTGTTAACAGGGCGTGAATGCTGTCGCGCCGCCGTTCAACCAGATCAAGAGTACCGCCTAACCCTTCTTTACCATGATTGTTACTGTAATTATTGTTGGTTCCGTCGCGATTTTCTTCTCCGTTTGCTTCATTGTGTTTATGGTTAAAACAAACGCAGTCGCGAAGCGTAAAACCGTCATGCGCTGTGACCAGATTAATCGCAGCACTCGGCAGACGGCCATTACGTTTAAAAACATCGCTGGAAGCAGCAAAACGTCCGGCAAATTCCCCCAGCGACAGGTTATAGTGCAGCCAGAAGCGCCGGGCGGCATCGCGGAAATGATCGTTCCACTCGGCAAACAACGGCGGGAAATTCCCCACCTGATAGCCGCCAGGCGCGATATCCCACGGTTCGGCAATCAGCTTCACTTGCGAAAGTACCGGGCAATTCTGAATAGCCGTAAACAGAGGCGCATCCTGACGAAACTCCGGCGTTCGCCCCATGACTGTAGCGAGATCGAAGCGGAAGCCATCAACATGACAAGTTTCCACCCAATAGCGTAGACAGGCGCTGGCGTACTCCACCACAGCTGGATGGCTCAAATTGAGCGTATTGCCGCAACCAGTCCAGTTGTGATAATCGCCGTCTTCTCTTATCCAATAATAGCTACGGTTATCGATCCCGCGCAGGGAGAATAACGGGCCGTCGAGATCCAGTTCCGCACTGTGGTTGAGAACGATGTCGAGAATGACCTCAATGCCCGCTTTGTGCAGGGCTTTGACTGCATCGCGGAACTCATCCAACGCCGTGTCGGGCGAGCATGCATACGCCGGATGCAGTGCAAACAGCGCCACCGGGTTGTAACCCCAGTAGTTACTCAACCCCATTCGTTGCAAGCGCGGCTCACTGGCAAATTGCGCGATCGGCAGCAGTTCCAGTGCGGTAATGCCCAACTGTTTTAAATAGTTGATCATCACCGGATGCCCCAGGGCTTTATAGGTTCCACGGATCTCGACCGGGATCTCCGGGTGCAAGTAGGTTAAGCCTTTGACATGGGCTTCATAAATGATGGTACTGCCCCACGACGTGCGCGGCGGGGCATCATCTTCCCAGTCATAGTGATCCACGACCACTACGCATTTCGGCGCAATAGCAGCGTTGTCGCGATAGTCAGGATCACTATGCCCGGCGTGCAGCAGCGGGTTATCTTTAAATTCCCCGACAATTTGCCGCGCGCAAGGATCAATCAACAACTTCGCCGGGTTAAAGCGATGCCCCATGGCGGGTTGCCATGGGCCATGAACGCGGTAACCATAACGCAAACCCGGGCGCGCATCCGGCAGATAACCGTGCCAGATGTCACCACTTCGTCCTGGCAAATCATACCGATGTTCGATGCCCTGAGCGTCAAACACACACAGCTCTACCCGTTCGGCATGAGCGGAGAAGAGCGTGAAGTTAACGCCCTGGCCGTCGTAATGCGCGCCAAGAGGAGCGGGATTGCCAATGGCAAGTTGTGTCATTATCCCTCCCGAACCAGCCAGATAGTGGCCAGCGGCGGTAGCGTAAGGCTTAATGAATGCTGGCGACCGTGGCTGGCGATCTCATCACTGTGTACTGCGCCGCCATTACCGGTATTGCTACCGTGATAGTGCATGGAATCCGTATTGAGGATTTCACGCCATTTACCCGGCTGATTAATGCCAAAGCGATAATCATGGCGCGGCACCGGCGTAAAGTTACTGGCAACGATAATTTCATTACCCTCTTTATCACGGCGAACAAAAATCAGCACCGAACGTTCATGGTCATCCACCACCAGCCATTCAAAGCCATACGCGTCAAAATCCAGCTCGTGCAATGCTTTGTGATAGCGATAAGTGTGGTTCAGATCGCGCACCAGACGCTGGACACCGTGGTGCCAGTTGTCGCCGCCTTCCAGCAGGTGCCAGTCAAGGCTGGCGTCGTGGTTCCACTCACGCCCTTGAGCAAATTCATTGCCCATGAACAGCAGTTTTTTGCCTGGGAACGCCCACATCCAGGCATAGTAGGCTCGCAGATTGGCAAACTTCTGCCATGCATCGCCCGGCATTCTGTCGAGAATCGATTTTTTGCCGTGCACCACTTCGTCGTGCGACAACGGCAGGACGAAGTTTTCAGTGTAGTTGTAGAGCATCCCGAAGGTGAGTTTATCGTGATGGTATTGACGATAAACCGGGTCGAGCTTCATGTAGTCCAGGGTGTCGTGCATCCAGCCGAGGTTCCACTTGTACCAGAAGCCGAGGCCGCCGATATCCTGCGGACGAGAAACGCCAGGGAAGTCAGTAGACTCCTCCGCCATCGTTACCGCGCCAGGAACTTGCTCACCGATAATACGGTTGGTATTGCGTAAAAATTCAATCGCTTCCAGATTCTCGCGTCCACCAAACTCGTTGGGGATCCACTCGCCCTCTTTACGGCTGTAGTCGCGATAAATCATCGACGCCACCGCATCGACACGCAGCGCATCAATACCAAAACGTTCAATCCAGTACAGCGCGTTACCGACAAGGAAGTTACTGACTTCACGGCGACCATAGTTGTAGATCAGCGTGTTCCAGTCCTGATGATAGCCTTCGCGCGGATCGCTGTGTTCATACAGATTTGTTCCGTCAAATTCGGCAAGTGCAAAGTCATCAGTCGGGAAGTGCCCCGGCACCCAGTCAAGAATAACGTTCAAACCGGCTGCGTGTGCGGCATCAATGAAATAGCGGAAGTCATCGCGAGTACCAAAACGGCGAGTTGGCGCGTACAGACCCGTCGGTTGATAGCCCCAACTACCATCGAATGGATGTTCGTTAATTGGCAGCAGTTCGAGATGGGTAAAGCCCATCCATTTAGCGTAAGGCACCAGTTGATCGGCCAGCTCGCGGTAGCTTAACCAGAAGTTGTTGTCGGTGTGACGACGCCAGGAACCCAGATGAACTTCATAGATAGAGATTGGCGCATCAAACTGATTCGCTTTTTTGCGCTCTTCGGTCTGCACGACCTTTTCAGGCAGTCCGCAAATAAGGGAAGCGGTTTCCGGACGCATCTGTGCTTCAAAGGCATAAGGATCAGACTTCAAACGCAGATTGCCATTGGCATCAATCATTTCGTATTTATAGAGCTGACCGTTGTGCGCACCAGGGATAAACAGTTCCCAGATGCCGCTCTCTTTACGCAGGCGCATCGGATGACGACGACCATCCCAGTAGTTGAATTGCCCAACAACCGAGACTCGGCGGGCATTGGGTGCCCAGACAGAAAAACGCGTGCCGGTAACGCCATCCATGGTATCTGCGTGTGCGCCTAAGGTTTCATACGGGCGCAGGTGAGTACCTTCAGATAACAGCCAGGCATCCATTTCCTGAATTAAAGGGCCAAAACGGTAAGGGTCATCAATAAGATTCTGCTGACCATGCCAGACAACAGCCAACTGATAGCGGAAAAAATTCTTACGTCGTGGAATGACGCCGCTGAAGAATCCACGAGAGTCGAGACACTCCAGTTTAGCGACTTTGCGTCCGGTTTTTGGTTCAATCACCCACACATCGGTGGCGTCAGGTAAAAGGGCACGGACTTCCAGTCCTGCTGTAGTTTTATGCATTCCCAGTACGGAAAATGGGTCTGCAAAATGGCCTGCAATTAGCGCGTTTATCACGTCTCTATCGATACGAACGGACATGCTTGTCTTCCTGTTTTATTGTGTCACCCCATCCAACTGATTTTTGACATCTGGTTGTGACATTTTTTTGACCTGAACGGCGCAGCACTCTGTGCATCCTCTCTGCGTCGTCCTCCCTTCAGGTAAGGCAGTGAATACTCATGTATTCTGCCACCCTTAAAGAATAGCCAATGCTCTATCTAACTCCCGGTAAATCATGAAACATCTGCGCTTACTCCTGTATTACGCACTAAAAGGGGCGGCATTGCGCCCCAGATTTAATGAATAAAGATTACGCCAGTTGACGAAGCATCCGGCGCAGCGGCTCCGCTGCACCCCACAGCAACTGGTCACCCACGGTAAAGGCTGACAGAAATTCTGGCCCCATATTCAGTTTACGCAGGCGGCCTACAGGCGTGGTCAGCGTGCCAGTAACGGCTGCTGGGGTTAGCTCACGCATAGTGATTTCCCGATCGTTTGGTACGACTTTCGTCCACGGATTGTGAGCCGCCAGCAGTTCTTCCACGGTCGGAATCGATACATCTTTTTTCAATTTGATGGTGAATGCCTGACTATGGCAGCGCAATGCTCCGACACGCACGCATAAACCATCTACCGGAATCACAGAAGATGTGTTGAGGATCTTGTTAGTTTCCGCCTGCCCTTTCCATTCTTCGCGGCTCTGACCGTTATCAAGCTGTTTGTCGATCCACGGAATCAGGCTACCCGCCAGCGGAACACCAAAGTTATCCACCGGCAACTCGCCGCTGCGGGTTAAGGTCGTGACTTTGCGTTCAATATTGAGAATAGCAGAGGACGGGGTTGCGAGTTCATCCGCCACATGACCATACAGTTGGCCCATCTGGGTTAACAACTCCCGCATATGTCGCGCACCACCGCCGGAAGCCGCCTGGTAGGTTGCAACGGAAACCCAATCAACAAGATCATTGGCGAATAAACCGCCTAACGACATCAACATCAGGCTTACGGTACAGTTACCGCCCACAAAAGTCCTGATGCCTTTATTTAATCCGTCAGTAATGACGTCCTGATTGACTGGGTCAAGGATGATGATGGCGTCGTCTTTCATGCGCAGAGACGATGCTGCGTCAATCCAGTAACCTTGCCACCCGTTCTCACGGAGCTTTGGATAGATTTCGTTGGTATAATCGCCGCCCTGACAGGTTACGATGATATCGAGGGCCTGCAGCGCCTCCAGATCAAAGGCATCCTGAAGTGTGCCGGTAGTACCGCCAAAGGACGGTGCAGCCTGACCAGGCTGGGAAGTCGAAAAGAAGACAGGGCGAATGGCGTCGAAGTCGCGCTCTTCAACCATGCGTTGCATGAGAACGGAGCCGACCATACCGCGCCAGCCGATAAAACCAACATTTTTCATAAGCGTTTTTTTCCTGCAAAGATGTGTGCTGTATATATGTGCCGGTGTCCTCGTGGCACATCTTTCACCATACAAAAAGCAGCCAAAGTCGCAAGTGAAATTAATCAATGATAGCGAAGCAATCAGTAATGCGACTTATCCTGCTTTCATAGCACGCAGAAAGTCCAACGCAATTATCAGGGAACTTGAGTTATGAATGAAATCATTTCTGCAGCAGTTTTATTGATCTTGATTATGGATCCGCTCGGAAACCTACCTATTTTCATGTCCGTACTGAAACATACTGAACCGAAAAGACGTCGGGCAATCATGGTGCGAGAGTTGCTTATTGCTCTCCTGGTGATGCTGGTGTTCCTGTTTGCGGGTGAGAAAATTCTGGCATTTCTTAGCCTACGGGCGGAAACCGTCTCCATTTCTGGCGGCATCATTCTGTTTCTGATCGCCATTAAGATGATTTTCCCCAGCGCCTCGGGAAACAGCAGCGGGCTTCCGGCTGGTGAAGAGCCGTTTATCGTGCCATTAGCCATTCCACTGGTCGCCGGGCCGACGATTCTCGCCACGCTGATGTTGCTGTCTCATCAGTACCCCAATCAGATGGGGCATCTGGTGATTGCCCTGCTGCTGGCCTGGGGCGGCACATTTGTCATCCTGCTGCAGTCATCGCTATTTTTACGTCTGCTGGGCGAGAAAGGGGTGAATGCACTGGAACGCCTGATGGGATTGATTCTGGTGATGATGGCAACCCAGATGTTCCTCGACGGCGTTCGGATGTGGATGAAGGGGTGACGGGGATAATTTCTCGAAAGGAGCCCGGTAGCGTCAGAACTACCGGGCGAACAAACTTAACTCAACAGCTGGAACGCAATCATCCCGACGATAGCACCGACAGTGCCAAGGATGGTTTCCATCATGGTCCAGGTTTTCAGCGTTTCGGCTTCGGTCGCGCCGGTAAATTTACCGAACAACCAGAAACCAGCGTCGTTAACGTGGCTGACAACAATCGAACCACCGGCGATACAAATCGACAACGCCGCCATTTGCGCACCGGAGTAGTTCAGTTGTTCAATAACCGGCATCACCAGTCCCACCGCCGTTAAGCAGGCAACGGTGGCAGAACCCTGAATGATGCGCACTGCAGCGGCCAGCACGAAGCAGGTGATCGCAATCGGCAGCCCCATCCCGGTTAACGCTTCGCCCAGTGCCGGACCTACGCCAGAATCAACCAGTACCTGTTTGAACACGCCACCTGCACCAATCACCAGCAGAATGATTCCCGCCGGTTGCAGCGCGTGACCGCAAATCTCCATCACTTTGTCTTTCGGCATACCCTGACGCATCGCCAGACCATAAATCGCCACCAGACAAGCAACCAGAATCGCGGTAAACGGATGACCGATAAACTCGAACCATTCATAAGCGGTAGAGCCTTCCGGCACAAAACGCGCGGCAATGGTTTTAAGACCTACCAGCACCAGCGGCAGCAGGATCAGCGACAGGCTGAATCCGAAAGATGGCATTTTTCCTTCGCCGAGATGCGGTTCGCTGATGTCGTCAGGAATATGCAGTTCCACGTAGCGGCTGATGAAATTACCCCACAGCGGCCCGGCAATAATCATTCCCGGAATTGCCGCACACAGGCCAATCAAGATCATCCAGCCAAAGTCGGCGTTCATCTGCGATGCCAGCAGCATTGGCGCTGGCCCCGGCAGTAAGAACGCCGCCGCTGCCGCCACACCGGCGAATAACGGGATAACCAGTTTCACCAGGTTCGTGCCAGTATGGCGCGCCATTGAGAAAGCAACGCTAATCAGCAGAACAATCGCCACTTCAAAGAACAGCGGTAGCGCACAAACCAGCCCAGCAAGGCCAATGGCATAATGAGCGCGGCTGTGGCCGAAGGATTTGAGCATTTTGACGGCAATCTGATCGACTGCGCCGGTTTCATGTAAGATCTTGCCAAACATGGCTCCCAGAGCGACAACCACCGCCAGGAAGCCGAGGGTGCCTCCCATCCCTTTTTCCATCGTCGCTGCGATTTTATCGAGCGGCATACCGGAAAAAAGGCCAGCCCCCATAGACACCACCATCAAAGCCAGGAAGGCGTGCATACGCGCCTTCATGACTAAAAACAGCAGCAGTAAAACAGACCCTACTGCTGTTAAAACAAGCGTTAATGTACTCACTACTTATTTGCCTTTTTTAATAACCTCAATGGTGCTTGCCACAACACCTTCCAGTGGCTGATCGATATCCACCACCAGTACATCGGTTTCGTCCGCACCCGGTTCCTGCAGCGTTTCAAACTGCGTCACCAGCATTTGGGTTTTAAAGAAATGGCCTTTACGCGCTTTCAGGCGGCTTTCAATCACATCAAAATCGCCTTTCAGGTAGATGAAGGAGAGATTCGGATTACCCGCGCGTAGCAGGTCGCGATAGTGCTTTTTCAGTGCAGAACAGACGATCAGCGACACTTTATTGGTGCGCTGCATGGCAAACGCGGCGTCGTTCAGTGCCTGTAACCACGGTTTGCGATCGTCATCATTCAACGGTTCACCGGACGCCATTTTTTCGATATTGCGACGCGGATGGAGGAAATCGCCATCAAGAAACGCGGCATGAAGTTGATGCGCCACTTCACTGGCGACCGCAGATTTGCCGCTGCCCGATACGCCCATCAAGACGTAAATGTGGTGATCATGGTTAGTCGTGCTCAAAGTGGTGCCCCCACAATACAAGAATTAAAAATGTTACGGGTAACTGTTATCGGTAACATTGTCCAGCCGGACAAAATCAGAAGCAATATCCATCCGTGCCTTAAGTGTATAAGTGTGAGCTACTTCAAATTTGTGAGCTTAAATAGATCCGCCCGGTGACAAGGTGAAACCTAAATCTAACATTTTCGGTGTCACTGCTTCGCCACGAATACGCGCCAGCAGGCGTTCAGCGCCAATGCTGCCCATCCGCTCACGCGGTGTCAGCACACTCGCCAGCCGTGGCTCCATCACCTGACCAATATCGTGACCGTGGAAACCGGCAATCGCCATATCGTCAGGAATTTTCAGCCCCAAACGCTGACATTCAAACGCCGCGCCGACAGCCAGGTCATCGTTGGTACAGAATACGCCATCCAACTGCGGATATTCCCTCCGCGCCTGGCGAATCAGTTCAATACCTGAAGAGTAAGAAGAAGATTGTTCAACCATCACGCTATATGGCACCAGGCCTGCATCCAGCATCGCCTGTTCGTATCCCTTCTGTTTGATGATAGTACGTTCGTCGAGACGTGCGCCGAGATAGGCAATGTGACGATGCCCGCGAGCAATAATGGCGGTGGTCATCTGGCGTGCCGCTTCAAAGTTATCAAAACCGACGGCGATATCGAGGCACGGTGATTTACTGTCCATCAGTTCCACCACCGGAATACCTGCCACTTCAATCATCTTTAAGGTGCGCGGCGTGTGGGTACGTTCGGTGAGGATCAGCCCGTCGATATTCCAGGAGAGCATCGATTCGAGACGTTCTTGCTCCATTTCCGGTTTATAACCGTAGTGCGCCAGCATAGTCTGATAACCGTGCGCGTCGGTGACGCTTTCGATGCCGCGTAATACTTCCGCGAAAACCTGGTTGGTGAGAGAAGGTAACAGGACACCAATTGCCCGGCTGGTAGCATTTGAGAGGATATCGGGCGCGCGGTTGGGAATATAACCCAGTTCATCAAGAGCGGCGGCAATCTTGCCGCGTAAGGCGACGGAGACCTGCTCCGGGTTGCGTAAAAAACGGCTGACCGTCATTTTGGTCACGCCTACACGGTCAGCCACATCCTGAAGTACGGGTCTTTTCTTTTTCATCGTCCTGAAGGGTACAAAAGGGATAGATTCCTTTAGTTTACCACGGACGCATCACAACCTTCCTGATTCCTCAGGAAGGTTTGTGAGATAAATTTAGACTGGCGGTAAATCGAACAGCAGGATTTCACTGTCGCTATCGGCGTGGACGGAGATTGCCTGCTCATCCCAGATTGCCAGACCATCGCTGGTAGAGGCTTTGACACCGTTAATGGTGACATTGCCTTTTACTACCTGGATCCAGACGCGGCGTTCAGCGGCAATCTGATGTATCGACTGCTCATCTTTTACCAGCGCCCAGCGGTAAAGTTCCATATCCTGATACACTTTCAGCGAACCATCACGCGCATCCGGCGAAAGAACCAGCTGTTTGCCCTGCACGGCATCAAAGCGACGCTGTTCATAACGCGGCGTAATCCCATTTTCTTCTGGCATGATCCAGATCTGATACAGATGCAGACGCTCGGTGCTGCTGGGGTTGTACTCTGAGTGACGAATACCCGTACCCGCACTCATTATCTGAAACTCGCCCGCCGGAACATGCTCTTTATTGCCCATGCTGTCCTGATGCTCAACAGTACCTTCCAGCACGTAGGTCAAAATTTCCATATCTTTATGTGGGTGAGTGCCGAAGCCCTGCCCTGCTTCAATCACGTCGTCGTTAATCACGCGCAGCGCGGAGAAGCCCATAAAATTCGGATCGTAATAGTTGGCAAAAGAGAAAGTGTGCCAGGAGTCCAGCCAGCCATGATTTGCATGACCACGTTCATTTGCTTTGCGTAAGTAGATCATTTGTATTCACCCCCTGAATGTTTTCGATGGGCTTAGTGTGGACCCGATCCGCCTGGGATGATAGAGGGTGAAAATTGACCCCTCTGTTCAAAAAAATTGAACTATTCGAGGAGCCATCAAACTTACTTCGCGAGAGTCACTGTGGAGGGAGAGACTTGTTCAAAACCGCGTTCAAGGATTTCCAGATTAGTAAGAACTTCAGATTCCTTGACGTAATTTGGTGCACCGGTGGTGATGGTTTGATGCAGCGCATCGTAGACGCGTCCGTAATCTCCCACCTCCGGCGTCATCTCTTCTCTTACCGTCACGCCCTCGTCATTGACATACTCCAGCACACCGACCGAATCATCCGCTGCGAATCCCGGTTCGCCCGGCATAATATTAGCCTTCAGGCTGGTTTCCTGCTGGTCGATACCGTATTTAATAAATGTACCTTTCTTACCGTGAACGATAAATTTCGGATAATCGATTTTCACCAGATGGCTGGTTTTGACGATGGCTTTCAAATCACCATAAAACAACTGCGCTTCAAAGGTGTCGTCCGGATTGGCTTTATTACGCAGGCTGCGAATGTCGTAAGCCACATGATCCGGGCGACCGAACAGCGAGATAATCTGGTCGAGGGTATGCACGCCAAGGCCATAAAATGCACCATCTTGCGGCAGCCCTGGTTTAGTTTCTGCCACCGGGCGGTAGTAGTCAAAATGGCTTTCCACTTCAACAATCTCCCCCAGCTTGCCGCTTTCAATCGCTTTTTTCGCCGTCAGGAAGCAAGAATCAAAGCGGCGATTCTGATACGGCGTGACGGTCAGCCCTTTGCTTTTTGCCAGCGCAAACAGCTCTTTCGCCTGCGCAAGCGTAGGGGTGAACGGTTTTTCAACCAGCACATTTTTCCCGGCTTCCAGCGCGCGCTTCGCGTACTCGAAGTGGCTATCAGAGTGAGTGCAGACGACAACCAGCTTAACGTCAGGATCGTTTAATACTTCGTCGAGATCGCTGGTGAAATGGATATGCGAGTAGACAGGAGCCTGTTCTTCCGGCTTCGCATGGCGGCGGAAAATATGCGCGACATGCCAGCTATCCTTGCGGTTAAGTACATACGGCAGATGGTAACGGGTGGTGCTTTTGCCGAAGCCAATAAAGGCGCAGTTAATGACCATGATTTCGTCCTTTTATAAGGTGGTTAGTTACACCTTAACGCAAAGCGGACGTGGTTCCTATGCCTGTGCTTCAGTACGTCAGATTGTTGGCAAAGTGCACTTTGATCATGCCGGATGCGGCGTGAACGCCTTATCCGACCTACGGTTCGGGCACAGGTTTGTAGGCTGATAAGCGTAGCGCATCAGGCAATTTTGCATTTGTCTCAACACGAGCACTTCCCGTGGGCAAAATAGCAAGTCAGCCTGGCAGGAACGAAAGCAAAAAAAAGCCAGCACCCGGCTGGCTAAGTAATACTGGAAGCAATGTGAGCAATGTCGTGCTTTCAGGTTCTCCGCGAGGGTCTTCCTGATTGCGAGACAATAATAATCATTCTCATTCGCACTTGTCCAACACTTTTTGCAAAAAAATGCATTTGACTCGCATTTGAAAGTCAATGATGTTGAAAGGGACATTTACCCCAAAGAGGACAGAGGAATGAGTGAGATAGTGATACGCCACGCTGAAACGCGCGATTACGAGGCCATTCGGCAAATCCACGCCCAGCCGGAGGTGTATTACAACACGCTACAGGTGCCTCATCCTTCCGATCATATGTGGCAGGAGCGACTCGCCGATCGTCCCGGCATCAAACAGTTAGTCGCCTGTATTGATGGAACCGTCGTGGGTCATCTCACCATTGACGTGCAGCAACGCCCGCGCCGCAGTCATGTTGCCGATTTTGGTATCTGCGTCGACTCCCGCTGGCACAATCGCGGCGTCGCCAGCGCCCTGATGCGAGAGATGACTGAAATGTGCGACAACTGGCTGCGGGTAGATCGTATTGAACTAACCGTGTTTGTCGATAACGCCCCGGCAATTAAGGTCTATAAAAAATACGGTTTTGAGATTGAAGGAACTGGTAAAAAGTACGCGTTGCGAAATGGTGAATATGTCGATGCGTATTTTATGGCGCGGGTGAAGTAAAGAATTTGCAATCTAAGTTGGTCATTTAAGCCCTCACCTACCGGGAGAGGGCTTAAGATATTAATACCCCGCCGTTAAATCATCCACCGAGCGCGGGTCGGATGCCCCATACAACTCACCGTCCGGCCCAACCATAATGCTTTGTGTACTGCCCATCGCCTCTTTCAGCGCCACTTTCTGACCTTTTTCTTCCAGCAGCTTGAGCGTATCCGGGCTAAATCCTTTCTCGACGCGCAGCTCGTCCGGTAACCACTGATGGTGGAAACGCGGCGCATTGGTCGCTTCGGCAACGTTCATTCCATAATCGATGCTGTTCACCACCATTTGCAGCACGGTGGTGATAATCCGGCTCCCGCCTGGGCTACCGGTAACCAGCCAAGTTTTACCGTCTTTCACCACAATGGTTGGTGACATCGACGACAGCGGACGTTTGTTCGGCCCGACGGCGTTAGCATCACCGCCCACCAGCCCGTAAACGTTCGGCACACCCGGTTTGGCGGAGAAATCATCCATCTGGTTATTAAGCAGAATACCGCTCTCGCCCGCGACAATACCCGTACCGAAGGTGGTGTTCAGCGTATAGGTCACCGCCACCGCGTTACCGTCTTTATCCACCACTGAGTAATGGGTTGTTTGATTGCTCTCATAAGGCGCAAGTTTGCCTGGGCGAATTTCGCTGGACGGTTTCGCTTTGTTGATATCAATTTGATCGGCAATGGATTTGGCATAGGCTTTATTGGTCAGCGCCTGCCACGGAACTTTGACAAAATCCGGGTCGCCAAGATATTCCGAGCGGTCGGCGTAGGCGTATTTCTCAGCTTCAGCCATGATTTGCATCGCGTCGGCACTGCCAAAGCCGTATTTCTTCATATCGAAGTTTTCCAGGATATTGAGGATCTGCACGATGTGAATCCCGCCGGAGGATGGCGGTGGCATGGAGTAAACCTGATACCCGCGATAATCGCCGCTTATTGGTGTGCGTTCGACCGCTTTATACGCCGCTAAATCCTCTTTGGTAATTAAGCCGCCGTTTTTCTGCATCTCCTGGGCAATCTGTTCCGCTATCGTGCCTTTGTAGAATTCGTCCGGGCCGTTTTCGGCAATCATCTCCAGGCTCTTTGCCAGGTTCGCCTGCACCAGCTTGTCGCCCTTTTTCAGCGGCTCGCCCTCTTTCCAGAAGATAGCCTTGCTGTTTTCGTGATTCGGCAGCACTTCACTGCCGTAGGTTTTGAGATCGTCGGCCAGCGCGTCGTTAACGATAAAACCATCACGCGCCAGTTTAAACGCCGGTTGCACCACTTTGTTCAGCGGCATAGTGCCGTACTTCTCCAGCGCCAGCGAGAAGCCTGCGACCGTGCCAGGCGTACCGGAGGCCAGATGCGAAGTGAGTGATTTTTTGCTGTCCGGATTGCCCTGGTCATCGAGAAACATATCGCGGGTCGCTTTGGCGGGTGCCATTTCGCGGAAATCGATAGCGGTTGTATTGCCATCCTTAGTGCGGATCAGCATAAAACCACCGCCGCCCAGATTCCCCGCCTGCGGATGCGTTACCGCCAGCGCGTAGCCCACCGCCACGGCGGCATCAACGGCATTCCCGCCCTCCTTTAGAATATCTACTCCCACTTGGGTGGCAGTGGCATCGACAGACGCCACCATCCCCTGCTTCGCGCGCACCGGATGGAAGACATCTTCCTCCACGCCATACGAGACCGGCGGCGGCGCAGGTGGCGCGGCAACAACACTAAAACAACTTCCTGAGAGCAGAGCAGCAATGGCCACCCGGCGTAAAAACGTCGGTTTTATCATCGTTATTCTCCAGTTATGTGTGGGGCAACCCCAGCTAAGCCTGGTATATAACTCTGAATTAATCATCGTTTTGCCGGGAAGCGAGTAAACTTAAAGGATATCTTCAGAGGAGGATACGCGATGAAACGACTTCTGCTTTTGACGGCACTCCTGCCGTTCGTCGGCTTTGCACAGCCCATTAATACTCTGAACAACCCTAACCAGTCGGGGTATCAGATCCCCAGTCAGCAACGGATGCAAACCCAGATGCAGACCCAGCAAATCCAGCAAAAAGGGATGCTGAATCAGCAACTGAAAACGCAGACGCAATTACAGCAGCAACATTTAGAAAATCAGATTAACAGTAACTCGCAGCGGGTATTGCAGTCGCAGCCGGGGGAGCTAAATCCCGCCCGGCAGCAAATGCTGCCCAACACCAACGGCGGGATGTTAAACAGCAACCGTAATCCGGATAACTCGCTGAATCAGCAGCATATGCTGCCGGAGAGGAGAAACGGCGACATGCTGAATCAACCCAGCACGCCGCAGCCTGATATTCCGTTGAAAACTATTGGGCCGTAAAGTTCGGATCAATCACGTCAATCGCATCGGTACAAATGCAATCCACGCCCCAGCGCAGCAACTCTGCCGCGCGCTGGGGTTTGTTGACGGTATACACCAGAATCCGTAATCCGGCGTCTTTCAACTGCCTCACTCGCGCTTTATCGAGCAACTTATGATTGAGATGAATAGAGACGCAGCCCAGCCGCATAGTCAGTTCTCGCCAGTCGTCGCGCCACTCATCAAGCAACAAACCGCGCGGCAGTTCCGGTGCAGCCTGTTGTGCAGCTTCTAAAGCATCAATCTCAAACGATGACAGCAGCGGCGGCGTCATAGCAGTCCAAAGTTCACGCGACGCCAGCGCCACCATTTTGCCCGTTAATGGTCCAGTGCCAGTGGTGGGTTTGATTTCGATATTCGCCATCATCCCGTGTTCACGACAGCGTTCCGCCACCTGCGAAAGCAACGGTAGCGGCTCACCTTTAAACATTTTGCTGTACCAACTGCCCGCATCCACGCGCAGTAAATCCTGCCAGTTCAGTTCACCCGCGACGCCCCAGCCGTTGCTGGTACGTTCGAGATTGTCGTCATGGAGCAAGAAGATCTCGCCATCTTTCGATAACTTCGCGTCAAATTCGATCATCTTATGACCGTATTTTGCCCCCACATCGATTGCCGCCAGGGTGTTTTCCGGCGCCAGTTTACCGCCGCCACGATGGGCGACGATGCGGGGATAAGGCCAGTTACTCATACTCGTTGTCCTGTTTCACCATCAAAAAGATGTAGCTGATTTTCCGGCAGATGCAGCCACAGCGTACTGCCTGCCATCGGGCGCTCCTGATGCGCCAGTCTTACCACCAGCTTCTGTTCGCCCCAGCGTCCGTGCGCCAGGTTATCTGCACCGAGGATCTCCAGCGTGTCCATCACCAGCGGCACGCCGCCTTCTGCCTGCGAGCTTAACGCAATATGTTCCGGGCGAATACCGAGGGTCATTTTACGTCCGGCATACTGCCGGTAGCTACCGTTTAGCGGCAGCGCGATACCGCCGTCCAGTTCGAAGTACGTGCCTTCGTTATTCACGCGGCCTGTCAGCAGGTTCATCGCCGGGCTGCCGATAAAACTCGCCACAAACAGGCTGGCGGGCTTTTCGTACACTTCAACTGGCGTGCCAATCTGTTCGGCAACGCCGCCGTTCATCACCATTACTCGCTGGGCGAGGGTCATCGCCTCAACCTGATCGTGAGTAACGTAGAGTGAAGTCGTTTTCAGGCGACGGTGCAATTGCTGCAACTCAAGGCGCATCTGCACGCGCAGCTTGGCATCAAGGTTCGAGAGCGGCTCATCAAACAAAAATACCGCCGGATCGCGCACAATCGCGCGCCCCATTGCCACGCGCTGGCGCTGCCCGCCGGAAAGCTCACGCGGGCGGCGCTTAAGCAGGCCGTCCAGTTCCAGAATGCGTGCCGCTTCTTGAACGCGCTCGGCAATTTGCTGCTTGCCCATGCCGCGAATTTTCAGCCCCCACGCCATGTTTTCTTCGACGCTCATATGCGGATAAAGCGCGTAGTTCTGGAACACCATCGCAATCCCACGATCTTTCGGCTCCATTTCGGTCACACGCTCATTGTTGATCCAGATATCGCCTTCCGTTACCCGCTCCAGCCCGGCAACCATGCGCAGCAGCGTGGATTTCCCGCAGCCAGACGGCCCGACCATCACGATAAATTCGCCATCCGCCACATCAAGGGTCAGCGGTTTAATGACCTGGGTTTTGCCATCCCAGCTTTTGGTTACTGCCTGTAATTTCAGTCCTGCCATCTTATTTCTCACTATCGACCAGGCCGCGCACGAAGGCACGCTGCATCACTAAAACAATCACTACTGGTGGGATCAGAGTTAACAACATCGCCGCCATCACCGAGTTCCATTCCGTGGTGCCTTCGCCTGTGGCAATCATCCCTTTGATCCCTGCAACGGTAGTGCCGAGATCAACGTCGGTAATAATCAGCAGCGGCCACAGATACTGGTTCCAGCCGTAGATAAAGGTGATCACAAACAGCGCCGCCAGATTGGTTTTCGACAACGGAAAAACAATGTCGCAAAAGAAGCGCATTGGCGACGCGCCGTCGATCCGCGCGGCTTCCACCAGCTCATCCGGCAGCGTCATAAAGAACTGGCGGAACAGGAAGGTGGCGGTCGCCGAGGCCATCAGCGGCAGCGTTAAACCTGCATAGCTGTCGAGCATCTTCAGATTGGCAATGACTTCTACCGTCGGGAAAATACGCACTTCAACCGGCAGCATCAGGGTGATAAAAATCATCCAGAAGAAGAGGTTACGCAGCGGAAAACGAAACCAGACAATAGCAAATGCCGAAAGCATCGAGACGGTAATTTTGCCGAGCGTAATGCTGAACGCCATCACGAAGCTGTTAAGCAACATCCGCCAGAACGGCGCGCTATTCGTGCCTACCCCGTTCACCCAGATGTTGTGGATGTTTTCCAGCAGATGTGTGCCAGGAATTAGCGTCATCGGCGCGGCGTAGACGGCTTGTTTATCCAGCGTTGCCGCGACAAACGCCACGTACAGCGGGAAGAGGATCACCGCGATCCCGAGGATCAGCATGGTATGGCTGAATATCGTCAGCCACGGACGGTTCTCAATCATTGGTAACGCACCTTGCTTTCAACATAGCGGAACTGCACCACCGTCAGCACGATGACGAGGAACATCAACACCACCGACTGCGCGGCAGACGAAGCCAGATCCAGCCCGGTAAAGCCTTCGCGGTAGATCTTATAAATCAGCGTCGTGGTAGCCTGAACCGGCCCGCCGGACGTGGCGGCGTCGATCACCGGGAAGGTGTCGAAGAAGGCGTACACCAGGTTCACCACCAGCAGGAAGAAACTCACCGGAGCGATAAGCGGCAGAGCAATCTTAAAGAAGCGGCGAATCGGCCCTGCACCGTCGATGGCTGCGGCTTCGATCAACGAACGGGGAATGGATTGCAGCGCGGCATAGAAGAACAGAAAGTTGTAGCTGATTTGCTTCCACACCGAGGCAAACACCACCAGGAACATCGCCTGACCGCTGTTTTGCGCGTGGTTCCAGTCGTAGCCGAACTCGGCGAGAAAATGGGTAATCAGCCCGCGACCGGGGTTAAACAGGAAGATCCACAATACGGCGGCAACGGCGGGTGCCACAGCGTAAGGCAGCAGCATTAAGGTTTGATAGAAACGGCTGCCGCGCACGATGTACTCCACCAACGCCGCAAAGAACAGCGACACCAGCAAACCACTGACGGTGACAAAGGTGCTGAATTTTATCGTCGTCCAGAAGGAGTCGAGATAGTAGCTGTCATGAAACAGCGTGACGAAGTTATCCAGACCGACAAACTGGCTGGAGAAACCAAACGGATCGACGCTTTGTAGCGAGTACCACAACGCTTCGCCCGCAGGCCAGATAAAAAAGATAACGGTGATGATGAGCTGCGGCGCGACCAGCAGATAGGGCAGCCAGCGCGAGCGGAACACCGGACGGGATGATGACATAAATAAACTCTTCGTGTTGTGTTCCCCTCACCCCGACCCTCTCCCCAAAGGGGCGAGGGAGAAAGGCGGTGCGGCGTTTTGCCATTGAGTCAACTTCGCTCTACCACGCCGGGTGGTTCCCTTCGCCTTCAGTACGAAGTGACAAACCGACACGGCACTTTTCCACCACGCCGATCGGTCCCCTCTCCCTTAGGGAGAGGGTTAGGGTGAGGGTAAGAGAATTAAGACTTCGTAGACTGCTCAAAGCGGCGCAGTAACTGATTCCCACGCTCAACGGCAGTATCCAGCGCCTGCTGTGGCGTCTTCTTGCCGGTCCACACGCTCTCCAGCTCTTCATCCACAATCACGCGGATCTGCGGCATGTTGCCCAGACGCAGCCCTTTGGTGAACGGCAACGGCGGTTTGTTCAGCATCTGACGCGTCGCGGTATCCGCCCCTGGGTTTTTCTCGTAAAAGCCCTGCTCACGGGTCAGGTCATACGCCGCTTTGGTGATCGGCAGATAACCGGTTTTCTGATGCCATTCAGCAGCGTTTTCTGGCTTCGCGAGGAAGTCGAGGAACTTCGCCACGCCGGTATACGTTTCTTTATCTTTGCCCTGCATCACCCACAGGCTGGCTCCGCCGATAATGGCATTTTGTGGCGCATCTTTCGCATCGGCGTCGTAAGGCATCATGCCTACGCCGTAGTTGAATTTGGCGTACTCGCGAATGTTGGCAAGAGAACCGGAAGAGGCGGTGGTCATCGCGCAATCACCGTTATAGAACTTCTCGGTGGATTCATCCTTACGCCCGACATAGCTGAAGTCGCCCTTCTTGTTCATCTCCTCGAGCATGGCGATGTGTTTCACCTGCTCCGGCTTGTTGAACTCCAGCACCGCATCTATGCCGTCAAAGCCGTTGTTTTTGCTGGCAAACGGTAGACCGTTCCAGGCGCTAAAATTTTCCAGTTGGATCCAGCCCTGCCAGCCGCTGGCGTAGCCGCACTTCATACCGGAGGCTTTCAGTTTCGCGGCATAGTCCGCCAGATCCTGCCAGGTTTTCGGCGGCTGTTCCGGGTCTAACCCCGCTTTCTTGAAAGCGTCTTTGTTGTAATAGAGAACGGGAGTCGAGCTGTTGAACGGCTGGGAGAGTAAGTGGCCGGTTTTGCTGTCGGAGTAGTAACCTGAAACCGTCGGCACAAACTGCGACTCATCGAAGTTAATCCCCGCCTCTTTAAACACGTCATATACCGGTTTAATGGCTTTCGACGCCATCATGGTAGCGGTGCCAACTTCATAAACCTGCAAAATAGCCGGCGCGTTGCCGGTACGAAATGCGGCAATCCCCGCGCTTAAATTCTGTTCGTAGTTGCCTTTGTAGGTCGGTACAATTTTGTAATCCGGGTTTTCGGCGTTAAAACGTTGAGCCAGAGAATCCACCTCTTTACCCAGTTCCCCTTCCATAGAATGCCAGAACGGAATGGTCGTCACTGCCTGTGCATTCCCCATTAACGCCAGTCCGAGCGCCAGTGCTGAAGCTGTATAATGTAACGGTTTCATCGTTTATCTCTCTTGTTGTACCGAATGCGCGAATTCACGCGTTTTATGCTCGCGGGGTAACATGACATGCTCGAATTACAGAAAAATAACTTTTTTGTTACATTTGTAAGATAGTAAGGTGTCAGAAAGATGACAAGGCAGTGACGGCGCGGGTGAGGGAAAATGGGAGATGGGACACGGATAAGCGGGAAAATATAGAAGGTCTGAATCAAACTCTACAGATTGCTCATCGTTTCATGCCGGATGCAGCGTAAACGCCTTATCAGGCCTACAAGCTCGTGCAAATTCAACATATTGCCACTCACCCAGTAGGCCTGATAAGCGCAGCGCATCAGGCATTTTTACATTTGTCAGCTGTCTCAAAGGAGTCTTTTGACTCCTTATCAATCAACGTGTTATTACCCGCCTAAATACGCGCTTCTCACCGCTTCGTTCGCCAGCAGCGCGTCGCCGGTATCGGAGAGCACCACATGGCCGTTTTCCAGCACGTAGCCGCGATCCGCCAGCTTTAGCGCCTGGTTGGCGTTCTGCTCGACGAGGAAGATAGTCATCCCCTGCTCGCGCAGCTGCTCGATGGTGTCGAAAATTTGCTGGATGATAATCGGCGCAAGGCCGAGCGATGGCTCATCAAGCAACAACAAACGCGGGTTGCTCATCAGCGCACGACCAATCGCCAGCATCTGCTGTTCACCGCCGGACATGGTGCCCGCCCGCTGAATACGGCGCTCATGCAGACGCGGGAACAGCTCATACACCCACTTTATACGCTCCTGAAACTGGTCGCGTTCGGCAAAGAAGCCGCCCATTGCCAGGTTCTCTTCCACCGTCATTCGTGAGAAGACACGACGCCCTTCCGGGACAATCGCTACCGCTTCACGCATGATTTTCGCCGTCTGCCAGTCGGTAATGTCTTTATCATCAAACACAATTCGCCCGCTGGTGGCGCGCGGGTCGCCGCATAATGTGCCGAGCAAGGTGGTTTTCCCCGCCCCGTTCGCGCCAATGAGGGTGACAATCTCGCCCTGATTGATATGCAGGCTCACCTCATGCAGCGCCTGGATTTTGCCGTAGTGGGCGCTGACTTTGTCAAAGGACAACATGACTTTTTCCATCTTATGCCTCACCTAAATAGGCACGGATCACGTCCGGGTTATTACGGATTTGCTCCGGCGTGCCGTTTGCCAGCGGCGTCCCCTGATTGACCACGTAAATTCTGTCTGAAATCCCCATCACCAGCTTCATATCGTGTTCAATCAACAAGATAGTGGTGTTGTGATGGTTACGCAGTTCGGCAATCAACTCATCCAGCTCTTTGGTCTCTTTCGGATTAAGACCTGCCGCCGGTTCGTCGAGCATTAAAATCTCCGGCTGCGTCACCATGCAGCGGGCAATCTCCAGGCGACGCTGGTCACCGTAGGCCAGGTTACTCGCCTGACGGTTAGCGTGTTCCAGCAAACCAATGCGCTCAAGCCAGGTTGCGGCTCGATCGAGCGCCTCACTTTGGGCGCGACGGAAAGAAGGCGTTTTCAACAGGCCAGAGAACAGCCCGGTTTTCAGTTGCTGATGCTGCGCCACCAACAGGTTTTCAATCACCGTCATTTCGCGGAACAGACGCACGTGCTGAAAAGTACGCACCACCCCCATACGGGCGATTTGCTGACCCGCCAAACCTTCCAGATGCTGATCGCGCAGTAAAATGGCGCCGCCAGTGGGTTTGTAGAATCCGGTCAGGCAGTTAAAGACCGTGGTTTTTCCGGCACCGTTAGGGCCGATTAACGAGACGATCTCCTGCGGGTACAGTTCGAGATTGACGTTATTCACCGCCAGCAGGCCGCCGAAGCGCATCATCAGGCCGTTAACAGATAATAATGGCTGATTCATGCCTGCTCTCCTTTCGTTTCGCCGTTTTTCAGCTTCAGTTGCGGGCGCGTCATGGGCAGCAAGCCCTGCGGACGCCAGATCATCATCAGCACCATCAAACCACCGAGCATTAACATGCTGTATTCGTTGAAATCACGCATCAACTCGCGCGACACCACCAGCAAAATTGCCGCCAGGATCACCGCGAACTGCGACCCCATGCCACCGAGCACCACTATCGCCAGCACAAATGCCGATTCGGCAAAGGTGAAGGATTCCGGGCTGACAAAGCCCTGGCGCGCAGCAAACAGCGTTCCGGCAAAACCCGCAAACGCGGCGCTGATGGTAAAGGCGGTCAGCTTGATACGACGTGGGCTTAAGCCCAGCGAACGGCAGGCGATCTCGTCTTCACGCAACGCTTCCCACGCACGCCCCAGCGGCATCCGCAGCAGGCGGTTAATGACGAACAAAGAGAACACTACCAGCAGCAAGGCCACCAGGTAGAGGAAGATGACGCGATCGGAGGGATCGTATTTCAGGCCAAAGAAATTACTGAACGTATCCCAGCCGCCTTCGCGGGCGGTACGGCTGAACTCAAGGCCGAAGAAGGTCGGTTTAGGGATCTGGCTGATACCGTTCGGACCACCGGTAATTTCGGTGTTATTGAGCAGCAATATGCGCACAATTTCGCCGAAACCGAGGGTAACGATCGCCAGATAGTCACCGCGCAGACGCAGCACCGGAAAACCGAGCAGGAAGCCCGCCGCCGCTGCCATTAATCCGGCAATCGGCAGGCAAGTCCAGAAGCCAAGACCGTAATAGTGATTGAGCAGCGCAAAGGTGTAAGCGCCGATGGCGTAAAAGCCGCCGTAACCGAGCACCAGCAAACCAGAAAGCCCTACCACCACGTTCAGCCCGAGGCCGAGGATAATGTAGATCATGGTCAGAGTGGCAATATCCACCGTCCCACGTGACACCATAAACGGCCACGCTACCGCAAGCACCAGCAGCGCCACGAGGAACAGCTTTTGCTTCACCGTGGAACCATCAATCGCTGGCAGAATAAACTTCGGCCCTGAAACGCTTTTTAGCCCTTTCTGGAAAGCGGGTCGCACAAGCTGGAAGAAAAAGACCACCGCCGTGCCGATAAATACCCACTGCCAACGGATGTCTGAAGCACTGTCAACCACCAGTTTGGTGCCATCCAGTTCCAGTTGCACGCCCATAAAGATGCCCGCCAGAACAAAGAACATAGCGGCAGAAAGCAGCGCCATTGCAATATGCATCGGTTTCATACTTTCTCTACCTCCGGGCGACCCAGAATACCTGTCGGCATCACCAGCAGAACCAGAATCAATAAGGCAAATGAGACCACATCTTTATATTCCGTACTCAAATAAGCCGAAGAGAGCGCCTCCGCAATCCCCAGAATCAACCCGCCAATCATCGCCCCCGGAATACTGCCAATCCCACCGAGCACCGCTGCGGTAAAGGCTTTCATCCCGGCCATAAAGCCGATATAGGGGTTAATCACGCCGTAGAACTGACCGAGCAGAACGCCCGCCACCGCCGCCATCGCCGCGCCAATCACAAAAGTCAGCGCAATCACCCGGTCGGTGTTGATGCCAAGCAGGCTCGCCATTTTCAGATCTTCCGCGCAGGCACGACACGCGCGCCCCATGCGGGAATAGCGAATGAAAATCGTCAGCGCCAGCATGGCGAGGAAGGTAACAATCCAGATCACCGCCTGCATGGTAGTAATAGAGGCAGAGAAGTTTTCGCTATGCCCCACCACCCACTGACCGTTAAACAGGCTGGGCAGCGCCACGTCGCGCGAACCTTCGGTCAGGCTGACGTAGTTTTGCAGGAAGATGGACATGCCGATTGCAGAAATGAGGGCAATCAGGCGCTTAGAGTTGCGCACCGGGCGGTAAGCCACCCGTTCGATACTCCAGCCGTAGGCGCTGGCAATGACGATTGCGCCGACAAATCCCGCCGCTACCAGTAGCCAGCCGGTATCAATGCCCATCATCATCAGTGCAGCGATGATCATAAAGGAGACGTAGCTGCCAATCATGTAAACCTCGCCGTGGGCGAAGTTGATCATGCCGATAATGCCGTAAACCATGGTGTAGCCGATGGCTATCAGCGCGTAGGTACTGCCCAGCGTGACGCCGTTAAACATCTGCTGTAAGAAATACAAAAACTGCTCAGACATAAGGTAACCTTTCTAAACCCGCCCGCATTTCACGGACGGTGGGATGATCACTTGGCTGCCGTGGATGAACCGTCGGCGTGCCACTGGAAGACACCAAAATCAAATCCCTTCAGATCGCCTTTTTCATCCCAGTTCAGCGGCCCAATCACGGTGTTTGCACCGTTAGCTTTTAAATCTTTCACCAGTGTCAGCGGCTCATCGCTGCCGGTACGCTCAAGGGCAGTTGCCAGAGATTGCACCGCCGCGTAGGTGATCCAGACATAAGGCCCAGACGGATCTTTCTTGTCCGCTTTCAGCGCATCAACGATGCCTTTGTTTGCCGGATCCTGGTCATAGCGTTTTGGCATGGTGACCAACATGCCTTCGGCGGCATCGCCGGCAATGTTCGACAGCGACGCATTACCTACACCTTCCGGCCCCATAAACTGAGTATTCAGGCCAACGGAACGCGCCTGGCGCAGCATCTGCCCCATTTCCGGGTAGTAACCACCGTAGTAAACAAAGTCGATGTTTTCTTTTTTCAGGCGGGCGATCAGCGCGGAGAAATCTTTCTCGCCAGCGGTAATGCCGTCGAAGAAGACGACGTTGGCGTTAGCCGCTTTCAGCCCGTCCTGCACCGA
This sequence comes from Escherichia sp. MOD1-EC7011, assembly GCF_002965005.1. Lineage (NCBI taxonomy): Bacteria > Pseudomonadati > Pseudomonadota > Gammaproteobacteria > Enterobacterales > Enterobacteriaceae > Escherichia > Escherichia sp. MOD1-EC7011. The sequence goes on from NZ_PTRD01000036.1 coordinate 76,699, forward strand.
ACGCGCCAGCCCTTCGCCATACTGTTGTTTGTCGTGAATGATGGCGATGCGCTGAGGCTTCACCGTCTCAACAATGTATTTTGCCGCCGTTGGCCCCTGGGAAGAGTCCAGCCCGGCAGTACGCATGATGTGTTGATAACCGCGTTGAGTCAGCTCCGGGTTAGTCGCCCCCGGCGAGATCATCAGGATACCTTCATCTTCATAGATATCTGACGCAGGTTGGGTAGAAGAGGAACACAGATGGCCAATAACGTATTTAATGCCGTCGTTAACGATTTTGTTGGCGACCGCAACGGCTTGTTTTGGGTCGCAGGCGTCGTCATATTCCACGCCAACCAACTTATCGCCCTTAATTCCCTCTTTGGCATTAATGTCTTTAATCGCCTGACGCGCGCCGTTAAATTCCATATCACCCCACTGGGCAATCGGGCCGGACATCGCGCCGACAACGGCAACTTTAATATCGTCGGCTAAAGCAGTGTGTGAAATTGCCAGTGCAATCATCCCTGCGATGATAGTTTTCGCATTCCGTTTCATAGTCAAAAATCCCCACTCGTAATGTTGTGTTGCTTTGTTTTTTATGTGTTAACAAATCAGACTGTTCTTTTTTATACTGCGCTGTTTTTGCCTGTCCGATTAAGGGTTTAGCGCAGTTTTTTGTGATGATATCGATTAAAATCTCTATTTTTCAGTCGATTAAGAACAGATAATATTCTGAATTAATTGATAGATAAACAGAAAAAAGCGCCGTTGTCAGCATAAAATAACGGTACAAAGGGCGGAATAATTCACTACCATTCAGGGGATTATGCTGGACAATTTTCATTCTATAATGTTTTTAATTTGTAATTATTGCTGAAAAAAAATTAATCACCTGCCAAAAGAAATAAAAAAGAGAAAGCCTCCGATTAAATTATTTCGCTACACTGGTTCCACTTTTGTGATTTGTACGGGTTCCCCATGAAGCTGACCATCATTCGATTAGAAAACTTTAGCGACCAGGATCGAATTGACCTGCAAAAGATCTGGCCGGAGTATTCTCCTTCCTCTTTACAGGTTGACGATTCCCACCGTATTTACGCCGCGCGTTTTAACGAGCGCCTGCTCGCTGCCGTGCGAGTAACCTTAAGCGGCACCGAGGGAGCGATGGATTCCCTGCGTGTACGGGAAGTCACCCGCCGACGCGGCGTAGGGCAATATCTGCTGGAAGAAGTGTTACGTGATAATCCCGGCGTTTCATACTGGTGGATGGCGGATGCTGGCGTGGAAGATCGCGGCGTGATGACAGCGTTTATGCAAGCACAGGGGTTTACGGCACAGCAGGGCGGTTGGGAGAAGCGTTAATCGCTCTGTGTAAAAAGCAGTTCTATGGATTTGGTTGGGAAAAATAACGCATTTTCGTTTTCTCCGACCAACGGGATAAAGCCCAGCGACTGATAAAACGTATGGGCTTTTTCATTCAGCGCCTCGACAAAAAGACCGTGAATACCTACCGCTAAAGAGGCTGACCAGACGACTTTCATGGCATGAGCAACCAGTGTTGCTCCCCATCCCTGCCCCTGTATTGAACGATCAATTGCCAGACGCCCAAGAGTGACGCTGGGAATATTTTTGTAGGGAATTTTTTTCTGTTTCGATTTCGAGGGCAATGCGGCTCGTTCAAAACAACTGCCGGATAATGTGTAATATCCCAGGACCTGACGTTCTGGCGTGTTGGCACGAAGGATGTACGCTCGCAGAATTTTATTGCGATGCTGACGAACCAGATGTGTCGTCAGAAAGAGATTTAAGGCTTCCTCGCCGCAGTCGAATCGCTGTAGATCATAATCTGCATCATAGGTCAGAATCTCTATCGTCAGATCATCCATAAATTATTACATTCCCTGAAGACGTTTTGCCGCACGTTTTAACTTTTCACCTGGTGACGGCGGATTACTCAGCGCATCCATCACCCGCGTCCAGGACTCCTCATTAAGGATCACTCGCCGATGCTGTTCAATCACTTCTGTAGCCCGCTGCGAGGCACTATTCAACATAAATTGGCTGACGGACTGATTAGATATCGCCGCCGCTTCCTCAATTAGACTTTTGTCATCGTCAGTTAAACGCAGATCGATACGCTGCTTTTTAACAGCAGACATGTAAACTCTCCTGCTACTTATAAATATGTACGGAATTCTACCGTACATTAAGCATATCCTGGATTGTTTAATCTTTCTACAACCATTTCGACAAACACAAAAAAACCCGATGGCGGTTCAGCTCATCGGGCATTTTCATTTATCTATCTGTTACTTCGCACCGGTCGCCGTGCCGTTGGCGTGCCAGTCAAACACACCGAACTCAAAGCCTTTCAGGTCACCTTTCTCATCCCAGGTCAGTGGCCCCATCACCGTATCAACCGAGTTCGCTTTCAGGTATTTGGCGATCTCCGCCGGATCGTCAGACTGATTCAGCCCCGCCTGCAAAGATTGCAACGCCGCGTAGGTGGTCCAGACGAATGCGCCGCTTGGATCCTGTTTTTTCGCTTTGATCGCGTCAACAATCGGTTTGTTCGCCGGAACCTGATCGTAGTTCTTCGGCTTGGTCACCAGCAGTCCTTCCGCTGACTCGCCCGCGATATTAGACAGCGAGACGTTAGCCACACCTTCCGGCCCCATAAACTGAGTTTTCAGCCCCGCCGCGCGCGCCTGACGCAGGATCTGCCCCATTTCCGGGTGATAACCGCCGTAGTAAACGAAGTCGATATTCTCTTTCTTCAGGCGTGCCACCAGCGTCGAGAAATCTTTTTCCCCGGCGGTGATGCCATCAAAGAACACTACGTTAGCATTGCCTTTCTTCAGGCCGTCCTGCACCGCACGCGCCAGACCTTCGCCGTACTGTTGTTTGTCGTGAACGATAGCAATACGCTGCGGTTTCACTTTCTCAAGAATATATTTTGCCGCCGTCGGCCCCTGGTCGGAGTCCAGACCGGTGGTGCGCAGGATCAGCTGATAGCCACGGGCAGTCAGCTCTGGCGCGGTTGCCGCTGGGGTGATCATTAAAATGCCTTCGTCTTCATAAATGTCAGACGCTGGCTGTGTTGATGAAGAACAGAGGTGACCAATGACATATTTAATGCCGTCGTTAACCACTTTGTTCGCCACCGCGACGGCCTGTTTCGGGTCACAGGCATCGTCATATTTTACGATTTGCAGTTTGTTGCCTTTAACGCCGCCTTTGGCGTTGATATCCGCAACCGCCTGTTCTGCGCCAGTAAACTCCTGGTCACCATACTGTGCCACCGGACCAGACATTGCGCCCACGACCGCGACTTTAATATCTTCTGCCAGAGCCATATTGCTGAATGCCAGCGCGATACATCCTGCCAGTAACGCTTTACCCTTTATGTTCATCCTGAGAATCCCCATTCTTCTGGTTATTACGTGTGTTGTGATGTTGTTTTTCAGCACTTTATTTCGTTTTATGCATGACTACCCGTGCTTTAGCAGCATACTCTGCTAAAACATACCCGATTTTTATGATATTGGAATAGCTATTTTGACAGTTTATTAACAATCTGCGTGGGGATTGGCGTTTTGCCGGAGGGGGGAATTGATTATTGTAGAGGCCCAAAAAACAAAAACCCCGGACTCTCATCCAGGGTTCTCTGCTTAATAGCGGAAATTACGCTTCAATGGCAGCGCGAAGTTTTTTCATCGCGTTCTTTTCCAGCTGACGTACACGTTCAGCGGAAACGCCGTAACGGTCAGCCAGTTCCTGCAACGTAGATTTGTTATCTTCGTCCAGCCAGCGCGCGCGGATGATATCCTGGCTACGCTCGTCCAGACCCTGCATCGCGTCGGTCAGACGGTTTGCCGCCTGCTCTTCCCAGTTATCATCTTCAATGCCGTCTGCAAAGTTAGATGATTTATCCTGCAGATAGAGCACCGGAGCCATCGGCTGGCTGTCTGAATCGTCGTCGGAAGACATGTCAAAAGTCATGTCCTGTGCCGCCATACGCGATTCCATCTCACGGACGTCTTTGCTGGTTACGCCCAGTTCGCGAGCCACCATTTCGACTTCATCCTGGTTAAACCAGCCCAGACGCTGCTTGGTTTTACGCAGATTAAAAAACAGTTTGCGCTGCGCTTTGGTGGTCGCAACTTTGACGATACGCCAGTTACGCAAAACGTATTCGTGGATCTCTGCTTTGATCCAGTGAACGGCGAAGGAGACCAGGCGCACACCCACTTCCGGGTTGAAACGGCGCACTGCTTTCATCAGGCCGATGTTACCTTCCTGAATCAAATCCGCCTGTGGCAGGCCATAGCCCGCATAATTACGAGCAATATGAACAACAAACCGCAGGTGAGACAGGATCAGCGTTTTAGCTGCTTCCAGATCGCCATGGTAATGCAGCTTTTCAGCCAGCGCCCGCTCCTCGTCAGCCGACAACATCGGCCACGCGTTAGCTGCCCGGATGTAAGAATCCAGGTTGCCAACAGGGGCTAAAGCTAAACTTTGCATTTTGTCAGTCATTCAAATCCTCTCAATCGATATCTTCTGGCGCTTCAGTGGTAGCAACAACTGTGCCAGAGCTTAAGAGCAACGAGATTATCATTCACAGTTTTATCAGACCGTGATTTTATCCACAAGTTCAATGCTGTCTTGTGAATAAATTACGCACAAAATGTGACATAGAGATGAAATACCGGGAAGAGACAACGGGGTCTCTTTCCCTGCTACGGAACCCATTGCAGGGAAAGAGTATAACACGATTTTATTATTCCGGCGTAAAGTGCCGTAAATGTTGTACCGTGGCAAGCCATGCTGCCACCCAGCCAATCATCGAACACACCAGCAGCAGCAGCAGGCATTCATCGAACGATAAACCATTGATATCAAACTTCGTTCCGAATACCTGCGCCACTTCCGCAACCGCCGATGACAAACGCAGCACCAGAATTTCTGACAAAATTAATGACAGTAATGCGCCAGAAAATCCCAGCAGCGCGCCACCATACAGGAACGGGCGAAGTATGAAACCATCCGTCGCGCCAATCAGTTTCTGCACGTTGATGGAGTCGCGGCGGGCAAATATGCTCAGACGCACGCTGTTGCCGATAACCAGGAACACTGCCGCCACCATCAGCACGCCGATCATCGCCGAAACACGCCCTACCAGCCCAGTCAGTGCAGTCAGACGGGCAAACCAGCTATCGTCCATTCGTACTTCATCGATGCCGTTAATTTGCGTGATGCGATCACGCAACGTATTCAGCGACTCCGTCCCCTGAAAATCGAGTTTTGGGATCACCACCGCCACAGCCGGAAGCGGGTTTTCCTCCAGCATGTCCAGCGCGCCGCCAAAACCAGACCAGTTACGGAACTCGCCCAACGCGTCCTCACGAGAAAGATAGTTCACTTTCTCCACGCCCTGTTCGGCCTGCAACTGTGCCACCACGCCCGCAGCGGCGTCATCGTCCAGCGTTTTTTGCAGGTAAACGGTGATTTGCGGTGACGGATAATACTGCGTCGCCGCCTGATTAACGTTTTTGTACACCATATAACAGACGCTGGGCAGCGTCAGGGAGATGGCGATAACCATCACCGTTAAAAATGTGGCGAACGGTTTGCTTTTCAGATCCTGCAATGCGCCGTGGAAGGCATAGCGCACCTGTTCGTTGAAAACGTTGGTTTTGCGATTTACCGGTTTTGGCGAGGATTTCGCGCGTTTCGGCGCGTTACGACCGCCGTCGCCAGAGCCGCCGACCGATTTACGGAAGCGATCCAGACGTCCGCCAAACTGCCGGATATGATTGATTGCATCGCGCTTATTCATGGCCCACGCCTCCATGCAAGTGACCATCGCTCAGGGTGAGCATACGATAGGAACGCCGCGAAATCAGGTTGATGTCGTGCGTTGCCATCAATACCGTTACCCCAACGCGGTTAAACTCTTCAAACAGACGTAAAATCCCTTCCGACAGCGCGTCGTCAAGGTTACCGGTCGGTTCGTCCGCCAGCAGTACCGCTGGTTTGTTAACCACCGCGCGGGCAATGCCAACGCGTTGTTGTTCACCGCCAGAAAGCTGAATCGGAAAGTTCTTCGCTTTGTCCAGTAGCCCGACTTTATCCAGCGCCGCCGATACACGACGACGAATATCGTCACCGCTGGCACCGGCGATAATCAACGGGATCGCCACATTATCGTAGACAGTACGATCCATCAGTAGATGGTGATCCTGGAAAATCATGCCAATCTGGCGGCGCAGAAACGGAACTTCACGGTTTTTCAGACGCGTGATGTCATGGCCGCTAAACCAGATTTTCCCGGCGCTGGGCCGCTCAATCCCACAGATCAGCTTCAGGAGGGTACTTTTCCCTGCACCGGAATGACCGGTCAGAAACGCCATCTCACCCGGCTGCATATGGAACGTAACGCCCTGCAGCGCCTGTCTCCCACCGAGATAAGCCTTGCTGACATGTTCAAAGCGAATCATTGTTAATCCTCTCGGGCAAAAAGTGCCTCTATAAAGTCGTCCGCCTTAAACGGACGCAAATCCTCAATACGTTCGCCGACACCAATATAGCGAATAGGAATACCAAACTGGTCAGCCACCGAGAAAATTACTCCGCCTTTCGCCGTGCCGTCCAGTTTAGTTAACGTGATGCCGGTTAAGCCGACGGCTTCATGGAACAGTTTGGCCTGGCTTACCGCATTCTGCCCGGTGCTGGCATCGATAGTCAGCATAACTTCATGCGGCGCTTCAACGTCGAGTTTCTTCATCACACGGACGATTTTCTTCAGCTCTTCCATCAGGTGCGATTTGTTCTGCAAGCGTCCGGCGGTATCGGCAATCAGGACATCAACATTACGCGCCTTAGCGGCCTGAATAGCGTCGAAGATAACTGAGGCGGAATCCGCGCCGGTATGCTGGGCAATCACCGGAATATTGTTGCGCTGCCCCCAGACCTGAAGCTGTTCAACCGCTGCTGCACGGAAAGTATCGCCCGCCGCCAGCATGACCGATTTACCTTGTTGTTCAAACTGACGCGCCAGCTTACCGATAGTCGTGGTTTTACCCACGCCATTGACGCCTACCATCAGAATCACGAACGGTGTTTTACCTTCGACATTCAGCGGTTCATCGACCTTCGCCAGAATCTCACCCATCTCTTCTTTCAGCAGACCGTAGAGCGCCTCAGCATCGCGAAGCTGTTTGCGGGTCGCGCCTTCAGTCAGATTGGTGATGATTTTGCGCGTGGTTTCCACGCCCACATCGGCGATGAGCAATTGCTCTTCCAGCTCTTCAAACAGATCATCGTCGATTTTTTTACCACGGAACAGGCTGATAAATCCGGAACCGAGGTTTTCTTTAGTTTTCAGAAGGCTGCGTTTCAGGCGAGCGAAGAAACCTTCTTTGGTTGGTTTTTCCTGCTCCTGGGCTACCTCTTCCACCGGCTGATCTTCTTCTGCCGGAGGAACGACCATCACCGCCTCTTCTGCCGCTTCAGCAGCCAGCGCCTGTGCTTCCAGCTCTTCGTCGGTGATTTCTTCTTTCGCTGCTTGTTCTTCCGCCGCTTCGACAATCTCCACGGTTTCCGCTTCGGCCTGCCACTCTTCTGGCGAAACTTCTTCGACTTTAACGTCTTCTGGCAGCGGCAGCTCTTCACGCTCGATAGCCACTGGCTCTGGCGTGACTTCAGGTTCAACTACCGACGCTGGCGTTTCTTCAACTATCGGCTCCGGTTCTGCAATAACTTCCGGCTCGACAACCGCTTCAGGTTGCGCTTTTTCACTTTCAACAACCTGTTCAGTGACTTCCACAACGTCGGCAGCAAAAGTTTCCGCCTCAGCTTCAGTATGCGCCTGTGGCTGTTCTTCAACGGGTTGTTCAGCAACTTTCGCAGGCTCTTGCGCCTGGACGATTTCTTCTACAACCGGTTGTTCGTTTTGGGTTTCTGTCTCTTTTTCCGGGGTCTGCTCTTTTTGACCAAAGCCCAGCCAGGAAAAAAAGCCACGTTTTTTTTCTTTCGCCATCTGCGACTACACTCCTCGCTGTTGCTTCATGGCACAGCGTTAACGCTATGTACATAGCAGCTAAAAAAATGATGAAATAGTCTACCACTTAACTTAATCCACATCACCGCCTGCAAGTATGTGTTATCTGGCGGATTGAGCAATTTACCATGAAAAAACCGAATCATTCCGGCAGCGGTCAAATCCGCATTATTGGTGGGCAGTGGCGAGGCCGTAAACTCCCGGTTCCTGATAGCCCAGGTCTACGTCCTACCACCGATCGCGTGCGCGAAACGCTGTTTAACTGGCTGGCGCCGGTCATTGTTGATGCGCAATGCCTGGACTGCTTCGCAGGTAGCGGTGCGCTGGGGCTGGAAGCCTTGTCACGCTACGCTGCGGAAGCTACGCTGGTTGAGATGGATCGCACGGTATCTCAGCAATTAACCAAGAATCTCGCGACGCTGAAAGCGGGCAATGCGCGAGTCGTGAACACCAATGCGATGTCTTTTCTAATGCAAAAAGGAACGCCGCATAATATTGTGTTTGTTGACCCTCCGTTCCGCCGTGGCTTGCTGGAAGAAACCATTAATTTACTGGAAAACAACGGTTGGCTGGCTGATGAAGCCTGGGTATATGTTGAAAGTGAAGTAGAAAATGGCCTGCCCGCCGTTCCTGCCAACTGGTCGTTATATCGCGAAAAAGTGGCTGGTCAGGTCGCTTATCGGCTGTATCAGCGTGAAACACAAGGAGAAAGTGATGCTGATTAATATTGGACGTTTGTTAATGCTCTACGTTTGGGGATTTTTGATCCTCAATCTTTTTCAACCATTCCCACGCCCGCTGAATATTTTCGTTAACGTGGCGCTGATTTTTACCGTGCTGATGCATGGTATGCAACTGGCGCTGTTAAAATCGACCTTGCCGAAAGATGGCCCGCAGATGACCACCGCCGAAAAGGTGCGTATTTTCCTTTTCGGCGTGTTTGAACTGCTGGTCTGGCAGAAGAAATTTAAAGTTAAAAAATAATCTTATTTGTCGCCAACAAAGCTGACAAAGCGCGTTCCTTTATAGCTCAGTGTACCTTTATCGCCCACTGTCAGGGCATGGTACTGCTGGGCGTCGAGGCGGAACGTCTGCTCCAGTCCGCCGCTTTGCGGTTTGAAGCTCGCCTCATAGCGCATACTGGTGCCTGCCGGAGTCACTTCCTGCTGGCGCGAACGTCGATCGTTAATCGGTTTTTCCCGCTTGTTACTCACCACCACCAGCTTTTGCTGGAGCGGTGCCATATCATTATCAGCTTTTTCCCGCCGCTGTTGCATAAAACGAAACGATGCGGCGACGATAATTAAGCCAATGATAACAATAAAGAAAAGAGGTGGTTTGCTCATCTTTATCCCTCATCGGAAAATGCGGAAATAAGCATACCCTGCCAGTTATGGTGTTGTCATCCGTCCATCCTCGCCACTAAACTGAATAGCAAGACCGTAGGCATTCCGCTTACGAAAAAATAACGAATTCAAGGAACTAAGATGCTTTGGTCGTTTATCGCTGTCTGTCTTTCCGCATGGCTATCTGTGGATGCATCGTACCGTGGGCCAACCTGGCAACGCTGGGTATTTAAACCGTTAACCCTTCTTCTCCTGCTATTGCTGGCGTGGCAAGCGCCGATGTTCGACGCTATTAGCTATCTGGTGCTGGCGGGGCTGTGTGCCTCACTGCTGGGCGATGCACTAACGCTATTGCCACGTCAGCGTCTGATGTACGCTATCGGCGCATTTTTCCTCTCACACCTGTTGTACACCATCTATTTCGCCAGCCAGATGACGCTCTCTTTCTTCTGGCCTCTGCCACTGGTACTGCTGGTTCTGGGCGCGCTATTGCTGGCCATTATCTGGACGCGTCTGGAGGAGTTCCGTTGGCCTGTCTGTACTTTTATCGGTATGACGCTGGTGATGGTGTGGCTGGCAGGTGAATTGTGGTTCTTCCGCCCGACGGCTCCGGCACTCTCGGCCTTTATGGGCGCTTCGTTGCTGTTTATCAGTAACTTTGTCTGGCTGGGTAGCCACTATCGCCGCCGCTTCCGTGCGGATAACGCCATTGCTGCGGCTTGCTACTTTGCAGGACACTTCCTCATCGTCCGCTCGCTGTATCTCTGATAAAACTTGACTCTGGAGTCGACTCCAGAGTGTATCCTTCGGTTAATGAGAAAAAACTTAACCGGAGGATGCCATGTCGACTCCCGACAATCACGGCAAAAAAGTCCCTCAATTTGCCGCGTTCAAACCGCTAACCCCGGCACAGAATGCCAACGACTGTTGCTGCGACGGCGCATGTTCCAGCACGCCAACACTCTCTGAAAACGTCTCCGGCACCCGCTATAGCTGGAAAGTCAGCGGCATGGACTGTGCCGCCTGCGCACGCAAAGTGGAAAATGCCGTGCGCCAGCTTGCAGGTGTGAATCAGGTGCAGGTGTTGTTCGCCACCGAAAAACTGGTGGTGGATGCTGACAATGACATCCGTGCGCAAGTTGAATCGGCGGTGCAAAAAGCAGGCTATTCCCTGCGCGATGAACAGGCCACCGACGAACCACAAGAATCACGCCTGAAAGAGAATCTGCCGCTGATTACGCTTATTGTGATGATGGTAATCAGTTGGGGGCTGGAGCAATTTAATCATCCGTTCGGTCAACTGGCGTTTATCGCGACCACGCTGGTTGGTCTGTACCCGATTGCTCGTCAGGCATTACGGCTGATCAAATCCGGCAGCTACTTCGCCATTGAAACCTTAATGAGCGTAGCCGCCATTGGCGCGCTGTTTATTGGCGCAACGGCAGAAGCTGCGATGGTGTTGCTGCTGTTTTTGATTGGCGAACGACTGGAAGGCTGGGCCGCCAGCCGCGCACGTCAAGGGGTCAGCGCGTTAATGGCGCTGAAGCCAGAAACCGCCACGCGCCTGCGTAACGGTGAGCGGGAAGAAGTGGCGATCAATAGCCTGCGCCCTGGCGATGTGATTGAAGTTGCGGCAGGTGGGCGTTTGCCTGCCGACGGTAAACTGCTCTCACCGTTTGCCAGTTTTGATGAAAGCGCCCTGACCGGCGAATCCATTCCGGTGGAGCGCGCAACGGGCGATAAAGTTCCTGCAGGCGCCACCAGCGTAGACCGTCTGGTGACGCTGGAAGTGCTGTCAGAACCGGGTGCCAGCGCCATTGACCGCATTCTGAAGCTGATCGAAGAGGCTGAAGAACGCCGCGCACCCATTGAGCGATTTATCGACCGTTTTAGCCGTAACTACACACCCGCAATTATGGCCGTCGCCCTGCTGGTAACGCTGGTGCCACCACTGCTATTTGCCGCAAGCTGGCAGGAGTGGATTTATAAAGGCCTGACGCTGCTGCTGATTGGTTGCCCGTGTGCGTTAGTTATCTCCACGCCTGCGGCGATTACCTCCGGACTGGCAGCAGCGGCACGTCGTGGAGCGTTAATTAAAGGTGGTGCGGCGCTGGAGCAGTTAGGTCGTGTCACCCAGGTCGCATTTGATAAAACCGGTACGCTGACCGTCGGTAAACCGCGCGTTACCGCGATTCATCCGGCAACGGGCGTTAGCGAATCTGAACTGCTGACACTGGCGGCGGCGGTCGAGCAAGGCGCGACGCATCCACTGGCGCAGGCCATTGTGCGCGAAGCACAGGTTGCTGAACTCGCAATTCCCACCGCCCAGTCACAGCGGGCGCTGGTTGGCTCTGGCATTGAAGCACTGGTTAACGGAGAGCGGGTGCTGATATGCGCTGCCGGGAAACATCCAGCCGAGGCATTTGCCGGTTTGATTAACGAACTGGAAAGCGCCGGGCAAACGGTAGTGCTGGTAGTGCGTAACGATGACGTGCTGGGTGTCATTGCGTTGCAGGATACCCTGCGCGCCGATGCCGCCACTGCCATCAGTGAACTGAACACGCTGGGCGTCAAAGGGGTGATCCTCACCGGCGATAATCCACGCGCAGCGGCAGCGATTGCCGGTGACCTGGGGCTGGAATTTAAAGCCGGATTACTACCGGAAGATAAAGTCAAAGCGGTGACCGAGCTGAACCAACACGCGCCGCTGGCGATGGTCGGTGACGGTATTAACGACGCGCCAGCAATGAAAGCAGCAGCTATTGGGATTGCAATGGGCAGTGGCACAGACGTGGCGCTGGAAACCGCCGACGCAGCATTAACCCATAACCACCTGCGCGGCCTGGTGCAAATGATTGAACTGGCACGCGCCACTCACGCTAATATCCGCCAGAACATCACCATTGCGCTGGGGCTGAAAGGGATCTTCCTTGTCACCACGCTTTTAGGAATAACCGGCCTGTGGCTGGCTGTGCTGGCAGATACGGGAGCAACGGTGCTGGTGACGGCGAATGCGTTAAGATTGTTGCGCAGAAAGTAATGGGGACAGCCTGCAAACCGATCGCAAAATTGGACGCGATCGATCCCCTCGCTCCTCTGGGGAGAGGGTGAGGGGAAAAGGCGGCATCGAAGCCAATCTTCCCCCATTAACCGCCTTTACGAATCAAATAACGATAAGGCAGTCCATCCGTCTCTTTGGCGACCAGTTCATGTTCCATAAAGGTACAAAACCCAGGAATATCGCGGGTCGTGGCCGGATCATCGGCAATAATCAGCAACGTTTCGCCTGGCTGCATATTGCGCACCGTTTTGCGCACCATCATCACCGGTTCCGGGCAGCGCAGGCCAAGTGCGTCGAGTGTGTGGTCAGGGCTGGAAAAGAGATCGGTCATTTTCTTCTCATCACATAAAAAAACGGCGCTAGTTTACGCCCTGTGAGTCCGTTAGCAAACCAGGTTAACGATTGCGTGAAAATTAACCATTGCATTGTCAAGCCAAAGCAGTATCATGCGGCGGCTCGAAAAAAGGGTAAGCACGTTATTATCTCACTATAAAATAACGTGTCGTACGTATTGGGTTCCCTCACCCCAATGGCTAATCAAAAAGGTACAATATGAACGTTTTCTCACAAACTCAACGCTATAAGGCGTTGTTCTGGTTATCGTTATTTCACCTGTTGGTGATCACCTCCAGTAACTATCTGGTACAGCTTCCGGTCTCTATTTTCGGTTTTCATACCACCTGGGGCGCGTTTAGCTTTCCGTTTATTTTTCTTGCTACCGACCTGACCGTGCGTATTTTTGGCGCACCGCTGGCTCGTCGCATCATCTTTGCGGTGATGATCCCCGCGTTGCTGATCTCCTACGTCATCTCATCACTGTTTTATATGGGTTCATGGCAGGGATTCGGCGTTCTCGCCCATTTCAACCTGTTTGTCGCCCGTATCGCTACCGCCAGCTTTATGGCCTACGCGCTGGGGCAGATCCTCGACGTGCACGTTTTTAACCGCCTGCGTCAGAGTCATCGCTGGTGGCTGGCTCCGACGGCTTCCACACTGTTTGGTAACGTCAGCGATACGCTGGCCTTCTTCTTCATTGCTTTCTGGCGCAGCCCGGATGCTTTTATGGCCGAGCACTGGATGGAAATCGCGCTGGTTGATTACTGTTTCAAAGTGTTAATCAGCATCGTTTTCTTCCTGCCAATGTATGGCGTATTACTCAATATGCTATTGAAAAGACTGGCAGATAAATCCGAAATCAACGCTTTGCAGGCCAGTTAAAGGTTCGTTATCAGAGTTGTGATAAGATGGATGAATGAGCCGTTATGGCCGTTTATCGATAAGGAAGAAGTCAATGCGCAATCTGGTTAAATATGTCGGAATTGGCCTGCTGGTTATGGGGCTTGCGGCCTGTGATGATAAAGACACTAACGCTACGGCGGAAGGCACTGTCGCGGAAAGTAACGCTGCCGCAAATCCCGTCAACCTGCTTGATGGCAAGCTAAGTTTCTCGCTGCCAGCGGATATGACCGACCAGAGCGGTAAGCTAGGGACGCAAGCCAATAATATGCACGTCTGGTCCGACGCCACCGGGCAGAAAGCAGTCATCGTCATCATGGGCGATGACCCGAAAGAAGATCTGGGTGTGCTGGCGAAGCGTCTGGAAGATCAGCAACGTAGCCGCGATCCGCAACTGCAAGTGGTGACCAACAAATCTATTGAGCTGAAAGGTCACAAAATGCAGCAGTTAGACAGCATTATCTCCGCGAAAGGCCAGACGGCGTACTCTTCCGTCATTCTGGGTAACGTGGGTAATCAACTGCTGACCATGCAAATCACGCTGCCTGCTGACGATCAGCAAAAAGCGCAGACCACCGCAGAAAACATCATTAATACGCTGGTTATTCAGTAAGTTTTAAGATGATGAGACGGTCTCAGGAACGTGTTCCGGAGGCCGTTTTTTTAATCGCCACGTCAGCAATAACGCGATTGCTACCAACCCCGCCGCAGCCAGATAAATCACCGGCACGCCAGCCCAACTCATTACCAGCCCTGCCAGCGGCCCGGTCACACCCAGCGATAAATCCATAAAAACGGTATAGGTTGCCAGCGCCGCCCCCTGATTCTGCTGCGGCACCGCTTTTACCGCCACCACGCCCAGTGCCGGGAACACAAGCGAAAAACCCGCCCCCGCCAGTAAGACGCCGATTTTCGCCATCCACGGTACGGTAGCTACGCCAACCAATAACAGGCCGATTATCTCAACGCTAAAGCAGATCATCGCCACGTTTAAGCCGCCGATACGATTAATGCCGTTAGGGAATAACAGTCGCGTACCGACAAACGCACAACTAAACAGCGTCAACGCGAAAGCCGCACCGTCCCAGCCCTTAGCATCATAAAACAGTGTGATAAAGGTGGCGATGACGCCAAACCCGGCAGAAGCCAGTGCCAGCGCCATGCCGTACAGCCAGACGCGCCCAAGCACCGCGCGAAACGGCAGTGGCTTGCCTTTGCTGGCTTTCACCGACGGACGCGGGATCGCCAACAAAATGGCCACCAGCGCCACGGCCATAATGATTAATGCCAGCGTCTGCAACCCGCCCCAGTGATAAAACAGCACGCCCAACGGCGCGCCCATCGCCATCGCCCCGTAAGTGACAATGCCGTTCCACGAAATTACCCGCCCGATATGCAGCGAGCCAACCACGCCAACGCCCCACAGTGTCGATCCGGTTCCGGCAAAACTTTGCCCAATGCCGAGGATCACGCGCCCCAGGCAAAGTAATAACAGACTGATGACGGGCAGGCTGGCGGTTAATCCTGCTGTCAGATACCCCAGCCCGCTCAAAAAGCAGCCGCACAACCCGAAGACGACTATCTTTTTGGATCCCAGCAAATCGGCGTAACGCCCGGCATGTGGACGACTCAGCAAAGTAGCGAAATATTGCAGGCTGATAACTAAACCCGCCCAGAAGGCACTAAATCCCATCACATCATGGACATAGCCCGGCAATACGGCGAGCGGCAACCCGATGGTGAGGTAGCTGGCGAAGTTAAACATGACAATGGAGACAATGCGCAGGTTAAGACGCAATCCGTTTAGCGCGGGTTCGGCAACGGGTTCGGGCATGAGGATCACCACATTTTTACAACAGTGTTTCATTTTTACCACGGGCTGGCGTGAAAATCAGCAGTAAGAATCAGAATATTGCTGGCGTGACTCCCGCTACACTTAATACAAAAAGTCACAAGGAAGCCCCAATGGAAACCCTTCAACCGGATAAAACAGGAATGCATATTCTGCTCAAGCTGGCCTCGCTGGTAGTGATTCTCGCCGGCATTCACGCAGCGGCAGATATCATTGTGCAACTGCTACTGGCGCTCTTTTTCGCCATTGTCCTCAATCCGCTGGTCACCTGGTTTATTCGTCGTGGAGTACAACGCCCCGTTGCCATTACCATTGTGGTGGTGGTGATGCTGATAGCACTTACTGCGCTGGTCGGCGTACTAGCGGCATCGTTTAACGAATTTATCTCTATGCTGCCGAAGTTTAATAAGGAACTGACCCGTAAGCTGTTTAAATTACAAGAGATGTTACCGTTTCTTAATCTGCATATGTCGCCCGAACGAATGCTTCAGCGGATGGATTCGGAAAAAGTTGTCGCCTTCACCACGGCGCTGATGACCGGGCTTTCCGGCGCAATGGCGAGCGTGCTTCTGCTGGTGATGACCGTAGTTTTCATGCTGTTTGAAGTGCGCCACGTGCCTTACAAAATGCGTTTTGCGTTGAATAATCCACAGATTCACATCGCCGGACTACACCGCGCCTTAAAAGGTGTTTCGCACTATCTTGCATTGAAGACGCTGCTCAGTTTATGGACAGGCGTCATCGTCTGGCTGGGGTTGGCGCTAATGGGCGTACAGTTTGCGCTGATGTGGGCGGTACTGGCGTTTTTGCTCAACTACGTTCCCAATATTGGCGCGGTGATCTCCGCCGTACCGCCAATGATTCAGGTGTTGCTGTTTAATGGCGTTTACGAATGTATTCTGGTCGGTGCACTGTTTTTAGTTGTCCATATGGTCATCGGCAATATTTTAGAGCCACGGATGATGGGGCATCGACTGGGAATGTCCACTCTGGTGGTATTTCTTTCTTTGTTGGTCTGGGGATGGTTACTCGGTCCGGTGGGTATGTTGCTTTCGGTGCCATTAACCAGCGTCTGTAAAATCTGGATGGAAACCACCAAAGGCGGCAGCAAACTGGCGATTTTACTGGGACCGGGACGACCGAAAAGTCGGTTACCGGGATGAGGCGACAAGTGATACGATACGCACTTTCCTTTTCCATTAAACGTTGGCTCTGATATGTATCGGATAGTTCTGGGGAAAGTTTCGACCTTAAGCGCAGTTCCACTGCCACCGGCTTTACGCGATCAAGCACCGCAAGGTCCACGACGCGAACGCTGGCTGGCGGGACGTGCATTGCTTTCACACGTGCTTTCTCCGCTACCGGACATCATCTACGGTGAACAGGGCAAACCCGCATTCGCGCCGGAAACCCCGCTATGGTTCAACTTAAGTCATAGCGGTGACGATATCGCCCTGCTATTGAGCGATGAAGGCGAAGTTGGCTGCGATATCGAAGTGATTCGCCCGCGCGCCAACTGGCACTGGCTGGCAAACACGGTGTTTAGCCTCGGGGAACATGCCGAAATGGACGCCGTGCATCCTGATCAGCAACTGGAAATGTTCTGGCGCATCTGGACACGCAAAGAAGCCATCGTTAAACAGCGTGGCGGCAGCGCCTGGCAAATCGTCAGCGTAGACAGCACCTATCAGTCCTCGCTGTCTGTCAGCCATTGTCAGCTTGAAAATTTAAGTCTGGCGATCTGCACCCCTACCCCCTTTACGCTCACCACCGACGCGGTGCAATGGGTCGATTCGCTTAACTGATCCGCCCATCCGACTGCCCATCTATTGATCCAGAACAGGTTATCAGTATGACGAATACTTAAAATCGTCATACTTGAAATCGATGACTCAACATGAGCGGGCGCAGTTTTCCCCGTTTTTAGGGAAGGTAGTGGGATTATCACCGTATTTTACCCTCACCCCAACCCTCTCCCTGAAAGGGAGAGGGGGCACACCGTGCAATGATTGGCGATTGCAGTTGCAGTCACAAAAGCGCACGGACCATCCCCTCGCCCCTTTGGGGAGAGGAGGCACACCGTGCAATGATTGGCGATTGCAGTTGCAGCCACAAAAGCGTACGGCTCGTCCCCTCGCCCCTTCGGGTAGAGGAGGCACACCGTGCAATGATTGGCGATTGCAGTTGCAGTCACAAAAGCGTACGGCTCGTCCCCTCGCCCCTTCGGGTAGAGGGGGCACACCGTGCAATGATTGGCGATTGCAGTTGCAGTCACAAAAGCGCACGGACCATCCCCTCGCCCCTCTGGGGAGAGGGGGCACACCGTGCAATGAGTGGCGATTGCAGTTGCAGTCACAAAAGCGCACGGATCGTCCCCTCGCCCTTCGGGTAGAGGAGGCACACCGTGCAATGATTGGCGATTGCAGTTGCAGCCACAAAAGCGCACGGACCATCCCCTCGCCCCTTTGGGGAGAGGGTTAGGGTGAGGGGAACAGGCCGCACCCAGACCGCATATGCAGAGTCACTACCAGATTTCAACATAGCGAATCGTCGCCATACTTATTTCGCCAACTATTTATCCATTGGGGCTACTATGTTCTCCACACTCCGCCGCACTCTATTTACGCTGCTGGCTTGTGCGTCTTTTATCGTCCATGCTGCCGCGCCAGATGAAATCACCACCGCCTGGCCGGTGAATGTCGGGCCACTAAACCCGCACCTTTACACGCCTAACCAGATGTTCGCCCAGAGCATGGTTTATGAACCGCTGGTGAAATACCAGGCAGATGGTTCGGTGATGCCGTGGCTGGCAAAAAGCTGGATCCATTCGGAAGATGGCAAAACCTGGACCTTCACCCTGCGCGATGACGTGAAATTCTCTAACGGTGAACCATTTGATGCAGAGGCGGCGGCAGAAAACTTCCGCGCAGTGCTCGATAACCGCCAACGTCACGCCTGGCTGGAGCTGGCAAACCAGATTGTTGATGTTAAAGCACTCAGTAAAACGGAGCTGCAAATCACCCTGAAAAGCGCCTACTATCCTTTCCTGCAAGAACTGGCTCTGCCCCGCCCTTTCCGCTTTATCGCCCCCTCGCAGTTTAAAAACCATGAAACCATGAACGGGATTAAAGCGGCAATTGGCACCGGGCCGTGGGTTTTGCAGGAATCGAAACTGAATCAGTACGATGTCTTCGTCCGTAATGAAAACTACTGGGGCGAAAAGCCGGCGATTAAAAAGATCACCTTCAACGTGATCCCGGATCCGACCACTCGCGCAGTAGCTTTCGAAACCGGTGATATCGACCTGCTGTACGGAAACGAAGGGTTATTACCGCTCGATACCTTCGCCCGCTTTAGCCAGAACCCGGCTTACCACACCCAACTGTCACAGCCGATCGAAACCGTGATGCTGGCGCTCAATACCGCCAAAGCCCCCACCAACGAGCTGGCAGTACGTGAAGCTCTTAATTACGCGGTGAACAAAAAATCGCTGATTGATAACGCGTTGTATGGCACCCAGCAGGTCGCCGACACCCTGTTTGCCCCTTCTGTGCCCTACGCCAACCTCGGTCTGAAACCGCGCCAGTACGATCCGCAGAAAGCGAAAGAGTTGCTGGAAAAAGCAGGCTGGACGCTGCCTGCGGGCAAAGACATCCGCGAGAAAAATGGTCAGCCGCTGCGCATTGAACTGTCGTTCATCGGCACCGATGCGTTAAGCAAATCGATGGCGGAAATCATTCAGGCTGATATGCGCCAGATTGGCGCAGATGTCTCGCTGATTGGCGAAGAAGAGAGCAGTATCTATGCTCGTCAGCGCGACGGTCGTTTTGGCATGATTTTCCACCGCACCTGGGGCGCGCCATACGATCCACACGCCTTCCTGAGTTCAATGCGCGTACCGTCGCACGCTGACTTCCAGGCACAGCAAGGTTTAGCCGACAAGCCGCTGATTGATAAAGAGATCGGCGAAGTGCTGGCGACCCACGACGAAACGCAACGTCAGGCGCTGTATCGCGACATTCTGACCCGTCTGCATGACGAGGCGGTTTACCTGCCTATCAGCTACATCTCAATGATGGTGGTATCGAAACCGGAACTGGGCAACATCCCCTACGCGCCGATCGCCACCGAAATTCCGTTCGAACAGATTAAACCGGTGAAACCTTAATGTTGCGTTACGTATTACGCCGCTTTCTGCTGCTGATCCCGATGGTGCTCGCCGCCTCGGTGATCATTTTTCTGATGTTGCGCCTCGGCACCGGCGACCCGGCGCTCGACTATTTGCGTTTATCTAACCTGCCGCCGACGCCGGAGATGCTGGCCTCTACCCGCACCATGCTGGGACTGGATCAGCCGCTGTACGTCCAGTACGGCACCTGGTTGTGGAAGGCGCTGCATCTTGACTTTGGTATCTCATTCGCCAGCCAACGCCCGGTGCTCGACGATATGCTGAACTTCCTGCCCGCAACATTGGAACTGGCAGGAGCGGCGCTGGTGTTAATTCTGCTCACTTCCGTGCCGCTCGGTATCTGGGCGGCGCGCCATCGCGACCGCCTGCCGGATTTCGCCGTGCGTTTCATCGCGTTTCTTGGCGTCTCAATGCCTAACTTCTGGCTGGCGTTTTTACTGGTGATGGCGTTTTCGGTGTATCTGCAATGGCTACCCGCGATGGGCTACGGCGGCTGGCAGCACATCATTTTGCCGGCGGTTTCCATCGCCTTTATGTCGCTGGCGATTAACGCGCGACTGCTGCGCGCCAGTATGCTGGACGTCGCCGGTCAGCGTCACGTGACCTGGGCACGGCTGCGCGGGCTTAACGCTAAACAGACCGAACGCCGTCACATCCTGCGCAATGCCTCGTTGCCGATGATCACCGCCGTGGGGATGCACATCGGCGAACTGATCGGCGGGACGATGATTATCGAAAACATCTTTGCCTGGCCGGGGGTCGGACGCTATGCGGTGTCGGCGATTTTTAACCGTGACTATCCGGTGATTCAATGCTTTACGCTGATGATGGTGGTGGTTTTTGTGGTCTGTAATTTGATTGTTGATTTACTCAACGCCGCGCTGGACCCGCGTATTCGTCGTCATGAAGGAGCGCACGCGTGAACTTTTTCCTCTCTTCCCGCTGGTCGGTACGCCTGGCGCTGATCATTATCGCCCTGCTGGCGCTGATTGCGCTCACCAGCCAGTGGTGGCTGCCGTATGACCCACAGGCGATTGATCTGCCGTCGCGCCTGCTCTCGCCGGATGCGCAGCACTGGCTGGGCACCGATCACTTAGGGCGTGATATTTTCTCGCGGCTGATGGCGGCGACCCGCGTGTCGCTCGGCTCGGTAATGGCCTGCCTGCTGCTGGTGCTGACATTAGGGCTGGTCATTGGCGGCAGCGCGGGGCTGATTGGCGGGCGCGTTGATCAGGCCACCATGCGCGTCGCGGATATGTTTATGACCTTCCCGACCTCGATTCTGTCATTCTTTATGGTCGGCGTGCTCGGCACCGGGCTGACTAACGTGATTATCGCCATCGCCCTGTCGCACTGGGCGTGGTATGCACGCATGGTGCGCAGCCTGGTGATTTCACTGCGCCAGCGCGAGTTTGTGCTGGCATCACGGCTTTCTGGCGCGGGCCATGTGCGGGTGTTTGTTGATCATCTGGCAGGTGCGGTGATCCCCTCGCTGCTGGTGCTGGCAACGCTGGATATCGGCCATATGATGCTGCACGTCGCGGGGATGTCCTTCCTCGGCCTCGGCGTGACCGCGCCGACCGCCGAATGGGGCGTGATGATTAACGACGCACGTCAGTATATCTGGACCCAGCCGCTGCAAATGTTCTGGCCGGGGCTGGCGCTGTTTATCAGCGTGATGGCCTTTAACCTGGTGGGTGACGCACTGCGCGATCATCTGGACCCTCATCTGGTGACGGAGCACGCACACTAATGCCACAACAGATTGAACTGCGCGATATCGCGCTACAGGCCGCTCAGCCGCTGGTACACGGAGTATCATTAACTCTGCAACGCGGGCGCGTGCTGGCGTTAGTCGGTGGTAGCGGCAGCGGGAAATCATTAACCTGCGCGGCGGCTCTGGGCATTCTGCCCGCAGGCGTTCGCCAGACGGCGGGAGAAATTTTAGCCGATGGCAAACCGGTTTCGCCCTGCGCGCTACGCGGTATCAAAATTGCCACCATCATGCAGAACCCGCGCAGCGCCTTTAATCCGCTACACACCATGCAGACCCACGCGCGGGAAACCTGCCTGGCGCTGGGGAAACCCGCCGATGACGCCACGCTTACCGCTGCCATAGAAGCGGTGGGGCTGGAAAACGCCACGCGTGTATTGAAGCTGTACCCGTTCGAGATGAGCGGCGGTATGTTGCAGCGCATGATGATTGCGATGGCGGTGCTGTGCGAATCGCCGTTTATCATCGCCGATGAACCAACCACCGACCTTGATGTAGTAGCGCAAGCGCGCATCCTCGATCTACTGGAAAGCATTATGCAAAAACAAGCGCCGGGGATGCTGCTGGTCACCCATGATATGGGCGTAGTAGCGCGTCTGGCGGACGATGTGGCGGTAATGTCTCACGGCAAGATTGTTGAACAGGGCGATGTAGAAACGCTGTTTAACGCCCCCAAACATACGGTGACGCGCAGCCTGGTTTCCGCTCATCTCGCCCTCTACGGTATGGAGCTGGCATCATGACTTTACTTCACGTCTCCAACCTTTCACATCACTATGCGCACGGTGGATTCAGCGGTAAGCACCAGCATCAGGCGGTACTCAATAACGTTTCTCTGACCCTGAAAAGCGGTGAAACCGTCGCCCTGCTGGGACGCAGTGGCTGCGGAAAAAGCACCCTCGCGCGGCTGCTGGTAGGCTTAGAGTCGCCCTCACAAGGGAATATTAGCTGGCGTGGCGAACCGCTGGCGAAACTCAATCGCGCGCAACGTAAAGCGTTCCGCCGTGATATTCAGATGGTGTTTCAGGACTCCATCAGCGCCGTTAACCCACGCAAAACCGTGCGCGAGATCCTGCGAGAACCGATGCGCCACCTGCTATCGCTGAAAAAAGCCGAACAACTGGCGCGCGCCAGTGAAATGCTGAAGGCGGTAGATCTCGATGACAGCGTGCTCGACAAACGCCCACCGCAATTAAGCGGCGGTCAGCTCCAGCGCGTCTGCCTGGCGCGCGCGCTGGCGGTCGAACCGAAACTGCTGATTCTGGATGAAGCCGTTTCTAACCTTGATCTCGTGTTACAAGCGGGCGTCATTCGTCTACTGAAAAAGCTACAACAACAGTTTGGCACCGCCTGCCTGTTCATCACCCACGACTTACGCCTGGTGGAACGCTTTTGCCAGCGGGTGATGGTGATGGACAACGGACAAATCGTCGAAACCCAGGTGGTGGGAGAGAAATTAACTTTTTCCTCTGACGCCGGACGTGTGCTACAAAACGCGGTATTACCCGCATTCCCCGTGCGCCGTCGCGCCACTGAAAAGGTTTAACGCAAATGCAACGAGTCACCATCACGCTTGATGACGATTTACTGGAGACGCTGGACAGCCTGAGCCAGCGTCGTGGCTATAACAACCGTTCCGAAGCTATCCGCGATATTCTGCGCAGCTCCCTGGCGCAGGAGGCCACCCAGCAGCACGGCACACAAGGTTTCGCAGTGCTGTCGTATGTGTATGAACACGAAAAACGCGACTTAGCCAGCCGTATTGTCTCCACCCAGCATCATCACCACGACCTCTCGGTTGCTACTCTGCATGTGCACATCAACCACGACGACTGTCTGGAAATCGCCGTGCTGAAAGGTGACATGGGTGACGTGCAACATTTTGCCGATGACGTTATCGCCCAGCGCGGCGTGCGACACGGGCATTTACAGTGCCTGCCGAAGGAAGATTGAGTTATTTCTGAAACGCGGAAAGAAAAGATATTAACTGAACTTAATTTATAAAATTAAGTTCAGTTGCATAGATAGATCCTGTAAAGGCAGATGTTCTGCGTAATGAACGCCGCTAAAATTTATAAATGATTCAAACGCTCATTCAGCGTTTCAATAATATAGGTATTAACAGAGACTTGTTGCTGCGCAGCCGCATTATTAAGGCGTTCACTCAGCGATTCTGGATAGCGTAACGTAAAGGTCTTAATCTTTTCTGTACGCGCATAAGGCTCAATACCCGCAGCTTTACAATCCTCAAGATACTCTCGCAGGGAAAGTTCCCCCTCTTTTTGCAGCCCCTGAATGCTGTCAGAGACAAAATCACAATAACCTGACAAGCCCAGGAATTTGCCACGAAATGCATTCAGTTCTGGCACATAGGTAATTACAGCAGGTTGCCCGGCAATCTCCATAGAATTTGGCGTCTTCAGTTTGATCATGGTTTTACCCCTATACTTAGTAACCAGTCACGCACGCTTTCTACAGCGCCTTTATCGGTATCTGGCGACGGATGAGGCCGATGGAAACACGCAACGCTCATATTTAGTATGAACTTACAACGCGAGCCTCTTCCTTCCTTAATTTCTCCGCCTAATGCTTTAACCAGTGACTCTATATCAGACCACTTAATCCCTTGAGGAACAGGAGATTTAAATATTTGATCCAATGTATTTTTTTGTTTCTTCCGTAAAGCCTGTACCTGTGTTCTCATGGCATGTCCTTATGACTTCACTTTATGACATCAATAGTATGACATCACAATATGAAGTCAAGTTTCCCTTCCTTATGCCATTGTTCCAATCGTCTTTCTGAATCGCAGCAGCGCGATGGTGAAAAACGCGCCGCCAATTGCCATCAGCGTCAGGAACTGCGGCCAGACGATTTCGAATCCGGCACCACGGTAGAGAATGGCCTGCGCGAGGCTAACAAAGTGTGTCGTCGGCATGGTCAGCATAATGTCCTGCACCATCTGCGGCATACTTTCGCGCGGCGTGGAACCACCGGAAAGCATTTGCAGCGGCAGCAGCACCAGAATCACCAGCAGCCCCAGTTGCGGCATTGAACGCGCTATCGTCCCCATGAAAATGCCGATTGACGTGGTGGCAAACAGACTGAGCGCCACGCCAAGCATAAACAGCGGGATCGAGCCTTCTATCGGTACGCCCAGCACGCCTTTTACCATCAGCACCAGCGATAATCCCGATACCACCAGCACCACCAGCCCCATCGACCAGACCTTCGCCATCATGATCTCAAACGGCGTTATCGGCATCACCAGTAAATGTTCCACCGTGCCGTGCTCACGCTCGCGGATCAGCGCCGATCCGGTCAAAACAATCGCCAGCATGGTAATGTTGTTGATGATCGCCATCACCCCGCCAAACCACGCAGGATCGAGGTTCGGGTTAAAGCGCATCCGGGTTTCCAGCGATACCAACGGTTCGCTGTTATCACGGTAGCGCGCGACAAAGCTGTTCACTTCACCGTTGATAATATTCTGGATATACCCGTTGCCAGTGAATGCCTGGCTCATGCGCGTGGCATCGACGTTCACCTGAATATCCGGCTGGCGTCCAGCGAGAACATCACGCTGAAAATTAGGCGGAATATTTACCGCAAAGGTATAGCGCCCGGCATCCAGTCCGGCATCCATCTCATCGGCGGTGATCATCTCCGGCGGCAAAAACCACGGGCGGTAGAAACTGTTAACGATCCGGTTCGACAACTGCGATTGATCCATATCGGCAATGGCGATCGGCGCCAGGTTTAACGATCCTGGCGTGACGGTCGCTGACGAGTACACCGACACCGTAAACGAGAAGACAATCAGCGTCAGCATTGCTTTATCACCAAGCAGGCTGCGCAACTCTTTGATACCCAGATTAAAAATATTGCGTAAATGGCGCATCATCCCTCCTGTTTTTTCAGCAGCAGGATGCTTAAGCCCATTACCAGCGGTATGGCTATCAGCAACGGGATAAAAAGTTGCCACAAGTCCGTCAGATCCAGCGACTTCGAGAACGTCCCGCGCGCGATAGTCAGAAAATGACTGGTAGGATAAACCTCGCCGATCCAACGCCCCGGCCCTTCCAGCGATGCCACCGGATCGATCATCCCGGAAAACTGCGTCGCCGGAATCAACGTGATAATCGCCGTACCGAAAATGGCGGCAATCTGGCTCTTCATAAAAGTGGAGATCAGCAGCCCCATTCCGGTGGCAATGATGATATACAGCAACGCCGCCAGGGTGAGCGTCAGGAAGCTGCCTTTATGCGGCACGCCAAACACAAACACCGACAAGGCGCAGAGCAGGAAAAAGTTCAGCATCCCCAGCGCGATGTACGGTAGCTGTTTGCCGAGCAAAAATTCGCTACGCGTGGTGGGGGTCACGTAAAGGTTGATAATCGACCCCAACTCTTTTTCCCGCACCACGCTAAGGGCGCTTAGCATTGACGGGATCATCATCAGCAGAAGCGGGATCACCGCCGGAACAATCGCTGGCAGGCTTTTTACGTCCGGGTTATAGCGATAGCGCGTCTCAATATTCATCAGTCCGCTTTGGCTGGCGGGCGTCGATTGCCGGCTCGCCACATCCTGTAACCAACTCTGGTGCATTGCCTGCACGTAACCTTTTACCGTTTCGGCGCGGCTGGGCATCGCACCGTCGATCCAGACGCCGAGTTCCACAGGCGTACCACGCGCGATATCGCGCCCGAAATTGGGCGGGATCTCAATTGCCACCGTGATATCGCCCGCACGCATCCGGCGATCCAGCTCGTCATAACTGGTGAGCGGTGGTTGTTCGATAAAGTAACGGGAACCGGAGAGATTGAGCGTCCACGCCTGGCTACTGACGGTCTGGTCGCGGTCGAGCACCGCAAAGCGCAGGTTTTCCACATCCATACTAATGCCGTAACCCATTATCAGCATCAGGATCACCGTTCCCATCAGCGCCAGTGTCGAACGCACCGGATCGCGGCGCAGTTCCAGTGCTTCGCGGCGGCTGTAGCTAAACAGACGGCGCAGGCTAAATCCCTGACGCGGCGCATGGGTAGCGTTGCGCACCACGGGCGGTGCTTCGGCTTCGTTGCTCTGCCCCGCCGCCTCCTGCAAACAGGCGATAAATGCCTCTTCCAGACTGGCGGCTCCGCGTTTCTCAACCAGTTCCTGCGGTGTACCGCTGGCGAGCACTTTTCCGGCGTGCATCAGTGAGATACGGTCGCAACGTTCCGCTTCGTTCATAAAGTGGGTGGAGATGAAGATAGTCACTTTGTCCTGGCGCGAGAGATCGACCATCAACTGCCAGAACATATCCCTCGCCACCGGATCGACGCCAGAAGTAGGCTCATCGAGGATTAACATCTCCGGGCGATGAATCACCGCTACCGCCAGCGAAAGCCGTTGGCGAATGCCGAGCGGCAATGACTCCGGCAGCACATCTTCAACGTCATTGAGCTTAAAACGCTCGCTCATTTCAGCAACTCGCGCAGGAATTTCCGCTTCCGGGATGTGAAACAAACGAGCATGTAACTCCAGGTTTTGCCGCACGGTGAGTTCGTTATAGAGCGAAAACGCCTGCGACATATAGCCCACCCGACGGCGAGTATCGATATCTTTTGGATCAACCGGTTGCCCAAACAGCCACGCCTCACCTTCGCTGGCGGGCAGCAGCCCAGTAAGCATTTTCATGGTGGTGGATTTACCGCAGCCGTTCGAACCGAGGAAGCCAAAAATCTCCCCGCGTGGAATGCGGAAATTGACGTGATCAACGGCAACGAAGGAACCAAAACGCATGGTCAGATCGCGCGCTTCGATGGCAATCTCTGCGTTTTCAGGTTGATACGGTGGGATCACTACCGCCTGATGCGCCTGGTGTTGCGCTTGCGGTAACAGATTAATAAATGCTTCTTCCAGCGTGGCGCTTTGCGTTTGCTGACGCAGTTCTTCGGCGCTACCGGTCGCCAGCACTTCTCCGGCATTCATCGCCACCAGCCAGTCGAAGCGTTCGGCCTCTTCCATATAGGCGGTGGCGACCAGCACGCTCATATTGCTCTGCCGCTGGCGAATACTGTCGATGAGATCCCAGAACTGAGCGCGAGAGAGCGGGTCAACCCCCGTCGTTGGCTCATCAAGAATCAACAATTCCGGGTCGTGGATTAACGCACAGCATAGTCCAAGTTTTTGCTTCATCCCGCCGGAGAGCTTTCCCGCCGGACGATCGCGAAACGGTGCTAACCCGGTGCTGGTCAGCAGCTCATTAATTCGGACTTCCCGCTCCGCTTTGTCGTGGCCAAACAGGCGGGCGAAAAAATCGACGTTTTCATACACCGACAAGGTGTGGTAGAGATTTTTTCCCAGCCCCTGCGGCATCCAGGCGATACGCGGGCAGACGTCGCGGCGATGCTTCGGGTCGCGCATATCGCCGCCCAGCACGATCACGTTGCCCTGCTCAATGACGCGGGCACCGGAAATCAGCGATAACAAACTCGACTTCCCGACGCCGTCCGGGCCAATCAGCCCGACCATGCAGCGTGCCGGAATATCGAGAGTGATATTGTTCAGCGCAACGGTTTTTCCATAATGCTGGCTCACGCCCGCCAGTTGCGCGACAGGCGGAACGGGAACCAGTTCCAGATGCGTCATTGCGGCAACCTCACCACCAGGTCTTCAGGCCACGGACGTTCTTCGTTCACCCGCACCCACGCCACGCCCGGCAAACCGGTTTTGACATATTCCAGATGTTGCTGGAGTAATTCCGGTGGGATACGCGCTTTGACGCGGAACATCAGTTTCAGCCGTTCATCGCTGGTTTCGACGGTTTTTGGCGTGAACTGGGCGACGCTGGCGACAAAACTGATGGTCGCAGGAATACGCAGATCTGGCGCGGCATTGAGGATCAGCCGAGCTTCGCCGCCTAGTTTCAGCGTACCCGCCTGTTCGGTTGGCAGGAAGAAGGTCATATAAACGTCGCTCAGATCGACCATATTCAGCACCCGACCGCCTGCCGCCAGCACTTCGCCTGGCTCAGCAACCCGATACTGCACGCGTCCATCGCGCGGGGCTTTTAGTTCACTGTCATCGATATCTGCGGCAATGCGCCGTTCAGTGGCTTGCGCAGCTTCTACACGCGTTTGTGCCTGAATGATATTGGTACGAGCCGCTTCTATAGCGGCTTTAGAAGCCGAAACCTGGGCTTTTGCCGATTCCAGCGCAGCACGGGCGCTTTCGGCGGCGGCGCGGTCGTCATCCAGTTGTTACGCAGAAATAGCTCCACGATGGGCGAGCGAGCGGGAACGCGTATGACGTTTGGCAACGGAGTCCAGTTCAGCTTGCCGTTGATTAACCAATGACTGCGCGGCACGAGTTTCACTTTGCCGCTGTTCCAGCAAAGCCTGCGCGGCGGCAACGGCACTTTGCGCCTCTTTGATTTGCGCGATGGCTTCCAGTCGCTGCTCCTGCAACACGCGAGTGTCCATCTTCGCCAGCACTTCACCTTCACGGACAAACTGCCCCTCTTTCACCAGAATGGTGTCAATACGTCCGGCAATTTTACTGGCGATATCCACTTCCGTCGCTTCAATGCGACCATTACTGACGGCAAAACCCTCCGGTACACCTGCCGGGCGCAATAACCACCACGCCAGGACGGCAGCAACCGCCAGTAACCCGACAACCCACCACGCCAGATGGCGCTTAATCTTATCCATAATCGACCCGCCATAATCCCTGTAAGTAAACGACGCGTGTTACAGCAGCCGCGAACGATGTTCAGCGGATTCTTCCATCCGGGATGAGAAGGAAACGGCATATACGACCAGGGCGCCGCAAGATGAGCGCCAACGGGGAAGGCTTAGTGAAAACGGGTAGTAATGTTGTCATCATCAGCATTCCTGGCCGTAAATGAAACACGCATACTCATAAGTTAAATCAATTAAATACTAACAGTTATATTCATGTTGTCTATTTGATTACAATCAGCTTGTGATACATCACGATGTTCTACATTTCGATTACGTTTTTAACCAAAGATATCCTTAACAGGAACGGGGACTATCACGCAGTGTTATTATTCTCTTGTGTACAAATATCTTACCGAAAGGTAATAAGGTATTTTTGCGAAAAGAGGGTGGATGAGAAAAAGCAGCGTTTTAAGCAACGATGAAAAATAAGGAAAAGATATTCATTCAGAATTAGCTGTAGGATAAATATTTATTTGCCAGCATTAACTCGCCTATAAAATTCAATACTCAGAACAATAAATCCGGTTATAGTAAAGTTACTTTTTACAATTAGTGGTATCTCATTGTTATATTTAATTGACTAAAAATACTACTTACACGCTTTCTGACATTAGCGGAAACGCATATGGAGATTGAGATGAATATATATATCGGATGGTTGTTTAAATTAATCCCTTTGATAATGGGTATAATATGCATCGCGTTAGGTGATTTTGTATTAGCAGGTTCTGGGCAAAGTGAATATTTCGTTGCAGGGCATGTTTTAATTTCTCTTTCTGCAATATGCCTGGCGTTGTTCACTACTGCATTTATTATCATCTCTCAGTTAACTCATGGTGTGAATAAATTCTACAACACGCTATTTCCTATTATTGGTTATGCAGGTTCCGTTGCAACGATGATTTGGGGATGGTCTCTGCTGGCAAGTGATAATGTGATGGCGGATGAATTTGTTGCCGGGCACGTTATTTTTGGTGTTGGGATGATTGCCGCCTGCGTATCAACCGTCGCGGCATCTTCCGGGCATTTTCTGCTCATCCCGAAAAACGCAGCAGGGAGTAAAAGCGATGGAACTCCGCTTCAGGCTTATTCTTCGCTTATTGGTAATTGCTTAATTGCCGTGCCACTACTTCTGACTCTCTTTGGTTTCCTCTGGTCAGTTGCGCTTTTGCGTAGTGCAGATATTCCAGCGCATTATGTTGCAGGCCATGTATTCCTGGGGCTAACGGCAATTTGCGCTTGTCTTATTGGCCTGGTCGCCACTATTGTTCATCAAACGCGGAACACATTCTCAGCGAAAGAACATTGGCTCTGGTGTTATTGGGTTATTTTTCTCGGTTCACTTACCGTTATTCAGGGCATCTACGTATTAATCAGTTCAGATGCAAGCGCCCGTCTGGCACCCGGCATTATTCTCATTTGTCTGGGGATGATCTGCTACAGCATTTTCTCCAAAGTGTGGCTGTTGGCGTTAGTCTGGAGACGCACCTGTTCGTTAACCAACAGAATACCAATGATACCGGTATTTACCTGTCTGTTTTGCCTGTTCCTCGCGGCGTTCCTTGCTGAAATTGCGCAAATCGATATGGCTTACTTTATTCCCTCGCGAGTTTTGGTGGGCTTAGGTGCAGTGTGTTTTACGCTGTTTTCAATCGTTTCTATATTAGAAGCGGGTTCTGCGAAAAAATAATAGAAAAGGCTTTAGATAAGGTGTCGAATGTCTTATCTGGGCTTTATTCAGGTTAATCCCCCCTGGTTACACCGCGAAAACGAGGGGGCATTTTGCTTCTTATTCTGCCGCCAAATCCTGCGCACAAGCCCACGCACTCGACCATGCCCACTGGAAGTTATAGCCCCCCAGCCAGCCGGTGACGTCCATCACTTCACCAATGAAGTACAGCCCCGGCACTTTGCGCGCTTCCATTGTCCGTGAAGAGAGTTCGTTGGTGTCCACTCCGCCGAGCGTCACTTCGGCGGTGCGATAGCCTTCGGTGCCGTTGGGCTGCACACGCCATTCGGTTAACGTGGTAATCAGCGCCTGTTGATCACGCACGTTGAGCTGTTTTAGCGAGACATCCGGGATTTGCCCGAGTTGTTGTAACCGTTCAACCAACCGTTTCGGCAGATGAACCGCCAGGGTGTTCTTCAGGCTCTGGTTTGGATGTGCGTTACGCTGCTCATTAAGGAAGGTTTCGAGATCCACATCCGGTAGCAGATTGATGCTGACAAATTCTCCCGGCTGCCAGTAGCTGGAAATCTGTAATACCGCAGGGCCGGATAAGCCACGATGAGTGAAGAGTAAGTTCTCGCGGAATACGGTGCCGTTTTCAGCGGTGATCACCGAAGGCACCGCCACGCCTGCCAGCACCTGTAACTCTTCCAGCAACGGTTTATGCAGAGTGAATGGCACCAGGCCAGCGCGGGTGGGCAACACGTTGAGGCCAAATTGTTCGGCAATCTTATAACCGAACGGCGATGCGCCCAGACCAGGCATCGAGAGGCCTCCGGTGGCAATGACCAGTTTATCGCAGCCGACGGTCATACCGTTCAGTTCAAGCGTAAACCCCGTTTCATCCTTTGCCACACTCAGCACTTCGCTGCGCAATCTTAAGGTCACATTACCCTTTTCACACTCATCCACCAGCATGTCGACAATCTGCTGTGCAGAGTCATCACAGAAGAGTTGCCCTAACGTTTTCTCGTGCCAGGCGATGCCGTGTTTATTGACCAGATCAATGAAATCCCACTGGGTAAAACGCGCGAGTGCAGACTTACAAAAATGCGGATTCTGGCTCAGATAGGCGCCAGGCTCGACATAAAGGTTGGTAAAGTTGCAGCGTCCACCACCAGACATGAGGATTTTGCGCCCCGGTTTTTTACCATTATCAATCAGCAAAACTCTGCGTCCCGCCTGACCTGCCAGCGCAGAACAGAACATACCAGCCGCACCAGCGCCTATAATAATGGCATCAAACCTTTCCACGTTGCGCTCCTCTTAGAAAAAACGGGCGTGAATTGTAAAGATTCCTCAGTGGTCGCACCAGCATCAATATTACTTAGGGGAAGTATTTACCTGAATTATATAAGATAATTATTTTTTGAGCGAAAATCATACAGGAGGCAAATCAAAAAAATCTATATTTCACTTTGCCCGCGCCGCGAAAGTCACTGATAATGCGCCGCGTTCATGTCCTCAAAATGGCGTAACGTCCTATGCTACATTTGTTTGCTGGCCTGGATTTGCATACCGGGCTGTTATTATTGCTTGCACTGGCTTTTGTGCTGTTCTACGAAGCCATTAATGGTTTCCATGACACAGCCAACGCTGTGGCAACTGTCATCTATACCCGCGCGATGCGTTCTCAGCTCGCAGTGGTTATGGCGGCAGTGTTCAACTTCCTGGGTGTTTTGCTGGGTGGTCTTAGTGTTGCCTATGCCATTGTGCATATGCTGCCGACAGACTTGCTGCTTAATATGGGATCGTCCCATGGTCTCGCCATGGTGTTCTCTATGTTGCTGGCGGCGATTATCTGGAACCTGGGTACCTGGTACTTTGGTTTGCCTGCATCCAGCTCCCATACGCTGATCGGCGCAATCATCGGTATTGGTTTAACCAATGCGTTGATGACCGGTACGTCAGTGGTGGATGCACTCAATATCCCGAAAGTATTAAGTATTTTCGCATCTCTGATCGTTTCCCCTATTGTCGGCCTGGTGTTTGCTGGCGGTCTGATTTTCTTGCTGCGTCGCTACTGGAGCGGCACTAAGAAACGCGCCCGTATCCACCTGACCCCAGCGGAGCGTGAAAAGAAAGACGGTAAGAAAAAGCCGCCGTTCTGGACGCGTATCGCGCTGATCCTTTCCGCTGTCGGCGTGGCGTTTTCTCACGGTGCGAACGATGGTCAGAAAGGCATTGGTCTGGTTATGCTGGTGCTGATTGGCGTCGCACCAGCGGGCTTCGTGGTTAATATGAATGCCTCAGGCTACGAAATCACTCGTACCCGTGATGCAATCAACAACGTGGAAGCTTACTTTGAGCAACACCCTGCACTGCTGAAACAGGCGACCGGTGCTGATCAGTTAGTACCGACTCCGGAAGCAGGCGCAACACAACCTGCGGAGTTCCATTGCCATCCGTCGAATACCATTAACGCGCTCAATCGCCTGAAAGGCATGTTGACTGCTGACGTGGAAAGCTACGACAAGCTGTCGCTTGACCAACGTAGCCAGATGCGCCGCATTATGCTGTGCGTATCTGACACCATCGACAAAGTGGTGAAAATGCCTGGCGTCACAGCAGATGATCAGCGTCTGTTGAAGAAACTGAAGTCCGATATGCTGAGTACCATCGAGTACGCTCCGGTGTGGATCATCATGGCGGTCGCGCTGGCATTAGGTATCGGTACGATGATTGGCTGGCGTCGTGTGGCAACGACTATCGGTGAGAAAATCGGTAAGAAAGGCATGACCTACGCTCAGGGAATGTCTGCCCAGATGACGGCTGCGGTGTCTATCGGCCTGGCGAGTTATACCGGGATGCCGGTTTCCACCACTCACGTACTCTCCTCTTCCGTAGCGGGGACGATGGTTGTTGATGGCGGCGGCTTACAGCGTAAAACAGTAACCAGCATTCTGATGGCGTGGGTGTTTACCCTCCCGGCTGCGATACTGCTCTCCGGCGGGCTGTACTGGATCTCCTTGCAGTTCCTGTAATCGCACGCAGAAAAACGAGCGGGTCAACTGAATGACCCGCTTCAGATTGTTGACATAGTGCGCTTTGTTCATGCCGGATGCGGCGTGAACGCCTTATCCGGCCTACAAAAACATGCAAATTCAATAAATTGCAGAGATCATGTAGGCCTGATAAGCGTAGCGCATCAGGCAATTTTGCGTTTGTCATAAGTCACGAGCGGGTCAGTTTTCTGACCCGCTTTTTTTATGCGTTATTGCTGTGGTTCTTAATGCCAGATCATCAATGCAATCAGGCTTACCACGACCAGACCACACAATGCGCTGGTCAGAATAAACTGCCGACGCACACGCTCGCAGCGACGAATAAACTCATCATCGTGATGATCGCGATACCTCTGAGCATAGATATACCAGACGAGACGCACCTGTTTGTTAGGTTGGCCATGTGAGGTAAAAAAGCCCCCTCCATCTACATATTGATAGAGCAATGGATCGCAATTACGCAGTACCACTAACAACGCGCGTAGAGATGAGAAATAGCGCGCCATGTTAACAATGCAAACGACACATAAAGCCCAAAATAATGCGACGGTGCTTATCATACCTCCTCCCCGGCGACCTGCCCACGGAGTTCCACTCCGGGGCTACCGCTCCCGATACGCTGCCAATCAGTTAACACCAGGTCCTGGAGAAACCGCTTTTGTCGTGACACACATCCGAGCGGCTCTATAGATAGTGTAGGAGATCAGCTTGTTTTTTTTCCATAAGGTTAACCACTATCAATATATTCATCTCGAAAATTTGATTATCTGATTGGTAAGCAAGGCGGATTGACGGATCATCCGGGTCGCTATAAGGTAAGGATGGTCTTAACACTGAATCTTTACGGCTGGGTTAGCCCCGCGCACGTAGTTCGCAGGACGCGGGTGACGTAACGGCACAAGAAACGCTAGCTGGCCAGTCATCGACAACTTTATGGAAGGAGTAACACTATGGCTTATAAACACATTCTCATCGCGGTCGATCTCTCCCCGGAAAGCAAAGTTCTGGTAGAGAAAGCAGTCTCTATGGCTCGCCCCTACAATGCGAAGGTTTCTCTGATCCACGTAGATGTAAACTACTCTGACCTATACACCGGGCTTATTGATGTGAATCTGGGTGATATGCAGAAACGCATCTCCGAAGAGACGCATCACGCGCTGACCGAGCTCTCTACCAACGCAGGTTACCCAATCACTGAAACCCTGAGCGGCAGCGGCGATCTGGGTCAGGTTCTGGTGGATGCAATCAAGAAATACGATATGGATCTGGTTGTTTGTGGTCATCACCAGGACTTCTGGAGCAAACTGATGTCTTCCGCGCGTCAACTTATCAACACCGTTCACGTTGATATGCTGATTGTTCCGCTGCGCGACGAAGAAGAATAATCATCCCCTCCCGACTTGCCCCCGACGCCCGCTTATGCGGGCGTTCTGCTTTTGCGCTCTCCTGTTTTCCAGATGCGGCCAGCAGGCTCATAGATACCCAGGGCTATCCAAATTTTCAGCATCTCAAAAATCAGAATGTAAAACCATCTTACTTCAAACAACCAGCATGATTAGCTGGTTACTTTCTGTCGAAATAGTGCATATAACTATTTACCACATCAATATTAAAAATCTTAGACATCTGTAAAATCTTTCGCGTGCAACCACTTACGCGTTCATACTTTTCAGGATGGTATTGGAAGGTTAATAAATATGAATACAACAACACCCACTGGGATGCTGCAACAACCTCGCCCATTTTTCATGATCTTTTTTGTCGAATTATGGGAGCGATTCGGCTACTACGGCGTGCAAGGCGTGCTGGCGGTTTTCTTCGTTAAACAGCTCAGATTCTCACAAGAGCAGGCCTTTGTTACCTTTGGCGCTTTTGCTGCGCTGGTCTATGGACTTATCTCCATTGGCGGCTATGTCGGCGACCACCTGCTTGGGACTAAACGCACCATTGTTCTTGGGGCGATTGTGCTGGCGATTGGCTACTTCATGACCGGAATGTCACTACTTAAGCCTGATCTGATTTTCATCGCCCTGGGGACTATTGCCGTCGGTAACGGCTTGTTTAAAGCCAACCCGGCAAGCCTGCTTTCTAAATGCTATCCACCGAAAGATCCGCGTCTGGATGGTGCTTTCACACTGTTTTACATGTCGATCAATATTGGTTCATTGGTGGCGTTGTCGCTGGCACCCGTGATTGCCGATAGATTTGGTTATTCCGTAACCTATAACCTGTGCGGGGCAGGTCTGATTGTCGCGCTACTGGTCTACATCGCCTGTCGCGGGATGGTGCAAGATATTGGTTCAGATCCTGACTTCCGACCACTGAACTTCGGCAAACTGTTGTACGTGTTGATTGGCAGCGTAGTGATGATCTTCGTCTGTGCATGGCTGATGCACAACGTAGAAGTCGCCAATCTGGTGCTGATCGCCCTCTCCATCGTCGTCACCATTATCTTCTTCCGTCAGGCATTCAAGCTGGATAAAACCGGGCGCAATAAAATGTTTGTCGCCTTTGTCCTGATGCTCGAAGCGGTGGTGTTTTACATCCTCTATGCCCAGATGCCAACGTCGCTGAACTTCTTTGCCATCAACAACGTACATCATGAAATTCTCGGTTTTTCCATCAACCCGGTCAGCTTCCAGGCGCTTAACCCGTTCTGGGTGGTACTCGCCAGCCCAATACTGGCGGGCATTTACACGCATCTGGGTAACAAAGGCAAAGACCTCTCGATGCCGATGAAATTTACTCTCGGCATGTTTATGTGCTCGCTGGGATTTCTGACTGCCGCCGCTGCGGGAATGTGGTTTGCTGATGCGCAGGGGCTGACATCGCCGTGGTTTATCGTGCTGGTTTACTTGTTCCAGAGCCTGGGTGAACTGTTTATTAGCGCCCTGGGTCTGGCGATGGTTGCTGCTCTGGTGCCACAGCATTTGATGGGCTTTATTCTGGGAATGTGGTTTCTGACGCAGGCTGCCGCGTTCTTACTCGGCGGCTATGTGGCAACATTTACCGCAGTGCCAGACAACATTACCGATCCGCTTGAGACGTTACCTGTCTACACCAACGTGTTTGGTAAGATTGGTCTGGTCACGCTGGGCGTTGCAGTAGTGATGCTGATGATGGTGCCCTGGCTGAAACGAATGATTGAGACGCCGGAAAGCCATTGATGATTCTTGCAGAAAAACGGGTAGCTATAACGCTACCCGTTTTCACTTTTACACCGGCGTTCCGGCATAAATATCAAAGCGATGCCCTTTGGTGACAACCGCGTTCGGTGTGGCAATGTTTGCCAGCGGCGGCGCGTAGTCCGGGCGCTTTACCACCACACGTTTGGTCGCCAGTTGCCGCGCAGGCTCCAGCAACCCATCGGCATCGAGATCCGGCCCCACCAGCGACTGAAACACTCGCATCTCTTTCTTCACCAGCGCGCTTTTCTGCTTATGTGGGAACATCGGGTCAAGATAGACCACTTGCGGGCGTGGGGTAATATCGGTTAGCGCCGTCAGGCTGGAGGCGTGAATTAACTGCAACCGCTCCTGCAACCAGCCGCCGATTTCCGCATCCGCATAACCACGCGCCAGGCCGTCGTCGAGTAGCGCGGCAACCACTGGATTACGCTCCAGCATCCGCACTCGGCAGCCGACTGAAGCCAGCACAAAGGCATCGCGCCCCAGCCCTGCGGTGGCGTCCACCACATCCGGCAAATAATCGCCCTTAATGCCCACCGCTTTTGCTACCGCTTCGCCGCGACCACCGCCGAATTTGCGTCGGTGCGCCATTGCCCCGCCGACAAAATCAACGAAAATGCCACTGAGTTTCGGCTCATCACGCTTACGCAGTTCCAGATGCTCTGGCGTTAACACCAAGGCCATCAGATTGTCTTCATCGTGCTCCAGCCCCCAGCGGGTCGCCAGAACAGATAAGGCGCCGTCTCCGGCGCCCGATTCATCAATTAAGCAGATTTTCACTGAATGATCAGCCCTTAATGCCGTAGTGCTCCAGCATCGCATCCAGTTGCGGTTCGCGACCACGGAAGCGTTTGAACAGTTCCATCGGCTCTTCTGAACCGCCACGGCTCAGAATGTTGTCGAGGAACGACTGTCCAGTATCACGGTTGAAAATGCCCTCTTCCTCAAAGCGCGAGAAGGCATCCGCCGCCAGCACATCAGCCCACAGGTAGCTGTAGTAACCTGCTGCATAACCACCAGCAAAGATATGGCTAAATGCATGTGGGAAACGGCCCCATGACGGAGACGGCACCACGGCAACCAGTTTTTTGATTTCTGCCAGGGTTTCGAGGATTTTTGCACCTTGTTCAGGACGGAACTCCGCGTGCAGACGGAAATCGAACAGGCCGAACTCCAGCTGACGCAGAATAAACAGCGCCGCCTGGTAGTTTTTCGCTGCCAGCATTTTATCCAGCAGCTCCTTCGGCAGCGGTTCGCCGGTTTCATAGTGACCGGAGATAAACGCCAGCGCCTCCGGCTCCCAGCACCAGTTTTCCATAAACTGACTCGGCAGTTCGACCGCATCCCACGGCACGCCGCTGATACCGGAAACACCGGCGGTTTCGATGCGGGTCAGCATATGATGCAGGCCGTGACCGAACTCGTGGAACAGGGTGATCACTTCGTCATGGGTAAACAGCGCCGGTTTACCGTTCACCGGGCGGTTGAAGTTACAGGTCAGATAAGCGACCGGTTTTTGCAGCGAACCGTCGGCTTTGCGCATCTGGCCTACGCAGTCATCCATCCACGCCCCGCCGCGCTTGTTCTCACGGGCATACAGGTCGAGGTAGAAGCTGCCGCGCAGTTCGTTGTTCTCATCATACAGTTCGAAGAAACGCACATCAGGATGCCAGACATCAACATCTTTACGCTCTTTGGCGGTGATGCCGTAAATACGTTTCACCACTTCAAACAGGCCGTTAACCGCTTTGTTTTCCGGGAAGTACGGACGCAGTTGTTCGTCGCTGATGCTGTAGAGGTGCTGTTTCTGTTTTTCGCTGTAGTAAGCGATATCCCACGGCTGCAACTCATCCACACCAAATTCGGCTTTGGCGAAGGCACGCAGTTGCGCCAGCTCTTTTTCACCCTGCGGACGCGCGCGTTTTGCCAGATCGGTTAAGAAATCAAGCACCTGCTGCGGATTTTCTGCCATTTTAGTGGCAAGCGATTTGAAGGCGTAGTTTTCAAAACCCAGCAATTGCGCCAGTTCGTGACGCAGCGCGAGGATCTCTTCCATCACCTTGCTGTTGTCCCACTTACCGGCGTTCGGGCCTTGATCGGAGGCGCGTGTGCTGTAAGCGCGATACATCTCTTCGCGCAGAGACTGGTTGTCGCAGTAAGTCATTACCGGCAGGTAGCTTGGGATATCCAACGTCAGCAAATAGCCTTCCAGTTCTTTCGCTTCGGCCTGGGCTTTTGCTGCAGCCAGCGCGCTTTCTGGCATACCCGCCAGCTCAGCTTCGTCGGTAACGAGTTTAGTCCAGCCCATCGTCGCATCGAGGACGTTGTTGCTGTACTGGTTGCCCAGCTCGGAGAGACGGGTGGCAATCTCGCCGTAACGTTGCTGTTTCTCTTTCGGCAGACCGATGCCCGACAGTTCAAAATCACGCAGTGCGTTATCAACCGCTTTCTTCTGTGCCGTGTTCAGCGTGGCGTAATGATCGCCATCGCGCAGATCGCGATACGCTTTATACAGCCCTTCATGTTGCCCTACCCAGGTGCTGTATTCTGACAGCAGCGGCAGCGTTTGTTCGTAGGCTTCGCGCAGCTCCGGGCTATTTTTCACCGAGTTCAGGTGGCTGACCGGGGAGAAAATACGTCCCAGCACATCGTCCACTTCTGCCAGCGGTTGGCAGAGATTTTCCCAGGTGTACGGTGCCCCCTGCGCTACCACGCGCTCCACATTTTCGCGACAGTCGTTCAGCGCCTTAGTCACGGCAGGAACGACATGTTCCGGGAGAATTTTAGAAAACGGAGGCAATTCAAAGGGAGTCAGTAACGGATTCGTCATAGGTACAGTCCTGGTTAAATAGAGGGAACGAAACGCTCACAGGCGCTTTCGCCGGAGGCGACGCAGACGTCTTATCCGGCCTACGTTAATAGGCCGATGCCATCCGACACGTAATGGGTAATAGCATGGGGTTAAGTGTAGTGAATTTCAATGAGAAACGTTACGCTTTCGCGGCGACGTCCTCTTTTCGGTATACTGTCCTGATATGCTTTTGTGCGCCCCAAATACGGGCCGATTTTTACTTACCGGAACACCTTTACCCATGCTCAGTTATCGCCACAGCTTTCACGCTGGCAACCACGCCGACGTCCTTAAACATACCGTTCAGAGCCTGATCATCGAGTCGCTGAAAGAGAAAGATAAACCGTTTCTCTATCTCGATACCCACGCGGGTGCCGGGCGTTATCAGTTAAGCAGCGAACACGCCGAGCGTACTGGCGAATATCTCGAAGGCATCGCCCGTATCTGGCAGCAGGACGATTTGCCCGCAGAACTGGAGCCGTACATCAATGTGGTAAAACACTTCAACCGTAGCGGACAGTTGCGTTACTACCCCGGTTCGCCATTGATTGCCCGTCAGTTACTGCGTGAACAAGACAGCCTGCAACTGACCGAGCTACATCCGAGCGATTTCCCGTTGCTGCGTTCTGAATTTCAGAAAGACAGCCGTGCGCGCGTAGAAAAAGCCGACGGCTTCCTGCAGCTTAAAGCTAAACTGCCGCCAGTTTCCCGTCGTGGCCTGATCCTTATCGACCCACCGTATGAAATGAAAACCGACTATCAGGCGGTGGTCAGCGGGATAGCAGAAGGCTACAAACGTTTCGCTACCGGCACTTACGCATTATGGTATCCGGTGGTGTTGCGCCAGCAGATCAAGCGCATGATCCACGACCTGGAAGCGACCGGCATTCGCAAAATTCTGCAAATTGAACTGGCGGTGCTGCCGGACAGCGACCGCCGTGGTATGACCGCTTCCGGCATGATTGTGATTAATCCACCGTGGAAGCTGGAGCAGCAAATGAACAACGTGCTGCCGTGGCTGCACAGCAAACTGGTTCCGGCAGGCACCGGGCACGCCACCGTAAGCTGGATCGTGCCGGAGTAATTGCAACCATCGCTGGCACCTATTACGTCTCGCGCTACAATCGCGGTAATCAACGATAAGGACAATATGTCATGACTAAACACTATGATTACATCGCCATCGGCGGCGGCAGCGGCGGTATCGCCTCCATCAACCGCGCGGCTATGTACGGTCAGAAATGCGCGCTGATTGAAGCCAAAGAACTGGGCGGCACCTGCGTGAACGTCGGCTGCGTGCCGAAAAAAGTGATGTGGCACGCGGCGCAAATCCGCGAAGCGATCCACATGTACGGCCCGGATTATGGCTTTGATACCACCATCAATAAGTTCAACTGGGAAACGTTGATCGCCAGCCGTACCGCCTATATCGACCGTATTCATACTTCCTATGAAAACGTACTCGGTAAAAATAACGTTGATGTAATCAAGGGCTTTGCTCGCTTCGTTGATGCCAGAACGCTGGAAGTTAACGGTGAAACCATTACGGCCGATCATATTCTGATCGCCACCGGTGGTCGTCCAAGCCACCCGGATATTCCGGGCGTGGAATACGGCATTGATTCCGATGGTTTCTTTGCCCTACCCGCTTTGCCAGAGCGTGTAGCGGTTGTTGGTGCGGGTTACATCGCCGTTGAACTGGCTGGCGTGATTAACGGCCTCGGCGCGAAGACGCATCTGTTTGTGCGTAAACACGCGCCGCTGCGCAGCTTTGACCCGATGATCTCCGAAACGCTGGTCGAAGTGATGAACGCCGAAGGCCCGCAACTGCACACTAACGCCATCCCGAAAGCGGTGGTGAAAAATGCCGATGGCAGCCTGACGCTGGAGCTGGAAGATGGTCGCAGTGAAACGGTAGATTGCCTGATTTGGGCGATTGGCCGTGAACCTGCCAATGACAACATCAACCTCGAAGCCGCTGGCGTTAAAACCAACGAAAAAGGCTATATCGTCGTCGATAAATATCAAAATACCAACGTTGAAGGTATTTACGCGGTGGGCGATAACACAGGCGCAGTGGAACTGACGCCGGTCGCGGTAGCGGCAGGTCGCCGTCTCTCTGAACGCCTGTTTAATAACAAGCCGGATGAGCATCTGGATTACAGCAACATTCCGACCGTGGTCTTCAGCCATCCGCCGATTGGTACTGTTGGTTTAACGGAGCCGCAGGCGCGCGAGCAGTACGGCGACGATCAGGTGAAAGTGTATAAATCCTCTTTCACCGCCATGTATACCGCCGTCACCACTCACCGCCAGCCGTGCCGCATGAAGCTGGTGTGCGTTGGATCGGAAGAGAAGATTGTCGGTATTCACGGCATTGGTTTTGGCATGGACGAAATGTTGCAGGGCTTCGCGGTGGCGCTGAAGATGGGGGCGACAAAAAAAGACTTCGACAACACCGTCGCCATTCACCCGACGGCGGCAGAAGAGTTCGTCACCATGCGTTAAATGTTAAAGGGCAAAGAGTGGTGTGCTCTTTGCCCTTAGTTACGTTTCCGCTATCAGTTCAGAAGCTGAAGCAGAAAGCGGATCAGTTCCAGCAGCGCAATTAACGCCCCAAGAACGATGATTGCTTTATCAATCACCCGTTTTCTCCATGCGATGGAGTGAGAATGCATCCGCTTACTCATCCACTGCCTGTCACGGCGCATGTCCCATTGTTAGATGTGGGCATTCTCACTCCGGCCAGAGCATCAGTTAACGGCACCACCCGTACTTCTGACCAGGACTTTGAAAGCGTTTATGCGCATTACCAGAGTGAAAATGCCTCAGAGCTAACTGGATAATCATACAGTGTAATTAGGCTAAATAACCAGCATAACCTTGCAATGTCTCTTTTAAGGTAATAGCATGGAAAAGTTAGATGTGGGCATTCTCACTCCAGCCAGAGCCACCAACTCAGGGCTGGAAAGTAAAAAACCGACGCAAAGTCGGTTTTTTTACGTCCTGATTCAGACCTCCTTTCAAATGAATAGCCAACTCAAAATTCACACCTATTACCATCTTCTGCACTTACACATTCGTTAAGTCATATATGTTTTTGACTTATCCGCTTCGAAGAGAGACACTACCTGCAACAATCAGGAGCGCAATATGTCAATTCTGTTACCCATCCAACTCTTCAAAATTCTTGCCGATGAGACCCGCCTGGGCATCGTATTACTGCTCAGTGAGATGGGTGAGTTATGCGTGTGTGATCTCTGTACTGCCCTGAATCAGTCGCAGCCCAAGATCTCACGCCACCTGGCATTGCTGAGGGAAAGCGGTTTATTGCTGGATCGCAAGCAAGGTAAGTGGGTTCATTACCGCCTATCGCCGCATATTCCAGCATGGGCGGCGAAAATTATTGATGAGGCCTGGCGATGTGAACAGGAAAAGGTTCAGGCGATTGTCCGCAACCTGGCTCGACAAAATTGTTCCGTAGACAGTAAGAACATTTGCAGTTAAAAAATTTAGCTAAACACATATGAATTTTCGCATGTGTTTTATCCGGGAGGCATTATGTTACTGGCAGGCGCTATCTTTGTCCTGACCATTGTATTGGTTATCTGGCAACCGAAAGGTTTAAGCATCGGCTGGAGTGCGACGCTGGGCGCAATACTGGCGTTAGTTACAGGCGTGGTTCATCCGGGCGATATTCCGGTGGTGTGGAATATCGTCTGGAATGCAACTGCCGCATTTATTGCCGTTATTATCATCAGTCTGCTGCTGGATGAATCCGGCTTTTTCGAATGGGCGGCGCTGCACGTTTCACGCTGGGGCAATGGACGCGGTCGCCTGTTGTTTACCTGGATTGTCCTGCTCGGCGCCGCCGTTGCAGCTCTGTTTGCCAATGATGGCGCGGCGCTTATTTTAACGCCGATTGTCATCGCCATGCTGCTGGCGTTAGGGTTCAGCAAAGGCACTACGCTGGCGTTCGTGATGGCGGCCGGATTCATTGCCGATACCGCCAGCCTGCCGCTTATTGTCTCCAACCTGGTGAATATCGTTTCCGCTGATTTCTTTGGTCTTGGCTTTCGCGAATACGCATCGGTGATGGTGCCGGTGGATATCGCCGCGATTGTTGCCACGCTGGTGATGTTGCATCTCTATTTCCGCAAAGATATTCCGCAGAACTACGATATGGCGCTGCTGAAATCTCCCGCAGAAGCGATTAAAGATCCTGCCACCTTCAAAACTGGCTGGGTTGTTTTACTGTTTCTGCTGGTGGGATTTTTCGTCCTGGAACCACTCGGCATTCCGGTAAGCGCCATTGCGGCGGTGGGTGCGCTGATTTTGTTTGTAGTCGCTAAACGCGGTCATGCTATCAATACGGGTAAAGTGCTGCGCGGTGCGCCCTGGCAGATTGTCATCTTCTCGCTCGGTATGTATCTGGTGGTTTATGGCCTGCGCAATGCCGGGTTAACGGAATATCTTTCTGGCGTACTCAACGTGCTGGCGGATAACGGCCTGTGGGCCGCGACGCTGGGCACCGGA
The DNA here is from genome assembly GCF_002965005.1 of Escherichia sp. MOD1-EC7011. Lineage (NCBI taxonomy): Bacteria > Pseudomonadati > Pseudomonadota > Gammaproteobacteria > Enterobacterales > Enterobacteriaceae > Escherichia > Escherichia sp. MOD1-EC7011. The sequence continues at coordinate 121,246 of NZ_PTRD01000036.1, forward strand.
TTCCTCACCGCCTTCCTCTCTTCTATTATGAACAATATGCCGACGGTACTGGTTGGCGCGTTGTCCATTGATGGCAGCACGGCATCTGGCGTTATCAAAGAAGCGATGGTTTATGCCAACGTGATTGGCTGCGATTTGGGGCCGAAAATCACCCCAATTGGTAGCCTGGCGACGCTGCTCTGGCTGCACGTACTTTCGCAGAAGAATATGACGATTACCTGGGGATATTACTTCCGCACAGGGATTCTCATGACCCTGCCTGTGCTGTTTGTGACACTCGCCGCGCTGGCGCTTCGTCTCTCTTTTACTTTGTAATGAGATACTGATATGAGCAACATTACCATTTATCACAACCCGGCCTGCGGTACGTCGCGTAATACGCTGGAGATGATCCGCAACAGCGGTACAGAACCGACCATTATCTATTATCTGGAAACACCGCCAACGCGCGATGAATTGGTCAAACTTATTGCCGATATGGGGCTTACCGTACGCGCGCTGCTGCGTAAAAACGTCGAGCCGTATGAGGAGCTGGGCCTTGCGGAAGATAAATTTACTGACGATCGGTTAATCGACTTTATGCTTCAGTACCCGATTCTGATTAATCGCCCGATTGTGGTGACGCCGCTGGGAACCCGGCTGTGCCGTCCTTCGGAAGTGGTGCTGGAGATCCTGCCAGATACTCAGAAAGGGGCGTTTACCAAGGAAGACGGTGAAAAAGTGGTTGATGATTCGGGTCAACGATTAAAATAAACAAAGGGGGGTGGCTGTGCCCCCCAATCTCTGACGAAGAGCGTATCATTTCTTACCGGATGCGAGATCGTGCAATCTCAGTAAATTGCGCTTCCTGCCCTCGAAGATAAATAGTTTCCATTTGAATAAATGGTTATCACCACAATGCTAATAATTAGCACTCCATGTAACATGAGATAAAAAAATAAACTCATTATAATAATTAAATAAAGAACTAATATTACGAAGAGACGGATAATAACATCATATGTCAATGCTATCCGGGACTAATATTCAAGGATATAAATATCAGACAGGTTTACGTTACTATCAGGCATATCGCCTAAGAATCGGATGAAAACTATAAAGAAATATCTATTATGGTTTTAACATTTGTTGATAAGGATAGTAACATGAACAAGACAAAAGGTGCACTCATCTTCAGCCTTTCATTTTTTCTTGCCGCATGTAGTTCGATTCCGCAAAATATTAAAGGCAATAATCAACCTGATATTCAAAAAAGTTTTGTTGCTGTTCATAACCAACCGAATTTGTATGTTGGGCAACAGGCACGCTTTGGCGGTAAGGTTATCAACGTTATTAACGGCAAAACTGATACGTTGTTAGAAATCGCCGTATTACCGCTGGATAGCTATGCCAAACCTGACATTGAAGCCAACTATCAAGGTCGCCTGCTCGCCAGACAAAATGGCTTCCTTGACCCAGTGAACTATCGTAATCACTTTGTTACTGTTCTCGGCACAATTCAGGGAGAACAACCTGGATTTATCAATAAAGTCCCATATAACTTCGTTGACGTGAATGTACAAGGTATTCAGGTGTGGCATTTGAGAGAAGTGGTCAACACCACCTACAACCTGTGGGATTACGGCTACGGCGCATTCTGGCCTGAACCAGGCTGGGGCGCACCTTACTACACTAATGCGGTTAGCCAGGTAACGCCAGAACTGGTGAAATGATTTAGTTTAAAGATGCAGATATTTTTCAAATATCTGCATCTTTAGTATGAATATTTATATATAACAATAATTATAATATCCTCTCTATTTATTACCTTTGGCGACCTGATTATAAAGTTAATGTCCGCAACAGGAGTCGGTTATGTTTCTTATAATTACCAGGGATACAATGTTTTTCACCGCGATGAAAAATATTTTAAGTAAGGGTAATGTCGTTCATATACAGAACGAGGAAGAGATCGACTTAACATTGCATCAGAATGCCTTAGTGATTATTGACACGTTAATGAATAATGTCTTTCATTCTTCAATATTCAACAAAATTGAACATCTGAAGCCTGTTCATGTCATTGTTTTCTCACCGTTTAATATTAAACGCTGTCTGGGAAAAGTCCCGGTAACTTTTGTCCAGAGAAATATTACGATTATTGACTTTGTCGCGCTGCTTAATGGCAGTTACTGTTCTGTGCCAGAAGCGGATGTGTCACTCTCATGCAAACAACATCAGGTTCTGACCTGCATTGCTAATCAAATGACGACGGAAGATATTCTGGGAAAATTAAAAATTTCGCTGAAAACATTCTACTGCCATAAACACAATATTATGATGATTCTCAACCTTAAGCGGATCAACGAACTGGTACGTCATCAACATATTGATTATCTGGTCTGAACTCGCCAGCTGATATTTATAAAGAGGCCCGGCGACCGCCAGACCTCCGCACAATTACGCTTTACGCAGTAACACCTTCCTGCGTCAATGCCGCAATCTGTTTACGCCATTGCGCTTGCTCCTGTTCGCCTTCTGTACGTTGACCATAGAGCTGCGCAATCTGCGTACCGTCATGGGCAAACAATTCCAGACTGGTTACGTAGCCATCGCTGGCGGGTTTACGAGTTACCCAGGTTTCAGCAATGCACTCCTCTAAAAGGTGAAGAGTAAACGTTGGGTTGAAAATATTCAGCCAGCCTTTCATCGGCACCACTTTTTCAACCACACCGGTGAAGATCTGTACGCAACCACGGTTGCCAACAAATACCATGATCTCATTACCATCTTGCTGGGCGGATTCCAGTATCTGCGCCAGCGCACTATTGGGTACTTTGCAGGCCAAATCGTCTGCCACCAGATTAAACGCCTGCTGGCGAGTCAGGTTGTGGCGCTTGAGCAACGTAAAAAACTGATGAACGTCGGTCATCGCCCGCCACTCTTGCTCGACCACACTGGCATCGGCTCGCGTTTGAACAACTGGCGCATCAACGGCTTTTAACTCAAGCGGCGTATTCTCATCGGTGATAAACCGTGCCAGAAGCTCATTCCATGCCGCCATATCGGTATTGTCGGTAGCATAAACTTTCAGTAACGCATCGCCCTGATGATCAAAGAACTGAATACTCTGGCGTTCGCCGCGAGTCGTGGTTTCTTTTATATGGAAAACACTGTCCCACTGATTGAGAAACAGTCGTAAATCCAGCGCGCGCGGGTTGAGTATTAATCCGGCATGACCGTTCAAATGCTGGTTCGTGAAAGCACCTATCTGCTCATGAACAGCATATTCGTTCCGGCAAATGCATTTGGTTTCGCCAACGCTTTCCAGTGCTGCCAGAATTTCACGAATATTGCCACGCATCCGCCACGCATCGTGCGTGACGCGCGCAAATGCCAGTTCTGCTTCGCTAATATTCATTAAACCTGCGATGTCACGCGCGTACTTTCCGGGATTTTGTTCTTTTAACTCAAGCCAGCGTGTGTAGTGGTTCATTGTCTCTCTTCCTTCCAGATAAACGCCCCGAAATATCGGGGCAGATGATTACCATTGATAACTCACGAAAATTTTTCCGTTACGACCATCCTGCGGGATACCCTGCGGCGACCAGTACTCTTTATCGAAGGCGTTGCCCAGTACCAGAGTGGTGGTCATGCCTTTGAGCGCCTGCTGTCCTTGATAGCTAACGTAGAAATCATTCACGCCGTAGCCCGGTTGTTTACTGTAACTGCTGCTGACATGTGTTGAGCGATCGGCAAACGTACCGACCCAACCGACAGAGAAGCCACTATGGGCAATGGGAATATTCAGGGTGCTGGTAACAGTATCCGGGTTAATGCTGGAGATATATTCACCGCTATCGGTGTCTTTGCCACGGGTACGGTTATAGGCCACATCAAGGCTAAACAGATCAGTGGTATATTTCGTCATCACGTCCCAGCCCCAGATTTTGGCGTTCGGGACGTTATACGACATGGTCGTCGCCGCCGCGAAATTGACGGTCGTGGAGATGTAATCCTTCGCTTTGGTATCAAAGTAGCTGGCTTTAAATTCCAGGGCATCATTGGACAACATCAGGTCATCAAAACGCAGCCCAAAGCCGTACTCCTGAGTTTCGTTGGTTTCCGGACGCAAATTCGGGTTCGGCACCCAATAGTTGGTATAGAAGCGACCAATCGAGAAGTGCTTAGAATCGTTATACATTTCACCCATCGTCGGGGCGCGGAATGCCTGCGCATACGAGCCAAATAACATCAGCCAGTTGGTCGGGTTGATAGTCATCCCCGCACGAGATGACCATTTGTCGGCATCCACATCTTTGTAGCCGTCGCTGCTACCGCGATAACTGTCATAGCGGGTTCCGCCAAGCAGGGTAATCGGCAGATCGCGTAAGGTTATCTCATCTTGCAGCCAACCGGAGCTGAAATCGATTTTCGCTTGCGGGAACCCCGTCGTCGCACCGCCAGGATGCTGTTCCTGACGATAATACTCACCGCCATATGTCAGCAGGTGAGAGGCAAAACTATCGGCAAACAGAGTGGAACGGTTCTCCAGTTTGGCACCTTTTGTCGTCTGTTCACGATACTCGCCGGAACTCTCCGTGTTCTGCGCATTAATACGGACTTCCGACCAGTAAACTTTTGCATCGGCATTTAACCAGTCGTTGCCCAACGGAGCGAGTTTATAAGCAAGCTGCGCATCACGTTGAATCGTTGAGCGATCAACCATCGGGTTGCTGCTATCAGAAGCCTCAACGGTCTGCGGATTTTTTGGTTCACGCGCGTCGTTATTGTAATAACGCACTAACCCGCTCAGAGCCTGGGCAGAATCAATTTTCCAGGTTCCTTTCGCCAGCATGTTGTTGATAGCCTCGTCATTCGGCGCGGTTTCACCATTGCTCTGGCGTAAATCACCACGATCGCGGCTGGACCAGGCCACAATACCATCCAGATTTTCAGTTCGCCCAAACGCGCTCGCGCCTAATCCCAGGCTATGGTCTCCCGTGCCGCCAGTGCCAAAGACACGAAAACCACTGCTTTGCCCTTCCTGCAATAAATCTTTTGCATCGACCGTATCGTAGGAGATAACCCCTCCCAGCGCGCCACTGCCATACAGTAATGCCGAAGGACCACGGACAATCTCAACGCGTTTGATCAGCGCCGGATCGAGGAAAGTACCATTCAGGTGTCCAGTATCGGTTCCCTGACGAACACCATCGACAAGGATCAACACACCGCGATGGTCATAACCACGCATATTCACATCCTGACCATTCGTGCGTCCCGTACCATCAAGAGTAATCCCAGGAACATGGCGCAGCAGATCGGTGGCAGAAGTGGCCGTTTGGTTTTCAGGGACGGAAGTGTCGATAACGCTGACCATCATTGGCGCTTCGAAGGAACTTCGGGCATTCCCCGTTGCAGTAACAGTCATGGTTTCAGTAGCAAAAGCAATCGTCGGCAAGCTGGCGGAAACAGCCAAAGCCAACAAACTCAAGCGCAACGAGGTAAATTGCGGACGTGACATAGCGATTCTCCATGAGGAAAATAAAAAATGCTGGCTGCCTGGGTAAAAACCGGGGTGGCTGGCGAAAATAAATTTATTTACGATTCAAGGTGATAGTATTAGCCAGGTGAGTTAATTGGCGTTTATATCCCGTGAAATTACCTGATATTTCTGACAATTGCGCAAATACAAGCCCTCTTATCAGGCCGGGTGGTACACCACGTCTGAAGTGAAGAGTGCCGTGCGTTATCCCTCACGAAAGTTATAATTTCATTATCCATATGATCATATTTTGTTAAATACCAACTTGATAATGAGAATTATTATCGATCATTTTTTTATGATCAAGCTTTTTTTAACCGCTATTAACACACTAAACAGGGGGTTAAAGAATCTGTTTATCTCTCATCAACCGCAGCGTCCTTGTCACAATTCGTCCCACCGTGCCGTAACAAATCTTTGTCGTTAACTGCAATAATTTTTCTATTTTTTTGCCCTACAACCCGCGACATTGCTGGAGTTTCACCTTTTTCTCGCCCCGAAATTCAGCCGTTGCAAAGAACGTTAGCTGACGAATCATCTTGATAAAAATCAAAAATAAATACGCTTGTAACGCCTTGCGTATTGAATCGGTGGTGGAATTTCATATATAACTCAAATGATAATCATTATCATTCTCAATTTGATAAGAGTTCTCAATATGATGCCAAGGATCACCACCAGGCCGTATCTTTGTTCCCCACTAACGTTATGCATTTCAGCCGTGGCCTCTGCCGCGAAGACCACGGTAAAACGAAGTTCCATGAAAAAACTGTTTATGGCAGTACTGGCTCTTAGCTGGGCTTTTAGCGCAACGGCGACCGAACGTATCGTGGTTGCTGGAGGGTCACTGACGGAACTGATCTACGCGATGGGTGCTGGTAACCGCATGGTTGGTGTCGATGAAACAACATCTTATCCACCAGAAACCGCCAAACTGCCGCATATTGGTTACTGGAAACAACTAAGCAGCGAAGGCATTTTGTCACTTCGCCCGAATAGCGTAATTACCTGGCAGGATGCCGGGCCACAAATTGTGCTCGACCAACTACGGGCGCAGAAAGTCAACGTCGTCACCCTGCCGCGAGTGCCTGCCACCCTTGAGCAGATGTACGCCAACATTCGTCAACTGGCAAAAACGCTACAGGTTCCTGAACAAGGCGACGCGCTGGTGACACAGATCAACCAACGCCTGGAGCGAGTACAGCAAAACGTGGCGGCCAAAAAAGCCCCGGTTAAAGCGATGTTTATTCTCTCCGCAGGCGGCAGTGCGCCACAGGTTGCCGGTAAAGGCAGCGTCGCAGACGCCATTCTTTCGCTTGCCGGTGCAGAAAACGTCGCTACCCACCAGCAGTACAAAAGCTACAGCGCGGAATCGCTGATTGCGGCTAACCCTGAAGTGATTGTCGTCACCTCACAAATGGTCGATGGCGATATTAATCGGCTGCGTTCTATTGCCGGAATTACCCACACCGCCGCATGGAAAAACCAGCGCATTATCACCGTTGATCAAAACCTGATTCTGGGAATGGGCCCGCGTATTGCTGATGTCGTTGAGTCTTTACACCAGCAGCTTTGGCCGCAATAAACGGATTTAAATCAGACGTATGAACATGAAAAACACCCTGGATCTCACGCCACATTTTGCTTTAGACGGAGACCAGCCATTTAAAGACAGGCGCGCCATGATGCCATTTCGTGGAGCCATTCCGGTCGCCAAAGAACAACTGGCACAAACCTGGCAAGAGATGATCGGTCAAACGACTTCACCTCGTAAGCGACTGGTTTATCTGCATATTCCTTTTTGCGCGACACACTGCACGTTTTGTGGTTTTTATCAAAATCGTTTTAACGAAGATGCGTGCGCTCATTATACCGATGCCCTGATTCGAGAAATCGAGCTGGAGGCGGACAGTGTATTGCATCAGTCCGCGCCCATCCACGCAGTCTATTTCGGTGGCGGCACGCCTTCTGCGCTCTCTGCGCGCGATTTGTCCAGAATCATCACCACACTACGAGAGAAATTACCGCTGGCACCCGATTGTGAAATCACCATTGAAGGCCGGGTACTGAATTTTGACGCTGACCGAATCGACGCTTGCCTTGACGCAGGAGCAAATCGCTTTTCTATTGGTATTCAGTCATTTAACAGCAATATCCGCAAGAAAATGGCACGCACCTCTGATGGTCCGACCGCCATTGCGTTTATGGAAAGCCTGGTCAAACGCGACCGTGCTGCGGTGGTGTGCGATCTGTTATTCGGCCTGCCAGGTCAGGATGCGCAAACCTGGGGAGAAGATCTGACTATTGCCCGCGATATCGGTCTCGATGGCGTTGATCTCTATGCGCTCAATGTCCTGCCCAACACGCCGCTGGGCAAAGCCGTGGAAAATGGGCGCACTACCGTGCCCTCTCCGGCAGAACGTCGCGATCTCTATCTGCAAGGGTGTGACTTCATGGACGATGCCGGCTGGCGCTGCATCAGTAACAGCCACTGGGGTCGTACTACACGCGAACGTAATCTCTATAACCTGCTGATTAAACAGGGTGCCGATTGTCTGGCCTTTGGTTCTGGCGCAGGCGGTTCGATTAATGGTTACTCTTGGATGAACGAACGCAACCTTCAGACCTGGCATGAATCCGTCGCGGCAGGCAAAAAACCGCTGATGATGATCATGCGTAACGCCGAACGTAACGCGCAGTGGCGTCATACCTTGCAGTCGGGCATTGAAACGGCGCGTGTATCACTGGACGAACTTACGCCACATGCCGAAAAACTCGCGCCGTTACTGGCTCAGTGGCACCAAAAAGGCTTAAGCCGCGATGCTTCAACTTGCCTGCGGCTGACTAATGAAGGTCGTTTCTGGGCAAGCAATATTTTGCAGTCTCTTAATGAACTGATTCAGGTACTTAATGCGCCAGCGATTGTGCGTGGAAAACCATAACAGGAGTGATTTATGAGCCATGTCTCGTTACAGGAATTTTTGAAAACGGAGCCAGACGGTACGCTGGAAGCGATCGCCGAACAATACAACACCACACTGCTGGAGGTAGTGAAAAATCTGCCCTCTCCGACGGTCGTGTCAGGCGATAAATTCGATACTGTCTGGGATACCGTCTGCGAATGGGGCAACGTCACCACGCTGGTGCATACTGCCGATGTGATCCTCGAATTTAGCGGCGAACTGCCTTCGGGTTTCCATCGTCACGGCTATTTCAACCTACGCGGAAAGCACGGCATGTCCGGGCACATCAAAGCAGAAAACTGCACACATATTGCCTTGATCGAACGTAAATTCATGGGCATGGACACCGCCTCTATTCTCTTTTTCAATAAGGAAGGCAGCGCCATGCTGAAAATCTTCCTCGGCAGGGATGACCATCGTCAGCTCCTGAGCGAACAAGTCAGCGCCTTCCATGCTCTGGCGGCATCTCTGAAGGAACATGCCTGATGACGCCGTGGCTACTCTTTGGCGCAGGCGGAAAGGGAGTTGGAGCCAGAACGCTTGCACTGGCGCTGGCGGAACAACGTCCGGTCGTTGCTGTCGTTCGTCATGCCGATGCAGCCAAGAAACTGGCACAACAAGGTGTGCAGGTTTTTACAGGCGATGCCTGTGATGCCAGCGTGGTCGCAGCGGCCTGCCGCGCGGCTGGCCCGGATGCGCTTGTCATCTCAACAATGGGTGGCGCACAGGATTATCTGGCGCACAGAACAGTGATTGATGAGGCCGAAAAAGCCGGTATCAAGCGCATGATTCTGGTGACCTCTTTGGGATGCGGAGATAGCTGGCCGTTTTTATCAGATCGCGCCAAAGCCGCGTTTGGTCAGGCGGTACGGGAAAAAACGCTGGCGGAAAGCTGGCTGCAAACCAGCCAACTTGACTACGCCATTCTCCGTCCAGGCGGTCTGCTTGATGGCGCAGCAACGGGCAAAGCGTTACGGATACAAAATCAGGAATGTCATGGTTTTGTCCGCCGTGCCGATGTCGCTACACATATTGCTGAACTGGCCAGTCAGCCGACACTCAACAAGCAGATCTACAGTCTGATTGAACCAGATCTGAAACCGGCGTAATCCCCTCCCGGCGCGGAATATCCGCGCCGTAATGTCGTAATGGAGTTTTGCGTGCTCAAGGATTCATTGTCTTCCGCCAGTGTCTTTATGGGGCTATCACTCTTATTGCTTGCCCTGGTGCTGTTCGGCGCCAGTCAGGGAGCGTTAAAGATCAGTTTTGATGCCCTTTTTGATGAGGAATACCTCGATATCTGGCTGAATATTCGCCTGCCTCGCGTTTTACTGGCAGTGCTGGTAGGCGCAGCGTTGGCAACCGCCGGGGTGATTATGCAGGGGCTTTTTCGCAACCCCATGGCTGACCCTGGATTACTCGGCGTCAGTAGCGGTTCGGCATTAATGGTTGGCGTTGCTATTGTGCTGCCCTTTTCCTTCCCGGTGATGCTGGTGCTCTATGAGCAAATGGTATTTGCCATCGCCGGTAGTTTAGTGGTCTGCACCATCATTTTTCTCATCACGCAGCGCCATCGCGATGGCAGCATGATGCAATTGTTACTGGCCGGGATCGCCATCAACGCCCTGTGCGGTGCGGCGATTGGCGTACTGAGCTATATCGGCGATGAACAGCAGCTACGACAACTCACACTGTGGATGATGGGCAATCTTGGACAGGCGCAATGGCCGACGTTATTGGTCGCCAGTTCATTCATTCTGCCAGCCATTATCGCGACAACCTGTCTCGCCGGAACGCTAAATTTGCTGCAACTTGGTGATGAAGAAGCCCACTACCTCGGCGTGAACGTTAAACGTAAACGCCAGCAATTACTGTTGATTAGCTCACTGCTTGTTGGCGCTGCCGTATCGGTAAGTGGCATTATCGGTTTTATAGGCCTGGTGATCCCACATCTGATTCGCATGACGACCGGGGCAAATCACCGCTGGTTAATCCCTTGTTCCGCCCTCGCCGGCGCCTGTTTATTGCTGATGGCAGACACACTTGCCCGCACGCTAGTACAGCCAGCAGAAATGCCCGTGGGATTATTAACCAGCCTGCTTGGCGGCCCTTATTTTATGTGGTTGATTCTGCGCAACCGGAGGATCACATGATCAGCGCCCAGAACCTGGTTTATAGCCTTCAGGGACGGCGTCTGACTGACAATGTCTCGCTGACTTTTCCCGGCGGAGAAATTGTTGCCATTCTCGGCCCTAATGGCGCGGGAAAATCCACGTTGCTTCGCCAGCTAACCGGCTATCTTCAACCAGATAGCGGCGAATGCCGGTTGTTTAATAAGCCATTAAATGAATGGTCAATCACCGAACTAGCGAAACACCGGGCCGTGATGCGTCAAAATAGCCACATGGCGTTTCCATTCAGCGTAAAGGAAGTGATCCAGATGGGGCGGCATCCACATCGTACCGGCAATCAGAGCGGTGAAACGGTGCAGATTATGGCGTTATGCGACTGTCAGGCACTCGCTAACCGCGACTACCGGCAATTATCCGGCGGTGAACAACAGCGTGTGCAATTGGCTCGCCTGCTGGTGCAACTCTGGGAACCAGTTCCCTCACCGAAATGGTTATTTCTTGATGAACCAACGTCGGCGCTGGATATTCACCATCAACAACATCTGTTTCGTTTATTACGCCAGTTGGTTCGCGAACGGCAATTTAACGTCTGCTGCGTATTGCACGATCTTAATCTTGCAGCCCGTTATGCTGACCGTGTTGTTTTGATGCAAAAAGGAAAGGTTGTTGCAAATGGCAAACCGCAGGACGTATTGACACAGCAGGCGCTGACAATGCTCTATGGCGCGGATATTACCGTGCTAAAAGATCCGGCTAACCATTCACCACTGATCGTCCTCGATCATTAAAACCAACAGGAGTACCGCTCTGGTACTCCTGCCGAATAAATAACGATACAGATTAGCTAATTGAAACGCCTTTCACCCCTGCCATGCCTTTTAATAATCGCAACAGCTCTTCTATCGATGTCGTGGCATGAAGCTGGATATCAATGGAAACCACTTCATGATCTTCATTTTCCTGCAACGAAACTAAATCTGTTTTTATTTTTTGCTGCTTAAACCAGTCGAGCATTGATACCGTATTACCGTTCACTAACGTCAGCTGTAAATGGTAATTTTTGTTCATCAGGCGGAAGGTTAATTGATGGAAGACTTCCAGCACCAGCAAGGTCATCACGGAACCGTAAATCCCCAGTTCATACATGCCGCTACCAATCACCATACCGATGGCTGCCGTTACCCAAATATCCGCAGCGGTAGTTAAACCGACAATATTTTGATTGCGAACGAGGATGTTCCCCGCACCGATAAATCCGACGCCAGTGACGACCTGAGCGGCAATACGGCTGGGATCAAGACCGACATGATCCAAGGCCAGCACATCAGCAAAACCATATTTCGACACAATCATGAACAGCGCGCTGCCCATACCAATCAAGACATGTGTGCGTAACCCGGCTCCTTTGCCGCGCATTTGCCTTTCCATGCCAATAGCACCACAAGCAATTGCGGTCAGGATCAAACGAATAATAAATTCGGTAGTCATATAAAAACGCAAAAAGGAGCAGCAAGATGGCTCGGCTTGCTACTCCTTTTTGCTTTATTCCTGTTAATTCGGCAGGACATTTGCCAATTTATCTTTAAAGGTATACAAATTTTTCTGCGGATTTTTCTTACAATATTCAATCACTTTAGGAATCTGAGTCAGGTCGGTTTCATTTAAGGTTACAGTATCGCCACCTTTATAAACCGTTTCTTCATGCAGCATCCACCATGCAACAGGTGTCATCGCTTTCGGATTCAGGTCAATAAATTCCTGACAAGTCATATCTTTAGCAGATTCATTAGCCGCCATCGCAGATTGCGCATTAACCAGTGACAGTGCCGCTACAGCGCCAACGAAAACAATGGCTTTACGTAGAGATGCAATATTCATTTTACAACCCATTCAATAAATAATTGATATATGAACAGGAGGATTACCTGCTTTATAAGCAAGATATTCCGGCCTGTTCAATATTTAAGGAAATACGATGTAACGCATTCCCGTAATTACATATCTTTCTTAATTTTGTCCCATTCGCCTTTAACTTTATCTTTAAAGCTGGCTTTTTTATCCTGGGTACAAGCCTGAACGATCGCAGGGGTTACGGTTGCAATACCCTGAACATCTAAAACCGCATCTTCCGGTTTGTCTTTATTATTCAGAGCCTCAGCAAAACCGACAGCAGTCGGCTGGAAGGATTCGTCTACAGCCAGGAAGTCTTCACAGGTCCAGGAGTTGACAGGTTTTTTATTGTCAGCTGCTTTTTGCGCATCGGCTGCATTGCTCACTACAGGCAGAAGAAGCAGACCACCAAGAATAACGCCTAATACTTTTTTCATCGTAATATCCTCAACTATAAAGTGAAAGAGCCGTCACGAATCAATTTCGACATTGAGGTTATAACCTGGTTTTCTGGGTATGTCATGTTGAGACAAAATATCAAAATCAGATATTTTTATTCTAATACAATAGGTTACATGGTCATCACGCACAGTAATTAGGAAATTTTTATTAAATCAACTGCATTCTCAGATGCATTTTTGGCATAGATTGATAGCAGGGGTTTTCCTTCTTAAATTTATAGGGTGGTTCTATGTTATATATAGATAAGGCAACAATTTTGAAGTTTGATCTGGATATGCTTAAGAAGCATCGTAGAGCGATCCAGTTTATTGCTGTACTGCTATTCATCGTCGGTTTACTGTGTATCAGTTTCCCGTTTGTTTCTGGTGATATTCTAAGCACGGTAGTTGGCGTATTATTAATCTGCTCTGGTATTGCACTTATTGTTGGATTATTCAGCAACCGCAGTCATAATTTCTGGCCTGTATTATCGGGGTTCCTCGTGGCTGTAGCCTATTTATTGATCGGCTATTTCTTTATCCGCGCACCGGAACTAGGGATTTTCGCCATTGCAGCGTTTATTGCGGGTCTGTTCTGCGTCGCAGGGGTTATTCGCCTGATGAGCTGGTATCGTCAGCGTTCAATGAAAGGTAGCTGGCTACAACTCGTTATTGGTGTGCTGGATATCGTCATTGCCTGGATATTCCTTGGCGCAACACCAATGGTTTCTGTGACATTGGTATCTACCCTGGTAGGGATCGAACTCATATTTAGCGCCGCCAGCCTGTTCAGTTTTGCTAGTTTGTTCGTTAAAAAATAATAACTAGCCGACGTATCTCCGCTCTATTTTTTAGCCTGCCTCATAGTTACGCACAATGATTATGAGGCAGCTAACACCTACATCACCGCATGGCTACCTTGATAAAACACGTACTATCATTGAAATAAATCGCGCACAGCGATTAAATCAACTATCTGAAATTTTTGTTTTTTTTATTTATTTCACGCCGAATTAGCCATTTCAAACATTATCATGGCTGATATTTTTCGTTGTCAGGTTTAATGTTTTAGAAGTGCTGTGAGAAAGTGAACTGAAGCTTCCATAAACATCGATGCTATGGGTAGATAAACGAATATTCCAGAGTTTATTTTTTCACTATCAATGCGCTAAAAGAAAGCTGGCAATCCAATTGCCAGCTTAAATAGAAACAAGGAGACTCAATATTTAAATCGGATTACGCTTTAACTTTAGTAATATTCTTCAGAGATCACAAATGGATTATTTATAACTTATTCTTGGGTAGAAGTCCGCAGCGTGTTAATGTTTTGTTTATTAATTACAAATCAATAACAACCAGGAATCTTACCTAGGATCAATATATGGACCAGATGATGGCTAAATCTGAAGTTTTGATTAGTGTTAATAGACGTATTAGTTCACGAAGGGCAAGGTTCTTATAGGCGTTTACTATATTGAACACCATATTCGGACATGGATGTAAATAATGAAAGGGACAACATGTTCGAAACGATAACGGCTAAGGAGCAAGTTATGATTTTTCTCATGACGAAGGATTCTTTTCTTTTACAGGGCTTTTTGCAGTTGAAAGATAATCACGAAATGATAAAAATCAATTCCCTGTCAGAGCTCAAAAGCATAGGCAACAAACCATTCAAGGTGATCATTGATACCTATCATAATCATATCCTTGATGAAGAAGCTATTAAGTTTCTTGAGAAATTAGATGCCGAAAGAATCATTGTTCTGGCACCTTATCACATCAGTAAACTGAAAAGTCAGTCGCCTATTTATTTTATCAGCCGCAAAGAAAGTATTAAAAACCTGATTGATATTACTTATGGAAAACACTTACCCCATAAGAATTCTCAATTATGTTTCTCGCATAATCAATTCAAAATTATGCAACTGATTCTGAAAAACAAAAATGAAAGTAATATCACATCAACACTGAATATTTCGCAGCAAACGTTAAAGATCCAGAAATTCAATATCATGTACAAGCTGAAACTGAGACGTATGAGCGACATCGTGACTCTGGGAATTTCTTCTTATTTTTAATAAGGAGCCGATGTGACCCAGCGATAATTGTCTGAAATTAATGGCTGGCATGACGAGGGATGCAAATGCTGACTCCATTACTCCCGGTGATAACCCAAGGAGAAGCGAAAACGAACTTATTCCCCTGGTTTATGTATCCACCAGTAGAAACCTTCGTTGCCCGGATGCAGACAGAGACTGTCGGCAGAACGGCAACATTTTTTTTGCCATTAACGTCACAATATTGGTCACTCTGCCTACATGCTTCCTCGCTGGCTTACAACCTCATGACTTGCATTATGCCGCTGGTCTGTAAATCCCTCATACCTCACCCCACGCGTAATTCAAAGAACCGTTATTTCTCACGAGTTTTCAGGGACTAAAATGAACAGAAAAAGAATACTGTTAATACCGTTGTTATTCTGCGGCGCGATACTCACCGCCTGCGATGACAAATCGACGGAAAATGCCGCCGCCATGACACCTGAAGTGAGTGTGGTGACACTCTCTCCCGGTTCGGTCAATGTGATGAGCGAACTGCCCGGCAGAACAGTTCCTTATGAAGTTGCTGAGATACGTCCCCAGGTGGGCGGCATTATCATTAAACGCAACTTTATCGAAGGCGATAAAGTTAACCAGGGCGACTCGCTGTATCAGATTGACCCCGCGCCCTTACAGGCAGAGCTGAACTCCGCCAAAGGTTCGCTGGCGAAAGCTCTCTCCACCGCCAGCAATGCCCGCATCACCTTTAACCGCCAGGCATCGTTGCTGAAGACCAACTACGTTAGCCGTCAGGATTACGACACCGCGCGCACCCAACTGAATGAGGCAGAAGCCAATGTCACCGTCGCCAAAGCGGCTGTTGAGCAGGCGACGATCAATCTGCAATACGCGAATGTCACCTCGCCGATTACGGGCGTCAGCGGAAAATCGTCGGTAACCGTCGGCGCATTAGTTACTGCTAATCAAGCTGATTCCCTGGTCACTGTGCAGCGTCTGGATCCGATTTATGTCGATCTCACGCAGTCGGTGCAGGATTTTTTGCGCATGAAAGAAGAGGTCGCCAGTGGGCAGATCAAGCAGGTTCAGGGCAGTACGCCTGTGCAGCTTAATCTGGAAAATGGCAAACGTTACAGCCAGACCGGCACGCTGAAATTTTCCGACCCGACAGTAGATGAAACCACGGGTTCCGTCACGTTGCGCGCGATCTTCCCCAATCCAAATGGTGACTTACTGCCAGGCATGTACGTCACAGCGTTAGTGGATGAAGGTAGTCGCCAGAATGTGTTACTGGTGCCGCAGGAAGGCGTTACTCACAACGCTCAGGGTAAAGCGACGGCACTCATTCTGGATAAAGACGATGTCGTGCAGTTACGCGAAATTAACGCTACCAAAGCTATCGGAAATCAGTGGGTTGTTACCTCTGGTTTGCAAGCTGGCGATCGGGTGATCGTTTCCGGTTTGCAACGCATACATCCGGGTATCAAAGCACGCGCAATTTCCTCCAGCCAGGAAAACGCCAGCACCGAATCGAAACAATAACGTTGCAGGCTTAAGGGGACTTTCATGGCTAACTATTTTATTGATCGCCCGGTTTTTGCCTGGGTACTTGCCATTATTTTGATGCTCGCAGGCGGTCTGGCGATCATGAACTTACCGGTTGCGCAGTATCCGCAGATTGCGCCGCCGACCATCACCGTCAGCGCCACCTATCCGGGTGCTGATGCGCAAACAGTAGAAGACTCGGTCACTCAGGTGATTGAGCAAAATATGAATGGGCTTGATGGCCTGATGTATATGTCATCAACCAGCGATGCAGCAGGTAATGCATCCATCACCCTGACCTTTGAGACGGGAACATCGCCCGATATCGCGCAGGTTCAGGTACAAAATAAACTGCAACTCGCCATGCCATCGCTCCCCGAAGCGGTACAGCAACAAGGAATTAGCGTCAATAAATCGAGCAGCAATATCCTGATGGTGGCGGCGTTTATCTCTGATAACGGCAGCCTCAACCAGTACGACATCGCGGACTATGTGGCGTCTAATATTAAAGACCCTCTAAGCCGTACCGCAGGCGTCGGTAGCGTACAGCTCTTTGGTTCAGAGTACGCCATGCGTATCTGGCTGGATCCGCAAAAACTCAATAAATACAATCTCGTTCCTTCTGATGTTATTTCCCAAATCAAAGTACAAAACAACCAGATTTCCGGCGGTCAACTGGGGGGGATGCCACAGGCGGCAGACCAGCAACTGAACGCCTCAATCATTGTGCAGACGCGTCTACAAACGCCGGAAGAATTTGGCAAAATCCTGCTAAAAGTTCAGCAAGATGGTTCGCAAGTATTGCTGCGCGACGTTGCTCGCGTAGAGCTGGGGGCGGAAGATTATTCCACCGTGGCGCGCTATAACGGCAAACCTGCTGCCGGTATCGCCATCAAACTGGCTACCGGGGCAAACGCGCTCGATACCTCGCGGGCAGTAAAAGCAGAACTCAACCGCTTATCAGCCTATTTCCCCGCCAGCCTGAAGACGGTTTATCCTTACGACACCACACCGTTTATCCAAATTTCAATTCAGGAAGTTTTCAAAACGCTGGTTGAGGCGATCATCCTCGTCTTCCTGGTCATGTACCTGTTTTTACAAAACATTCGCGCTACGATTATCCCGACTATCGCCGTGCCGGTGGTTATTCTCGGTACGTTCGCGATTTTGTCGGCGGTCGGTTTTACCATCAACACCCTCACCATGTTCGGGATGGTGTTAGCTATAGGGCTTCTGGTAGATGACGCCATCGTGGTGGTGGAAAACGTCGAGCGCGTGATAGCGGAAGATAAACTGCCGCCGCAGGAAGCGACGCATAAATCGATGGGGCAAATCCAGCGTGCGTTGGTCGGGATTGCCGTTGTTCTGTCCGCCGTGTTTATGCCAATGGCCTTTATGAGCGGCGCGACCGGGGAAATTTATCGCCAGTTCTCCATTACGCTGATTTCATCCATGTTGCTTTCGGTGTTTGTGGCGATGAGCCTGACCCCGGCACTTTGCGCCACCATTCTGAAAGCCGCACCGGAAGGTGGTCACAAACCGAACGCCTTGTTCGAACGCTTCAACCATCTGTTTGAAAAATCGACTCAGCACTATACCGACAGCACCCGCTCACTGCTGCGTTGCACTGGTCGTTACATGGTGGTTTACCTGCTGATTTGTGCGGGGATGGCGGTGCTGTTCCTGCGTACACCGACCTCTTTCTTACCGGAAGAGGATCAGGGGGTCTTTATGACCACCGCGCAGTTACCGTCAGGTTCCACCATGGTTAACACCACGAAAGTGCTGCAACAGGTGACAGATTACTATCTGACAAAAGAGAAAAATAATGTCCAGTCGGTGTTTACCGTTGGCGGCTTTGGCTTCAGCGGTCAGGGGCAAAACAACGGTCTGGCGTTTATCAGCCTCAAGCCGTGGTCTGAACGTGTCGGCGAGGAAAACTCAGTGACCGCAATCATTCAGCGGGCAATGGTGGCTCTGAGCAGTATCAATAAAGCGATGATTTTCCCGTTCAACTTACCTGCGGTAGCGGAGCTGGGTACAGCATCAGGTTTTGATATGGAACTGCTGGACAACGGCAACCTGGGGCACGAAAAGCTGACCCAGGCGAGAAACGAGTTGTTGTCGCTGGCAGCACAATCACCCGATCAGGTAACAGCGGTTCGCCCGAACGGCCTGGAAGATACACCGATGTTCAAAGTGAACGTCAACGCCGCGAAAGCCGAAGCGATGGGCGTGGAACTGTCTGATATCAACCAGACCCTCTCTACCGCCTTCGGCAGTAGCTACATCAATGACTTCCTCAATCAGGGGCGTGTGAAAAAAGTGTATGTCCAGGCAGGAACGCCGTTCCGTATGCTGCCGGACAACATCAACCAATGGTATGTACGCAACGCCTCTGGCACGATGGCGCCGCTTTCTGCCTATTCTTCAACAGAATGGACCTACGGTTCGCCGCGACTGGAACGTTACAACGGCATTCCGTCGATGGAGATTTTAGGGGAAGCCGCTGCCGGGAAAAGTACCGGTGACGCAATGAAATTTATGGCGGATCTGGTCGCTAAACTTCCGGCGGGCGTCGGCTACTCCTGGACCGGGTTGTCATATCAGGAAGCGTTATCATCCAACCAGGCTCCCGTACTGTATGCCATTTCACTGGTCGTGGTGTTCCTCGCCCTCGCCGCGCTGTATGAAAGCTGGTCAATTCCGTTCTCGGTGATGTTAGTTGTACCGTTGGGTGTCATTGGTGCATTACTGGCAACTGACCTGCGCGGCTTAAGCAATGACGTCTACTTTCAGGTCGGATTGCTGACCACCATCGGGCTTTCCGCCAAGAACGCCATCCTGATCGTCGAATTTGCGGTTGAGATGATGCAGAAAGAAGGCAAAACACCGGTAGAAGCGATTATCGAAGCGGCGCGGATGCGTTTACGCCCAATCCTCATGACCTCTCTGGCCTTTATTCTCGGCGTACTGCCGCTGGTTATCAGTCATGGCGCAGGTTCCGGCGCACAAAACGCGGTAGGTACAGGCGTTATGGGGGGGATGTTTGCAGCAACTGTGCTGGCAATTTACTTCGTTCCCGTCTTTTTTGTCGTTGTGGAACATCTCTTTGCCCGCTTTAAAAAAGCGTAACGTATGAATGAGAGTAAGGTTGAACATGAGCGTTCAGCCTTACTCTTTCCTCGCAACCACTCACTACTCAACAACCAGCTAATCGTGAGGAATACCAGACTTAACAAACAGCAGTGAAAGTAGAAACCACTCCAGCCATTGGTCATCAATTTGAACAGCACAATACAGACCAGCATTCCCGTAATTATATGAATTGTTAGCTTAATAATCCCAAACATGCCGCGTCTTTTCCTCCTGAAAATACTAATACCCGTTTGCGAACTGCCAAAGAGAACTTGCCGTTGGTTCCGGCAGAGATAATCAGGAAAGATTTTTACATGCAGCGAGTGTGAGATCCTGACCAATACCCAAATGAGATATGCAATCAGGAGAAGGTTCCCGGCGAATGCTGTGCAAACTGATGTGGTGTGACGCCATAATATTGTCGAAATGTATTTATAAAGTACGACGTACTGCTATACCCACATTTTTCAGCAATGGTATGTAGAGGAACTTGCCGTAACTCAAGTAGTCTTCTGGCCATCGACATCCTCGAGGCGAGTAATATTTTACTGAAGCAAGTATTTTCTTCCTGCAACTTTTTTTTGATTAAGCTCTCACTGGTATACATTGTTTCTGCGATATCACGCAGATACCAACGCCTGGCTATATCAAAGCTAATAATACGTTCAACTTTCCCCGATACAGTGCTGATACTGTTAAAAAGTAAAGGGATAAGCTCTTTCTTATGAGAAAACATTGATAAGCAGGAAAGATAGAGCATATTGCTCAATATAGGAGAATTTACAGCGGATTTAGCAAAACTATCAAAAATCGCTATCACCAGAGGCATTGGCGGTTCTGGGTTAATTAATAAACGATTTTTGTTATGTAGCCCCAAATTATGTGGTGCCTGACGAATATTTTGTAAGTAATGACAAACCGTCAGCTCATCGATATCCAAACGTCGCGTATCATGTGAACAAAACGAAAAATCGTCTGCCAAATTTTTCTCCAGTAGTAGAATACTCGCTTTGTTCAACGATATTTTTTGCTGTTCATGATAAATATCAAACGAACGGCAGGCGAGGATCACCGAGCAAACATGAGCCATGACTATCCCTTATATACCATTACTGCGATTATTTCAATTTCAGTATACTGATGAAATGATGCCTGACTGTTCTTCAGGACTAAAACTGCCATATTTAGTAGGATCATACTTTACCTATTACGCAAATTTGCATAACAGTTAATTAGAAATAAGTAAATACAATAATAATATATTTTTAAAAATCGTATAGCCTATGTTTATAAAAATTTGGCTGATCTTATCTCCAGCAAACGTTATATTTAACTTACTGAGAGCACAAAAGTTTCCCGTGCCAACAGGGAGTGTTATAACGGTTTATTAGTCTGGAGACGGCAGACTATCCTCTTCCCGGTCCCCTATGCCGGGTTTTTTTTATGTTCGGGCAGACGTTGTAATCTTATTCTTACAGCCGAACTCTAAAATTTTCTTCTGTAACAAGTCTTGTCATTGAGTCGCCATTGAACTTTCCTTGTGCTATTTGTTCCTGATACTCTGTGGGTGTCATCCCATAATAATTTCGAAAAACGTAAATAAAATATGACATGCTGTTATAGCCACAGGACATTGCCACGCGTTTTATTGGAATACCAGGCATTACAACAAGTTGTAATGCACGCTGCATTCTACATGCGGTGAGCAGTTGTGAATAAGACGTATCTTCTTCACGCAATTTTTTCTTTAACAGACTCTGACTCATCAGTAACTCGTTGGCGATCTGTGATAATGTCCATTGATGAGCGATATTATTGTTGATAACTGTACAAACTCGCGTGCGCGTATTGGGATGTAATATGTTCACCAGTAGCGGTATAAACTGCTCATCCTCAAGAAAAACGGACAATAATGCAAATATTAATGCTCTTTTGCGCAATACCTCACCATAGCGGAGATTAGTTTGCTGCGAGAGTTGCATAACTTCCTGAAAAAATGGAATTTCTCTGGCACAGTGGTGAATAATTAACGAAGGTACTTTTTTATGAGCATGAAAATTTAACGCCTCCTCCTTGAGAATCTGGAGGAATAATGAAAGCGTTTCCTTCGTGACAAATACTATATTTTCTAAGGAATTAAAAACTAAAACATGATTTGCACCCGCGCAGACCAAATCACCGCCATTAAAATAGCGATATTCACCATCAGCCATGGTGAGAATATATTTATGTCTTGCGTACGCAATGAGACAAGTGCCATGTTGTGATTGCATAGTTGACTTAATATAACATAAACATATTACTGTTTATTAATGTAGCACGCATTATATCTAAGTCAAATTTACTGGCATATAAATTTAAACGAAGCGGTGAGAAAAATGATAATGAGTGGAATAAATTACGCAGAATTATGGTGTTTATAATACAAAAAATGAATAGATAAAAATGCAAGATAATGAATACCAGGCGAATAATACCTTAAGGTGATATTTCACTTATATCATTATAATTTATAAACATTCATACATTATACAACTTAATAACAATATGAATATAAACCAATATTTCCGGGTTATATTCTGGTCGAACTCTCAGCCCCGGCTTGCTAGCCGGGGCTGAGATTCCTTATAACATCCTGTTATCAGGTATGTTTAAAGCTGTTCTGCTGGGCAATACCCTGCAGTTTCGGGTGATCGCTGAGATATTTCAGGGAGGCTTTGTAGTCTTCCAGCAACAGTTCAGCGAAGTCCATTTCGAAACCACGACGGCACATAATACGCATCACCACAATGTCGGTGGCTTCACCGCCGAGGGTAAAGGCCGGAACCTGCCAGCCGCGCAGACGCAGACGTTCAGAGAGGTCATACAGGGTGTATCCCGGATCTTCGCCGTCTTTCAGTTTGAAGCAAACCGCCGGAATACCTTCGTCCGGGCGACCTGTACAGATGAACTCATACGGTCCCAGTTTAGCGATTTCATCCGCCAGGTAAGTGGCGACCTGGTAAGAGGCGTTCTGTACTTTGGTGTAGCCTTCGCGACCAAGGCGCAGGAATTCATAGTATTGCGCAATCACCTGACCGGCAGGGCGAGAGAAGTTGATGGCGAAAGTCCCGATTTGCCCGCCAAGATAGTCAACGTTGAACACCAGTTCTTTCGGCAGTGCTTCTTCATCACGCCAGATAACCCAGCCGCAGCCCAGCGGAGCCAGACCGAATTTATGGCCTGAAGCACTGATCGATTTCACGCGCGGCAGGCGGAAGTCCCAGACAATATCCGGAGCCACG